>JANLIC010000086.1 GCA_024654125.1 Sulfuricaulis sp. | reverse complement strand
AACCACCAGATCCACGTCGGCCGTTGCGCGGACATAACCGTGCAGGATCGTGGCAATGCCCCCCACGACAATGTAGCGGACTTCGGCGTCATTGAGCAGCCGGAAGATCGGGATGAATTGCGACACAAATTATCTCAAGATCGTTTTTTAATTATTGCTTGCGGTAAATTTCCGCGCCGGCCTTTTTGAACTCGATGGCCTTTTCTTCCATTCCCTTTTTCAGGGCCTCTTGTTCCGTAAGCTTCTGGCTGGCGGCGTAATCCCGAACCTCTTGGGTAATCTTCATGGAACAAAAATGAGGTCCGCACATGGAGCAGAAATGGGCGAGCTTGGCGCCTTCCTGCGGGAGGGTTTCGTCGTGGAATTCCTGCGCCTTCTCGGGGTCGAGACCGAGGTTGAACTGATCGGCCCAGCGGAACTCGAAGCGCGCCTTGCTTAGCGCGTTGTCGCGCAACTGCGCGCCGGGGTGGCCCTTGGCGAGATCGGCGGCGTGTGCGGAGATCTTGTAGGCGATGATGCCGTCGCGCACGTCCTGCTTGTCGGGCAATCCCAGGTGCTCCTTCGGCGTGACGTAGCACAGCATCGCGGTGCCGTACCAGCCGATCTGGGCGGCGCCGATGGCGGACGTTATATGGTCGTAGCCTGGCGCGATGTCAGTGGTCAGCGGGCCGAGCGTGTAGAACGGCGCCTCGAAGCAGTCTTCGAGTTCTTTGTCCATGTTCTCTTTAATCAGCTGCATCGGGATGTGGCCCGGGCCTTCGATCATGGTTTGTACGTCGTGCTGCCACGCGATCTTGGTGAGTTCGCCGAGCGTTTCCAGTTCGGCGAACTGGGCGCGGTCGTTGGCGTCGGCGATCGAGCCGGGGCGCAGGCCGTCACCGAGCGAGAAGGCGACGTCGTAGGCCTTCATGATCTCGCAGATGTCCTCGAAGTGGGTGTAGAGGAAGCTTTCCTGGTGATGTGCGAGGCACCACTTGGCCATGATCGAGCCGCCGCGCGAGACGATGCCGGTGACGCGCTCGGCGGTGAGCGGGATCCACGGCAGGCGCACGCCGGCATGGACCGTGAAGTAATCCACGCCCTGCTCGGCCTGCTCGATGAGCGTGTCG
>JANLIC010000084.1 GCA_024654125.1 Sulfuricaulis sp. | reverse complement strand
ACAATCTCTCATATTCCACCGGCGTGTGGTAGTCAATGCCGGAATGCAGCCGCTGGTGGTTGTAGAAACGGATGTAGTGCTTGATCGCGGCTTCGAGCTCGCTGAAGCTGGTGAAGGTCTTGCCGCGGATCCATTCGGCTTTCATCGAATGGAAGAAGGATTCCATGTGGGCATTGTCACCGGGGTGTCCGGGACGGTTCATGCTGGAGCGGATGCCGTATGTGCCGAGCAGCGCCTTGTAACGGTAAGCGCCGTACTCGATGCCGCGGTCGGAGTGGAACAGGAGGTCATGTTCCGTGTGTCGGACACGGATGGCGCGCTGCACCGCCCGAGCCGTGAGGTTCACGGTGCGGTCATGGCCCAAGGACCAGCCAACAATCTTTCTTGAGTACACGTCCATCACCGTGGCGAGGAAGCATTGCTTGCCGCTGGCCTTGAGGTAGGTGACATCTCCGACCCATTGCTGATCGGGGCGTTGCGGTGCCGATTGACCCTGCCTAAGATTGGGCGTGGCTTCGAAGAAGCGCTGCACCCCCGGTGCCCGGCGCGTGACCTTCACCACCCGGCCCTGCAGAGAGGCGTTCCGCATCAACCGGGCCACCCGGTTCTCGCCGCAGGAGATTCCTTGTTGTTGCAACGCCTCCCAGACCCGCGGCGAACCGTAGATGCCGTGGGAACATTCGTGGATGCGGTGAATCTTGCGCCGCAGCGATGCATTGGCCCGGGATCGCGGACTCGGTGCGCGCTGTGTCCAGGCGTAGTAACCACTGGTCGAGACCCGGTAGTGACGACACAAAAAAGTCACGCCGTATTCCTCCCGGTACCGGTCTATGAACGCGAAGCGGTCCGACTTCGTTCCAAATTGAACTGGATGGCTTTTTTTAAAAGGTCGTTCTCGATCCGCGCCTTCTTTAGCGCGGCTTCGAGCTCGCGAATCTTCTGGTGTTCGGCCATGGCCACCTCCATGTCTTGAACCTCTTTCAATCCGGAATGGGCATCGCCATGGAGTTTTCCGTCACGGTATTCCTTTTTCCAGCGTGACAGCATGAATGGATGAATCCCCAAAGCCTGCGCCACCGCCTGGACCTCGATGTCGGGGGCCGAGGCCATCTTCACGGCGGTCACCTTGAACTCTGTGCTGTAACGGTGCTTGCGCATCCGGCCGGTCGACTCCT
>JANLIC010000083.1 GCA_024654125.1 Sulfuricaulis sp. | reverse complement strand
ATTCATGTAATGGCCTTTGACTTCGCCGGTGGCGGCCGAGGCCTTGTTCACCGCTTCCATGCAATAGAGGAAGCGATCGCGCCAGTGCATGAACGGCTGTGAGTTGATGTTCTCGTCATCTTTGACGAAGTCGAGACCACCCTTGAGCGCTTCATACACCACGCGGCCGTAGTTGCGGCCGGACAGACCGAGCTTGGGCTTGGTGGTCGCACCCAACAGGGGACGGCCAAACTTATCGAGACGCTCGCGTTCGACCACGACGCCGGTTGCCGGGCCCTGGAAGGTCTTGAGGTAGGCGACCGGAAGACGCATGTCTTCCAGGCGCAGGGCCTTGACGGCCTTGAAGCCGAAGACGTTGCCGATGATGCTGGCGGTCAGGTTGGCGATCGAGCCTTCCTCGAACAGGTCGAGGTCATAGGCGATGTAGGCAAAATATTGCGCTTCGTTCTTAGTGCCCGGACCGGTGTTCGGCACGAGTTCACTCCGGTACGCCTTGGCGCGATACAGCTCGCACGCGGTCAGGCGGTCGGTCCAGACCACGGTCCAGGTGGCGGTGGAGGATTCGCCAGCCACAGCGGCGGCGGCTTCCTCGTGATCCACGCCCGGCTGCGGGGTGATACGAAACAACGCGATGACGTCGGTGTCCTTGGGTTTGTAATCCGGCTCCCAATAGCCCATTTTCTTGTACGGCATGACGCCGGCTTTATAGCGTTCTTTGCCTTCTTTGATCGTTCCACCTGCTTCTGGCGTGCCCATAATTACCCTCCTGCGATTCGGTCAGTGAAAGTACGGTTTGTACAGGGCGCTAACCCTATAACGCCCCAATCATAAATAATACTCACATTTATTAATTGTTATGATAAGCTTTTACTTATCACAATTCCGGAGCCTTACTTTGCACCTTACCCTGCGCCAACTCAAGGTTTTTGAATCCGTCGCGCGCCATCTGAACTTTACCCGCGCGGCCGAAGATCTTTTTCTCACCCAACCGGCCGTGTCCATGCAGGTGAAGCTGCTCGAGAAACAACTGGGTCTCGCCCTCTTCGAGCAACTGGGGAAGCGCATTCACCTCACCGAGGCCGGAGGCGAAGTACTCGGCTACGCGCGTGCCATCACCCAACAACTCGACGAGCTTGAAACGGTCCTGAACCGCCTAAAGGGTCTTTCCGGAGGAAAGTTGCGTATTTCCGTGGCCACCACGGCCAATTACTTCATCCCCACCCTGCTCGGGACATTTTCACGCCGCTACCCGGACGTGACCGTCAGCCTCGATGTCACCAACCGCGAAATACTGCTGCAACAGCTGACGGAAAACACGGTTGATCTCGTCATCATGGGCCAGCCGCCGACCGAGGCCGGTGTCGAGGCCGAATCTTTCATGGAAAACCCCTTGGTCATCGTCGCGCCACCGGAACATCCGCTGGCGAAGCAGAAAAGAATTCCGCTGAAGCGCCTGCAGGATGAAGTCTTTCTCGTGCGCGAGCCGGGCTCGGGCACGCGCAGCGCCATGGAGCGCTTTTTCACCGAACGAGAAATCCTTCTCAAGACCGGCATGGAGGTCGGCAGCAATGAGGCCATCAAGCAGAGCGTGCAGGCGGGCCTGGGGCTGGGGCTGCTGTCACGCGCCACCATCGAACAGGAACTGGAGCTGAAGCGGTTGGTGGAGCTGGACGTCGCGGAGTTTCCCATCATGCGCCACTGGTACATGGTGCACCGGCGCGGCAAGCGTCTCTCGGCGGTGGCCGAGGTATTCAAGGACTTTATCGTGAAGGATGCCCGCGCTTTAATCAGGGCAGTGACGCCCCCATCAGCTCCCCGGGCTAAAAGGCGTCGAAAATGATTTCTCAGCTCGCGAGCTTGCGCCAGTAAGTTTTGCGCCGGTGGTAAAGGACGAAGGCGGCACATGCCCGCCCCCGATCGACAAGATACTTTTAAAATTTGTAGGTCAGCCGCACATACAAATCTCTGTCGTCGCGTTCACGCACGGCGCTCGTCAGTTGTTCCAGTTCCTGTCGCTGGCGGATGCGACTTTCCATGCTCAACTGTTTGGTTAAAACATATTGGTGCCGCACTTCGATAAGACGTTCATTCTCACGAAAATCGGGCGATATCAGCCATCCCGCCTGGGCCTCAGCCCAAATCAATCCCACACTATGGCCCGGGGCAAACTCCATTAAATTGAATGAAGTTTGCCAGGCATAACCCTTAACCTCTCCAGATCCTGGCAGGGATAACGCTGACGCGCGGTGAGTATTGGGGGCATAACCGACCTCAAATCCCAGGAGAAACCGCTCTTTCCCCGTCCCCATCGGCCAAGCCAGTGCAGTTCTGCCCACCACGGTGACATAATCTTCACGCCCTCCCGGAGTACTCCCCGTTACCAGCAGGGCTTGTGGATGATAGGTAATATCCAGGGCACGCTGAACAAACGGACCACTCTTGATTTTATTCTCCAACGCCATGAACGTGCTGACGCGAGTCTGACTGTCGGTAAAATCGAGCGGCCCACGCAGGACATTGGGCGCTAGACTCAGCTGGCTTTTTGCCAGGCTGGGATTGTGTTGCAAAATCAGATGCGCCTTCCAGTCGGAATCAAATGCATACGTCGCCTGGACACCCTCGGTGAAGTCGATATCCACGTTTGGGCTGTCATTGCGATCAAGCGATTTTTTCGCCACTCCGTCGAGCTCGAACTTGGTCTGCAGGCGGCCCACCGTAATGCTTGAGGATTTCGATGGCGAATACCGGATATTGAACATATCGAAGGTTGACTGCCCGAAAGGACGCGATTCATTCGTTGAATGAAAACTGAAGCGTTTCTCGGTCATTTCGTCCGAGTAGTGTCCGGCGAACCGAACGCTGCCCTGCCACTGCTCACTGAATCGGGATTCGATGCCGGCCCGCAATCGGTTTCGCACATCGTCCACTTTCGTTTCCGTCCCGTCGCGGTTGTCGGTACGCGCCACGTATACCCCTCCCCGCATATCACCGATGACTTGGGTCTCCACCTCGGCGCTGGCCGTCCCCGCTCCAACCATGACTGTGCCTGCCGCCAGAAATACCAGCTTCTTCATAACCATGACCCCTTGTACCCAGATAGTGAATGATAATGGTTATTATTATCATTATTATCCGCACTGTCAACCCCGAGCCATGATTCATTATCCGTGGACGTGGCGAGCCCCGCTGACTCATGTCAATAAAGTTCAGGGTCGAAAAGATTGCCAGAAAATCGATGAGTCAGGGTGGTGGGGCAACATCGTTACTGCTCCGGTGACCACCGCTCTGCTCTAAAGGATGAAGCACAAAGAAACGGGGCGGTTGCCCGGCCCAGGAATAGGGTAGAGGTTCGATCAATCCATCACTCCCGCTCGATGCGTGATGGCGAGGATATCGTCGGTTGGGCGCCGGCGCTGACGCTTCAACTCGCGAGCTTGCGCCAGTAGGTTTTGCGCCAGTAGTAAAGGACGGTGGTGTCGGCCAAGGGGTAGGAATTCGCGTAATCCACACCGCGCTCGGGCTCCTCGACATTGTCGCGCCGGGGGTCGAGCGGGCGCCAGTCGGAATCGCGCGGCTCTTCTTCGAAAGCGGCACGCCCTTCACCACGGTAACGCCGTTCGGCGACGCCGAGTTCCGCGAAATTCTGCTGGCCCTGTTCGAGCGAGACATGGTTGGAGCTGCCCGGCATGAGCGGAAACCGCAGTTGCGCCATGTCATCTTCCCACAGGCAAATCGGGCATTTTTCGTGATTGCCGGGCTGGCGCGTGAAAACCTGATGCCCGCAGCAGGGACAGGGATATTTGTTTCGATCCATCATTATTATTAAAAGATAGGTCGATCCGACCTGCTACGCAAATCGTTACGCAAAATAAAAGGGGCGGATTTC
>JANLIC010000062.1 GCA_024654125.1 Sulfuricaulis sp. | reverse complement strand
GACGCGCGAAAGCGCGCACGGCTCGCCTCCCTCTCCCCGCTTGCGGGAGAGGGAATGAGGGTGAGGGCCGGGAGAGGGGAAGTCGGCGAGAATCTCCATCTCGGTCGGAATGAGGGTGAGGGATCGCGCGTGGAGCATTCATCGCGCAGACTTAGTAATCGGTATTCCAGGACCCGATGTCGGCATTGACTCCGTCACCGCCGGGTTGGCCGTCCGCGCCATAACTGAAAATATCGATTTCGCCATGCAGTCCGGGATTGAGATACTGGTAATCGAATTTCCATGGGTCTTTGGGAAGCCGGTCGAGGTAGCCGCTGCTTTTCCAGTTGCGCGGAATTTCGCCGGTTTCCGGTTTTTTGACGAGCGCCTGCAGGCCCTGTTCCGTCGAGGGATAAACGCCGTTGTCCAGGCGATAGAGCTTGAGTGCATTATTGATCGCCTGAATGTCACTCTTGGCCGCGATGAGGCGGGCCTGATCCGGACGGTCCATGATGCGCGGGACGATCAAGGCGGCGAGGATGCTGAGGATGACCACGACGACCAAGACTTCGATGAGCGTGAAACCAGAGTGAAGAAGCACGCGCGTAGCGCGTAACGGCTCGCCTCCCTCTCCCCTCGCGGGAGAGGGAATGAGGGTGAGGGGGAACGCGCGCGCCAGCGCGCCTCGGCTCGTCTCCCTCTCCCGCTTGCGGGAGAGGGAATGAGGGAGAGGGAAAGCGCGGCCAAAATAATCTGTGTATTTCATGGACATCCTCATTTTATAAGTTGATTCATTTCGAATATTGGCAACAGGATAGCCAATACGATGAATAATACGATCGCCCCCATTACCAGAATAAGCACCGGCTCCAGCAGCGCCGTCAGCGCCCTGACCCAGTTTTCCAGTTCCCGCGTCTGCGCGTTAGCGGCGCGCTCCAGCATCCGGTCGAGCTTGCCGGTGGCCTCACCGCTGGCGATCAGGTGGATCACCATGGGCGGGAAGAGCTTGGTCTTGCCCAGCGACCGGGCCAGGCTGCCGCCCTCACGCACCTGGCGCAACGCGTCCTCCACGGCGGCCCGCATGGGAAAATTGGTCACGACCTGGATGGAAGACTGCATGGCAGTGAGCAGGGGAATGCCGCTGGCCGTCAGGATCCCGAGCGTGCTGGACAGGCGCGCGGCATTGGTGCCGCGCAACAGGCGTCCCACCAGCGGCATCCGCAACAGAAGATGGTGCCATTGCAGGCGCAAATGCGGTTCCCGCAGGGCGAGACGGAAGGCGATTAAAGAGCCCACGGCAATAAGCAGCCACCACCAGCCGCCGGCGCGCAGGGAATCGCTAACTGTAATAAGTATTTTCGTGATGAGCGGCAGTTGCTGTCCGGTGTTGTCGAAGACGCGCGTCACTTGCGGCACGACATAGACCACCAGGCCGATGACCACCGCGGCGGCGACCAGCGTGACCAGCGCCGGATAGATGAAAGCGAGAATCACCTTTTGCTGGAGGGCTTGTCGGCTCTCGGTATAATCCGCCAGCCGCTCGAGCACCTCGTCGAGCTTGCCCGACTGTTCCCCGGCGTCCACCATGCTGCGGAATATTTCCGGAAACGAATCCGGAAACTGCGCCAGGCTGCGCGCCAGCGATTGGCCCTCCAGCAGGCGCGTGCGCACTCCGGCCAGCACGGCGCGGGAACGCGCGGTTTCCGTTTGCTCGATAAGCGCGTTAAGGCATTCCTCGATGGTGAGCCCGGCATGGATCAGGGTGGCAAACTGACGAGTCAGCAGGGACAGTTCTGAACCGGGAATTCCACGACGCAGGGAAAAACGCCAGCCGCCACGACGGGATTCCGCGCGCTGGTCGATGACTTCGACCTGTAGCGGCGTCAGCCCTCTTTCGCGCAAGGCCGCGCGCACCTGGCGCTCGGCGTCGCCTTCCATCACGCCGTTGACGGCGTGCCCCATGGCATTCAGCGCCTGATATTCGTAGGCGGCCATGATTATTCGCGCGTTACGCGCAAGACTTCTTCAAGGCTGGTAACGCCCGCGCGCACCCAGCGCAGGCCGTCGTCGCGGATGGTGCGCATGCCGCGTGCGCGCGCGTAATCACGCAACTTTCCTTCCGCGGCGCCGTCGTGGATCAGGGTGCGCAGGCTGTCGTCAATGCTTAAGAGTTCGTAAATCCCGGTTCGGCCCTGATATCCCGTGTTGGCGCAGGCGTGGCAACTTCCCGGCATGAAAATGGTTCTCGCCCCAGACTCGCTCCCGCCGGCGTAAAGCAGTTTCTGCTCGGCGGCATCGGGCCCGTGTTCCTGGCGGCACATTGGGCAGAGCTTGCGGACCAGTCGTTGGGCCAGCACACCCAGCATACTGGAGGCCACGAGAAACGGTTCGACACCCATGTCCACCAGACGTGTTACGGCGCCGACGGCGTCATTGGTGTGCAGGGTGGCCAGCACCAGGTGACCGGTCAGGCTCGCCTGGACGGCGATCTGCGCCGTTTCCAGATCGCGGATTTCACCGATCATGATGATGTCCGGGTCCTGGCGCAAAATCGACCGCAGTGCCCTGGCAAAGGTCAGCTCGATCTTGGTGTTGACTTGCATCTGCCCGATGCCGTCAAGATCGTATTCGATCGGATCCTCGACCGTCAAGATGTTGTGCTGACCGCTGTCGAGCTTCCCCAGTGACGCATAGAGCGTCGTGGTTTTACCCGACCCGGTCGGGCCCGTAACAAGTATGATTCCGTGCGGCTGGTTGATCAGGTCTACAAGCATCATCAAGGTGTCGTTTGACATCCCCAGCCCGGTAAGGTCCAGGCGGCCGGCCTGCTTGTCCAGCAGGCGCAACACCACTCGCTCACCGTGACCGGTGGGGACGGAGGAGACGCGCACGTCCACCGGCCGGCCGGCGAGGCGCAGCGTAATGCGCCCGTCCTGCGGAAGTCGTTTCTCGGCGATATCGAGGCTGGCCATGATCTTGACGCGTGATACCAGCACGCCGTGCAGTGCGCGCTGCGGTTCGACCACGTCCCGCAAAATCCCGTCGATGCGATAACGCACTACGGAGCGAGTTTCAAACGGTTCGATGTGGATGTCGGAGGCGCCTTCGCGCACGGCCTGGGTCAGGAGGGCGTTGATCAACCGCACGATGGGGGCATCGTCCTCGCTCTCCATCAAATCCTTGGCCTGCGGGAGGTTCTGGGTCAACTCCGCCAGATTCAGGTCTTCATCCAGGTCGTCGACAATATCCATGGCCTGGGAAACACCGCGTTCATAAGCGCGATTGAGGGCGGAATCGAACATGGCCGCGCTCAATTCCCGCACCTGGACGGGATGTCCCAGGGCACGGTCCAGCTCTGCCAGGACAGCGCTGGTGATGCCCGGCTTGACCCAGACTTCGATCAAGCCATTTCGCTGGCAGGCGCTGATCACGCCGTGCCGGCGCGCAAAGTGATAGGGAAGGCGCTGCGTCCAGGCAGGGTCCAGTGATTGAAGGTCGGGCGCGTTATTCATGGCGGCCGTGGTTTAGGTTCAGGATGTGGCGCGGCTCGATAGCTACTCGGAATCCGAGATGTTGGGTGGACCGAAAATTTTGTTCGGAGAAATTTCCACGGAGGAAGGTTTTTCAGACGTCGCTTCCGGTACTGCAGGCCTGAAGCCTTCGAGTTGTGGCGAGGTTTTCTTCCACACGGTCTTTTCCGCGGCCCGGATTTGTTCATAACGGCTGCGGGTAAAGCTGTAACTGTCATCGCCGCTGCGCACGATGATCGGACGCAGGAACACCATCAGGTTGGTCTTCTTGCTCTTCTTTTCGTTGGATTTGAACAGCCAGCCAAGCAGCGGAATCCGGCCGAGCAGTGGCACGGCCTGGGTGTTGTCCGTTTGGGTGTCCTCGATCAGACCGCCTAGCACCACGGTATGTCCGTCGTCCACGATCACTGTGGTTTCGATGGATCGTTTGTTGGTAATGAGGTCCTGGGCCCCGACCCCGGCGGCACTCGCGACGTTGGAGGATTCCTGGAAGATTTGGAGCTTGACGGTACCGCCCTCGGAGATTTGAGGCTTGATCTTGAGGGTGAGGCCGACATCCTTGCGCTCGATGGTCTGGAACGGGTTGACCGCGCCGCCCGTGGTCGTGGCCTGGGAGAAACTGCCGGTGAGGAACGGGACGTTCTGGCCGACGACAATTTTCGCCTCGGCATTGTCCAGCGTTAGCAGGTTCGGCGTGGACATGATGTTGCCGATATTCTTCTCGTCCAATGCGCGCGCCAGTGCCCCCAACCCCCGAATCTGCCGGCCGTCCACGGTGATGGTTTCACCGACGAATCCCAGCGTCAGACCTCCGGCGCTCGCCAACCCCGCGGGATTGATAGCCGCACTGACGATGCTGGCTCCGGTGTTGGGGAAGTTCGTGGCGGCGCCGAGCGAACCGCCGCTTTTCTGGTCACCGACGAACCATTGAACGCCAAGCTCCGAGGCCTTGTCGGTGGTGATTTCGGCGATGAGCGCTTCAATGAAAACCTGCGCGCGCCGCACGTCGAGTTTTTCAATTACAGCGCGCAGGTTATTGAACACCGCATCCGGTGCGCTGATAATCAGCGCGTTCGTGGCCTCATCGGCCTGGATTTGCGAGGACTCCGCGCCGGATCGGGTGGGCGCCGGCCGGCCTGGAACCGCGGGGGCTGAGGGTTGCGAGCGGGCTTCACCCGTGAGCAAGCCGCGCAGTATTTCAGCGAGCTTGGTGGCCTCGGCATTGCGCAGATACACCACGCGGGTATTGCCGGAAACCTTGGCCGGCACATCGAGTTTTTCAACGAATTCACGAAGATCATTAATGGCGCCCTGATTCTCCGCGCGCGCCAGCAAGCTGTTCGTGCGCAGGTCGGGCAAAATGGTGACGCGATCCGCCTCGCCGGCGGCGGCCTGGGCGGCATTGGGGGCTCCGGTGGTTTGTGTGACATTGGGATAAAGCCGAACCACCATGTCGGCGATGTCCAAGGCCGAGGCGTGCTTCAGGGGGATGATCGCCAGTTCGGCGCCGCCACGCTGGTCGATGATCTCGACGATGCGCAACAGATTACGGATGTTGTCGGCGTAGTCCGTGACGATCAGGGTGTTCGCCGGCGGATAAACGGAAATCTGGCTGGTCGGTGCCATCAACGGACGCAGCAGTGGGACCAGTTGCGCGGCGGAACTGTACTGCACCGTGATGACGTGAGTGATGGTTTGCTCGCCGGGGCGGGGCATGGCCCCGGTGGAGACGTCGGCGCTCTGTTTGGCATCCGCGAGCGGGACCAGCTTGATGAATCCGCTGGCGCTGTCAATGGCGGCATAACCCTGAGCTTTTAGCGATGCCAGAAATATCTGGTAAATGGCATTCTTGGAAACCGCCTTGGTGGAGATGATCGTCAATTTGCCTTTAACGCGCGGATCCAGGAGGAAATTCTTGCCGGTAATCTGGGACACGGTTTTCACCACCGCCTGGATATCCGCATCCTGGAAATTAAACATCATTTCGCCCGGCCGTAGTCCCGGACCGGGCGGGGCCGCGACGCCGGCTGTCGCCGGTGGTGTCGCAGGCCTTGCAGGTTGTCCGGGTGACATGGGCTGCACTCCCCTCGAACCCGGCGGGGCCGGGGGCGGAATGGCCCGCAGGGGTTGTGCATTCGTGCTTTTATCCTGTGCGTCCTCCTCGGCATAAACCGCGTACGGCATGACCAGGAGGATGCCGAGCAATATCCAGCCAAGGAACTCTGTCTTCCAATGACGGGTGATGATCATCCTGAAATTAATGCTCTTTTGAATGAAATAGAGATAGACATGCGATCACTCAGTTTTGCGCCAGGAGATAAGTCAGTGATTCAGATCTCCCGCTGCGCATGATTCCCAGATTCACCGAGTTGAGGCTGGCCATCTGTTGATAAAGTTTGACGGCATCTTCTGCGGTATTGAGTGGTTGTCCATTAATAGACTTGATGACATCACCTACGCGCAGCCCCAGTTTTTGGTACAGGCTGCCCGGTTGGATATGACGCACCAGGAAACCGCCGCCGCTCGATGGAATGAGCGTTGCCTGGCTAAGAAAATCCGGTGTGCGCATATGTTCGGACAGCTTGTCACGCGCCACCGTATACTGATTGGGTGCTGTTTTGCGTACAAGCTCGTCGGGAACGGCGGCAGACTGGTTAACCTCGGGCGTGGGTTGCGCTTGCGACGGCGGTGAATTCTCCGTCCCCTCGAGCAGCAGACTTTCGAGCGTGCCATGGCGGCGGATCACGACCCGGTCCGGGTAAACCGCCTGCAAAATGGCGTTTTCCGTCACGGCCTGGCCAACCGCAAAGGGCTCCTGCGACTGGCCATTAACGGAAATCAGCGCATAGCCTCCGGCACTCGAAGCGATTACTCCGGCGAGAATGAGATTGAGGCTGCTGAGGGGGAGATTATCAAGGCGCCGGACGCTCAATTCCTGGCTGGCTTGACCGAAGAGATGGGCCGCCAGTAGAGGTTGCAGGGTAAAAGAACTGGTCGGCGTCGAAGCCGATTCTGGCGCTACGATAAGCGGTGGCATCGAAGGTTTGACGAGCAACCAGGTCCATTGGGCCAGGCTCGCGGTAAGTAACAGCAGCATCCCGCCATTGAGAATTCCCGGGAGCCACTGTCTGACGCGGGGATTGGTAATGACCTCGGTAATGCCCATTTATTCAGTTTCAGTTGCTTGTACAGCGCTGTGGAGGTATACGAGTAACATTATATCCCGACATCCTGAAAAGCCTAATTAATCCAGCCTCGGCGGCGCCGGTTATTACTGCTTCCCAGGCCCGAGGATTTACGGTGAAATACGGGCGTGAGCCGGCCTTTCGTCCATTTGCACGTCCATACCGAGTTTTCGCTGGCCGATGGCATCGTCCGCACAGACGATCTGGTCAAATCCGCCGTTCGTCATGGTATGCCGGCCGTGGCCATTACCGATCTGAGTAATCTTTTCGGGGTGATCAAATTCTATCAGGCGGCCTGTGCGGCCGGCGTGAAGCCTATCGTGGGATCGGATGTCTGGCTGGAAAACCCCACCGATCCGCACAAGCCCTATCGCCTGGTCCTCCTGTGCCGGAACCACGAGGGTTACCGGCGGTTGTGCCGGCTGCTGACGCGCGCCTACGTGGACGGGCAGCATTCCGGCAAACCCTGTCTCAATAAATCCTGGTTCGAGTCCCCGATGGTCGGGCTGATCGCGCTTTCGGGGGCGCAGGATGGTGACGTCGGTCAATCGTTGTTAACGAACAATGCGGATCAGGCGGAAGCAGTGGCGCGTGCGTATCAGGAATGGTTCCCGGACGGTTTTTATCTCGAGTTACAGCGTACCGGTCAGCCATTTCAGGAAGATTACAATCACGCCGCCGTGGCGCTGGCGCGGCGCCTGGCGTTGCCCGTGGTGGCGACGAATAACGTGGTGTTCCTGGAACAGACCGATTTTGACGCGCACGAGGTCAGAGTCTGCATCCAGGACGGCCGCGTGTTGACCGACGCTCGACGTCCACGGCGTTACACGCCCCAGCAGTATTTCCGCGGCACGCCGGAGATGACTGACCTGTTCGCGGATATTCCCGAGGCCATCGACAACACGGCTGAAATCGCCCGGCGCTGCAATCTTCGATTCGAGTTCGGGCGCTACTATCTTCCGGCCTATCCGGTACCCGCAGGCATGACGATTGATGAATTGCTGCGCGAAAATTCGCACGCGGGTCTCGAGGCGCGACGGCGGCTGATTCCGGATGACCGGCGCGAAAACTCCAGGATCACCTACCGGGAGCGCCTGGAACTGGAATTGTCCATCATCATCAAGATGGGTTTCCCCGGTTACTTTCTGATCGTCGCGGATTTCATTCAGTGGGCGAAACACAACGGCATTCCGGTCGGTCCGGGGCGCGGCAGCGGTTCCGGTTCGCTGGTGGCCTATTGTCTCGGTATCACCGAGCTCGACCCGATCAAGTACGACCTGCTGTTCGAGCGCTTCCTCAATCCCGAGCGCGTCTCGCTGCCTGACTTCGACGTCGACTTCTGTATGGAACGGCGCGATGAGGTCATTGAATATGTCACTCAGCGCTATGGCGCGGACCGCGTGGCGCAAATCATCACGCACGGCACCATGGCCGCCAAGGCCGTGGTGCGCGACGTCGGACGCGTCATGGATCATCCCTATGGATACGTGGATAAGCTGGCCAAGCTCATCCCCTTCGAGATCGGCATGACGCTCGAACGCGCGCTCGAAATCGAGCCGCAGTTGGCGGAACGCTACCAGAAGGAAGAGGACGTGCGCGACTTGCTCGACACGGCGCGCACGCTGGAAGGAATGGCACGCAGCGCCGGCAAGCACGCCGGCGGCGTGGTGATCGCTCCCGGGCCGCTCACGGATTTCATGCCGCTGTACTGTGAGCAGGGCGGCAAACAGACCGTTACCGGACTCGACATGGAAGACGTCGAGAAAATCGGTTTGGTTAAATTCGATTTTCTCGGTTTACGCACGCTCACGATCATCGACAAGGCCGTCAAGACCATCAATGTGGAGCGCGAAAGCAAGGGCGAGTCACCGATCGTCATTGAACAACTCGCCATTGACGATCCGGTGACGTATGCGCTGATCAAATCCGCGCGCACCACCGCCCTGTTCCAGCTGGAATCACGCGGCATGAAAGACCTCATTCAGCGTCTGCAGCCCGACAACTTCGAGGAAATCGTGGCGCTTGTGGCTTTATTCCGTCCCGGCCCGCTGCAGTCCGGCATGGTGGATGACTTCATCAACCGCAAGCACAAGCGCACGGCCATCAAGTATCTGCA
>JANLIC010000061.1 GCA_024654125.1 Sulfuricaulis sp. | reverse complement strand
ACCAAAACAATTTCCCTTGCTGACCGAAGCCAGGGCGATCGCCAGAGAGAACGTCAGGATGCATGGACATCCTCGGAAAATTAAGTAAGTGCCATTCGGTACTAAACCCTTTTATTGAATGACAAGCAGGACTGCTGCGCTGGAACGCATCAACCTTTTCATACTGGTTCCTTCTATATTCTCTCCTACGCTTTCCTGTTTTGCAGGATTTTATCAACCGCTTCGCAATCGCCTTGATAAGGCGCAATACGGTCGGCGCGATCCTGGTCAAATATCGAGCGCCAAGGCTCGACATCCTTGTACACGGTCATGGTTCCCATATCGACAGGGTCCACCCGGCTCGGGCCACTACCGACAGCCGCCTGATCATGAATCGTCTTGGCGTCGCTGTCCCGATCAAACAGGATATAACCGAGCGACTTTTCACCCTTGTAGGCCTCCGGCCTTGGGCGCTGCGCTTTATATATTGACGCTTTCTTTCCTGCTTCCGCTACCTTGGATACTTCCTTTTTTGGTTTGCCGTTCTGAAAAGTTATATTGCCGTTCATATAAGCCTGCTGCAACTTGCCGTTCGCATCGAAATCGGCCGACACATTCCAGCGCCAGACGTAATAATTACAAAGATTGATATCGTAAATATATTTCTCGACACCCTTCTCCTGCGGATGCCGCTTCAGGGTTGCCTGGCCTTCGGTCACGAAGACGCGTCGCAGATCGTCGCGAGATGAGCCGAGCGAGAAATGCTGCCGGATAAAACCGGACATTTCACCCAAGTTCTTTATTGTTTCGAATCGAAACGGTGTGCGCGTAGTTTCTGCCATGCAATAACCGGCAGGAATCAGCGATAATATCGCGAGCCAGGAAATAACAAAGAGCCTATACATGGAAGCTCTCGGTAATTGAATTGATTATTCGACAGGACCGTAATGATTGATAAACAGCCACTGCTGCCCCTTTTAACTCGCCACTACAAGACGCGGTAGATTTCCCAGCGGCTTGTTCCCGAAACCACGTGGGGTTCGAGATCCTTGCTCCATTGCTTGTGCGCCGCGATCGTCGCCAGTTTGTCCCAAGCCTGGTTAAGTTCGTTGAGGTCCTTAACAACATGTTCCGACTGGACGGTGGCTTCCAGCGCGCCGACCGAAGCGGTCAACAAGCGCGTCTTGTCAGCGCTTAACCCGGCCTGCGGCCCTATATCTTTTAACCAACGCTGCATTAGGTCGATGACATTTTGTTTGTATCCGAGCTTCGCATCAATACTCCAATGGGCAACCATCATGCTATTTCTCCTCAAGTCATACTGAAGTGGACGACAATTATCGATTTGTAAAGAAATTCTACGGCACGCAAGCCACGGAAAATACTCGAATGAAACAGATATTGTGATAGGTTCCCATATTCCAGAAACCGGGGTCGGATATCAATGGTTGCCTAGATTAGAGAAAGCGGTGATCTGATTCCAATTGATTCCATTTATTTCAAAGGCACTCCGAGCTTCCTTGCCGTCAAGCCTCCGACCTCGCCGTCCACCGCCAGGCCTTTTTGCAATTGGAACGCGCGCACCGCCGCCGCGGTCTGCGGGCCGTATTTGGCGTCGAGGGGGCCGGGATTGCAGCCCGCGTCACGCAGGGCGCGTTGCACGTCCTTGATGAGCCGGCCTGTCATGCGCGGCGATTTGAGGCGCAGCACGATTCCCGGTGCGGCGATCGGCATCGGCGCCGCCGGCACGGAAACCTTGATTCCCGGCACCAGCACGCCGTAATCCCAGCGCCGCGGCACGACATTGCCCACGATCACACCGCGCTTGGTGGAGTGCGCCTCGATGGTACTGCCGTCTCCAACGGAAATGGCCACATGTCCGATGGCGCCGCCGGGAAGACGCAAGAGGAACGCGCCGGGGGTGGCGGCGGCCTGGCCCACCGAGATGATCTTGCCGTACTTGCCCGCGTCCTCGCCCCAGAAACCGGTGTAGGCATCTGCCCGGTCGGGATGTCCGCGGAGAGGTCGGCAACCGAACAGTTTGCCGGTCGCCTGATATACGCACCAGGAACAAAACTCCGCGCAGTCCCACGGACCGCTCCACGCCGGATTGTTTTTCGGCGCGAGCGCCCCGAGCATGTACCGTTCGTTGAGATGTCGTCGTGCAATTTTCAGCAATTTTTTGGCTGTCGCCATGGCGCTCTCCTCAAACCACGAAATCGATTCCCTTGAACAACGCCTTCTCGATGGTGCCGATCAAGGCGTTGGCGGCATCCTGCGCCGCCTTTTTCACCATGACCTGTACGGCCAGAAACTCCGATTCGAGGATCGCCTTTTCCTCTTTCAGTTCTTCATCGATCGTCTGCTCATCGAGCGCGCCGTCGGCCATCGCCAGCAACAACAGTTCAAGGCGTTTCTTGCGCGCCTCGGCGATGCTTTTCACGAACTTGCGCGCGCCCGGCGCCTTGGCCTTCACCGCCTTCTCGGCCGCGCCCACCGCTTCGGACCAGACAGTTTTCCAATCCATGTGCAGATATTCCTCCGTGTCCGTTATCGCTTCGCGCGCTCGGCAATGAGCGCGGCCTTGAAATGATCCTCGAATTGCTGCCTGTCGAGGTTGATCTTAGTATCGGGATACGGGTTCTTGCGGCGCTCTGCGCTCTCGCTGTAGCGCCTGTGCTGCTCCCGTGTTTTCTCCCAACTTTCAAGAATGTTGACGGTGATCTTTTCCGACTCGCTGTTGTTGGCCCGGGTTTTCTGGCGCAGCAGCAACACGCGCAGATCGGTCGCTACGTCCGCATAGTGGCGCGCGAATCGGGGATAGCCGCGCTCCGCCGGCGCGGTGTCGGTGATTTCATCGTAAAAGCGGTTGATGCGCTCGTAGGCGGAGATCAGGCGATCTTCGGACGCCTGATCGTGCGGGGCGACCCAATCGGCCGCACAACCCGAGACCAGAGACACGGTGCAAGCCAGCAGCACGGCGATTGCCATGCGCCACTTGGATGCCGCCAAGGTTTTATTTTTAGATTGCATCACCACCTCCCTCTGGCGAAATTGCCAGGCACGTCCATGTCAACGGTTTTTTGGCCGGGCATTCAGGCAACAACGATGCCTGATATTGTAACCAACTCGACGCGGAGAACAGAACGTACTGAACAGGAGTCAGATCATAATTAATTGCTTATATTAGTGATAACTGTGATCTGACCTCGTTTATTCTTTCTTGATTTGCTTTATTCGCCCTTCCGTCCCGGTTCTGGATGGCTCGGGGTGTTGGGGGCAGGGATGGAAGAACAAATTAAATTGAGCCTGGCCCCATTAATTTATTTTTCGTCTTTGGCGACGGGAACGCTGAGACCCGCGGTCAGGGTAAAGCGCATGGCTTCCTGGAACGACATGTTCACCGGCTGCACCGATGTGCGCGGGACCAGCGCGGTGTAGCCGCCAACCTGATAACTCATGGGCATGTATACCAGGATCATCCCGGGCTCGCTCATGCCGGGCGGCAGGCTCGTAAGATCCTCGCGCGTGACGAAGCCCATGACGCGCAGGTCGGTGCCGCCGAGGCGAACCAGCACCACCTGCTGCGATTCTTGCTTGTTCGGCTGCGACATGAAATTGGCAAAGTCGCGCAGCGCCCCGTAGACCGTCTTGACCAGTGGCACCCGGTACATCAGTGTCTCGGTCCAGGCAAAGATTTTTTGCGCCGCCCAGGTGCGCATCAACAGGCCCACGAGAAACACCAGCACCACGCCCAGCGCCAGCCCCAGGCCGGGGAGAT
>JANLIC010000057.1 GCA_024654125.1 Sulfuricaulis sp. | reverse complement strand
TCCTGCCCCTCGGTATTCATCAGCACGTAGCGGGCGGCGTTCCAGAGTTTGTTGCAGAAATTGCGGTAACCCTCGATGCGCCCGAGGTCGAACTTGATGTCGCGCCCCGGGGTGGCGAGACTGGCCATGGTGAAGCGCAGGGCGTCCGTGCCGAAGGCGGGAATGCCCTGCGGGAACTCCTTGCGCGTGGCCTGCTCGATCTTTTTCGCCATATGCGGCTGCATCAGCCCGCCGGTGCGTTTGCGCACCAGCGATTCGAGGTCGATGCCGTCGATAAGGTCGAGCGGATCGAGAATATTGCCTTTGGACTTCGACATCTTCTGGCCGTGGGCGTCACGGATCAGGCCGGTGATGTAGACCTGTTTAAACGGCACATCGTCCATGAATTTGAGCCCCATCATGATCATGCGCGCCACCCAGAAGAAAATGATGTCAAAGCCGGTGACCAGCACACTCGTGGGGTAAAAGGTTTTCAGCTCTTTCGTTTGCTGCGGCCAGCCGAGCGTGGAAAACGGCCACAACGCCGAAGAGAACCAGGTATCGAGCACGTCCTCGTCCTGTACGAGGAGAACATCCTGGCCATGTTTTTTCCGGGCCAGGGCGTGCGCCGCTTCGGCGCTGCGCGCGACGTAAATATTACCGTCGGCGTCATACCAGGCCGGGATGCGGTGGCCCCACCAGATCTGGCGCGAAATGCACCAGTCCTGGATATTGCGCATCCACTCGTAATAGGTCTTGCTCCAGTTTTCCGGAACGAACCGGATGCGGCCGTCTTTTACCGCTTTGATCGCCGCTTTCGCCAGTGGCCCAACCTTGACGTACCACTGGTCGGTGAGAAACGGCTCGATCACCGCCCCGGTACGGTCGCCGCGCGGGACCATGAGCTTGTGGTCCTGCACCCGTTCGAGCAGACCCTGCGCTTCGAGGTCGGCGACGATATTTTTACGCGCCGCGAAACGGTCGAGATTATGATACGGTGAACCCGGAAGATTAATGCCGGCGTCGGAGAAGAAAATATTGATCAGCGGCAGGTCATGGCGCTTGCCGACCTCGGAATCGTTGAAGTCATGGGCTGGTGTGATTTTCACGCAACCGGAGCCGAATTCCCGGTCCACGTATTCATCCGCGATGATGGGGATTTTCCTCCCCGTGAGCGGCAGCTCGATCATCTTGCCGATGAATTCTTTATAGCGTTCGTCCTGCGGGTGGACCGCCACGGCGGTGTCGCCCAGCATGGTTTCCGGGCGTGTTGTCGCGACGACAAGATATTCTTTGCTTCCCGAAACGGGATAACGAATATGCCAGAGATGACCGGCCTCTTCTTCCGAGACGACCTCCAGATCGGAAACCGCCGTGTGCAGCACCGGGTCCCAGTTGACCAGGCGTTTACCGCGGTAAATCAAGCCTTCTTTATGCAGCCGCACGAAAACCTCGGTGACGGCACGCGAGAGCCCCTCGTCCATGGTGAAACGCTCGCGCGACCAGTCGAGCGAGGCGCCCAGGCGCCGCAGTTGGCGCGTGATGGTGCCGCCGGATTCGGCCTTCCACTGCCAGATGCGGTTGACGAACTCCGCGCGCCCTAGGTCGTGGCGGGTCTTGCCCTCGGCCTCGAGTTGGCGTTCGACCACCATCTGGGTGGCAATGCCGGCGTGGTCGGTGCCCGCCTGCCACAGCGTGTTATCGCCCCGCATGCGGTGGTACCGGATCAGCGCGTCCATGAGCGTGTCCTGGAACGCATGGCCCATGTGCAGACTGCCCGTGACGTTGGGCGGTGGGATCATGATGCAGTAGGGTTTTTTCTTCCCCATGGGCGCAAAGTGCCCCTGGCGCTCCCAGGTATCGTAGATCCGCGTTTCGATGGCGTGCGGATCGTAGGATTTGCTCAGGGTGGCATCGGGGGCCGCACCGCCGCCAGCGGGGTTTTGTGGGTTCTGGCTCATCGAAACAGTAACAGTTGAAAAGCGCGCGGAATTTTAGTGACTGATCGGAAATTATTCACTTATTAAACAGGCCGATCATTTCTCCCCGCCTTTTTCAAGTTCCTGGCGAATCAGCTGCTGCAGTCGCAGAATGGTGCGGGTGTCGAGCCCCGCGCTCCCGGATTTGCGCATCTCGACGTTGAGCTTGGCCACCGCCCGCACGACGATTTCGCGCGCGCGGTCGGGTGCGGGCAGCGGCGGCTTGGGGGCTGGCGTGGCGGTTTTCTTTTTCCGCCTGCCATCCCCCGGTGAGGCCACGACATCCTTTAAAACCGGGATGTCATCCAGTTTGATGGAAACCGGTTCCTGCGGCGTCGATGTTTCTCCGGCCTCTCGCGAGTGCTCCGTTATTGGAGGCGTTTCGGTTTTGGCCTCGATGGCGGGCGCTTCCTGCGCGGGTGCCGTGGTTTCCGGCTCCGGTGCCGGGGTGCTGTCGGCTTCGGTGGTAGCGGCCGGCGTTACACTCTCCGCGGTCGGGTCTGCCTCCAACGGGGTCAGCTCCGGTTCCTCCGGCAGGGGCGGGCTCAAATCGGACGAGTCTAAATCGTCGGGGGGTGCGGCCGGCGTTACACTCTCCGCGGTCGGGCCTGCCTCCAACGGGGTCAGCTCCGGTTCCTCCGGCAGGGGCGGACTCAAATCGGAGGAGTCGAAATCGACAGAATATTTGTCGTGAGTTTTCTCTGGGATCGGCTCATCCACGATTTCCAGTGTGATTTTCTTCCCGGTGGCCTCGTCGGCTGGCGCCACCGGTGGTTCTTTGGGTTCCGGTGCTGCCGTCATCTCGGCGGCAGGGGACATATCGGTCTGCGGTTCAGAAGAAATTTTCACACTCAGGTCAATGGTCTCTTCCGATGCCGGTGGCGTGATCTCACCGGATGTCGTGTTGGCGAAATAATTGCGGTCATCGAAACTTTCCTCGACATCGATCGTCGGCAAGGCTTCGGCCGCCTCCTCATGCTTGGCCTCCACGAGCTGTTCATGTTCTTCCCAGGATGCCGGTGGTTTCGGCGCTGGCTCGGATTCCGGTGACGGTCTTGGGGCGGTATTCGTCGCTACCGAGCCCGGTCCGGGAGCACGTGAATGTGCTTCCTCGAAGAACAATTCATGCTGCGTGCCCGGCGCGAGCTCTGGCGCTGGTTCCAGTAGGGACGCGTCCCCGGCTGGCGGCGGAGACACGGGTTCTGCGAGCAGGTCCGGCGAGATTTCCCCAGGGAGCTCCATGCTCTCTTCCAATACGGTGGATGGGATTTCGGGTTCCACCGGTGCCTCGAAGGTCAATTCCTCGTCGAGCGGGATAAATTCTTCCGGGACGGGTTGTGCCGGGCTTTCATCCAATTCTGTCGATTTTTCTCCGGGAAGATCCGTGGTCTCTGTCAGCGCGCTCGGCGGCGGTGCGAGTTCAACCGGTTCCTCAATAGCCAATTCCTCATCAAGCGGCGTGATTTCCTTCGGGAGAGTTGATTCGTCAATTACCTCGGGGGCAAGAACATCATCAGGCGGTGGCGCGGCTTCCAGTTCTTCCGGAATGGGCTCGTCACGGGTTTCCAATTCCTCATCCAGCAGCGATAATTCATCCGGGATGTACTCCTCGATATCTTCTTCTTTTGCGAGATATTCGTCGTGTGCCGCGGCCGGTTTGGAATCGTCGCCGACATCGAGCTCATTGGTGATCAGTTCCTTGAGGGAGCGCATCACGGCATCGAGGTTTACCGGCGCCGCGCCCGGTGACACCGGGGCGAAATCTTCCCGCTGACTCGATGATTTCCCCAAGTTGGGTTTGGGTTCGGCGGTTTCGCGGGGGCGTGACGCCATCTGGGGTGGCCCCGGCTTGCCGGCCGCAGTCCTGCCCTCGGACAAATCCACGCGAATCAGGTCCTGTAGCGACTTCAACACCTCTTCGAGGGTGTGTTTCTCGGAAGGCTTGTGCTTGTATTTCGAATCGGAAGATTCCATGGTTCAAGCCTCGACAAAATCGCTGGCGGGGATTTTGTGAGTTTGCAGCGCATAGCCGCGGTCGCGGTAAAAACGGAAACGCTCACGCGCCTGCGCCTTCTCTTCCTCGCCGCCGTTGACCACTTCGGCAACGCGTTGGAAGCGGCTGAAAAACTCCGGGACCTGCGGCGTGAGCTGGATCAGCACGTCCTCGTGCGTCGCCGGTGGTTCATCATAACCGATCAAGACCGGGATGTCGGCATCCGGCAACTCCGCGCTCAACCCATGCGGAATGAAACTGCCCTGGTTGAAAGTCCACAGTAAATGGTCAAGACGCTGCGCCTGGGCGGAATCGGGGGCCAGGATATAAATCCGGTGACCGAGCGCATAGGCCTTATGCGTGAGTTTGCAGACAGCGAGGTTTTTGCCGGTTTCGGCGTTGTCGTTGAGCAGGTAAAAATCGACGCGCGTCATGCCGTGGTTTCCGCGTCACGCGTGCGCGCGCGGTTGATCAGGAATTGCACCAACAGCGGCACGGGACGACCGGTGGCACCTTTTTCCTTGCCGGTTTTCCAGGCGGTGCCGGCGATGTCGAGGTGCGCCCATTTGAAATTTTTCGCGTAGCGCGAGAGAAAGCAAGCGCCGGTGATGGTGCCGGCCTCGCGCCCGCCGATATTGGCCATGTCGGCGAAATTGCTGTCGAGCTGTTTCTGGTATTCGTCCCACAGCGGCAGCTGCCAGGCGCGGTCATGGGTGTACTTGCCGGCGTTCAGAATTTCGCGCGCCAGCTGATCGTTGTTGGCCAGCAGCCCGCTGGCGTGGGCGCCGAGCGCGATCACGCAGGCCCCGGTGAGCGTGGCGATATCGATGACCACGGCGGGATTATATTTCTCGGCGTAGGTGAGGGCGTCGGACAGGATCAGCCGGCCCTCGGCGTCGGTGTTGAGCACCTCCACCGTCTGGCCGGACATGCTGGTGACGATGTCACCGGGCTTGTTGGCGTCGCCGTCGGGCAGGTTTTCCGAGCTCGGCACAATACCGACGATGTTGATCGGCAGCTTCAGTTCGACCGCGGCTTTCATGGCCCCGAGCACGGAAGCCCCGCCGCACATGTCGAACTTCATTTCGTCCATGCTGGCCGCGGGCTTGATGGATATGCCGCCGGCGTCGAACGTCAGCCCCTTCCCGACCAGCGCCACGGGGGCTTCGCTTTCCTTGCCGCCCGTGTATTCGAGCACGATCAGCTTGGGTGGCTGGCGGCTCCCGCGCGCTACGGACAGCAACGCGCCCATGCCGAGTTGCTGCATGTCGTCCTTTTCCAGCACCGTCGTTTTCAAGTTGTATTGCCTGCCGATCTCGATCGCTTGTTCGGCGAGGTACGTGGGGGTGCAGATATTGCCGGGCAGATTGCCGAGATCGCGCGCCAGTCGCACGCCTTCCGCGATCGCCCGGCCTTCCCGGATCGCCTGCTCGCCGGTGCCGAGATCGCTGCGCTTGGGCACGGCCAGCACCGCGCGCCGCAGGGCACGCCGTTGATTGTTCGGTTTGCTCTTGAGCTGATCGAAACGGTACAACGCGGCTTCCATCACTTCCACCGCCTGGCGTATTTTCCAGGCGATATCCCGACCCTTGACGTCGAGCTCGGTGAGATAAGTGGTGATTTCGGTGGTGCCGGTATCGTTGAGGACCTTCACCGCGCTGGCAGTCGCCTCGCGGTAACGGGTTTCATTGAATTCTTTTTCCTTGCCGCAACCCACGAGCAGTACGCGTTCACTGGGAAGGTTGGCGATATTGTGCAACAGCAGAGTCTGGCCGGATTTTCCTTCGAGGTCGCCACGCCGCAATATCGCCGCGATAACGCCGCCCGAGACTACGTCGACTTGGTGCGCCACGGCGGAGAGCTTGCGCGATTCGAAAATCCCTACCACGATGCAGCCGGTACGCTGTTTCTCGGGTGTGCCGCTTTTGACGATGAATTCCATGCCGATTCCCTGTATTTATTTCACGTCCCGCCGCCGCGGGTTATGGTATATTTTTGTCGACTTCAGGTCACGGTTCCGTTTTGCAATCAAGCCATTAGGTATGACATTGCGCATGAAAACGGGTTTTTTGATGGTTACCCCTCCGGTCCGGCTATGGCGGGGCATTTTCCAACGATTGTGCGCCCCTTGTCAAAACCGGCCAGGCACCCGCCTTGATCATTGATCGCGCGTTTTACCGGGAAGTGGTCGTCACCACGCTGGGCATCGCGGCGGTACTGCTGATCGTCATGAGCCTGATGAACATGACCCTGCTCCTCGGCCGGGCGGTGCGCGGCGGGCCGCCGGAAAGCGTGTTGTTTATCTTGCTCGGCTACCAGATGCTTGGAAAGATCGATGTGTTGCTGCCGCTGGCCTTTTACTTGGGTGTACTGTTGACGCTGTCGCGCTGGTATCGGGACAGCGAAATGACCGTGCTGGCCGCCTGTGGGGTTAGCCTGACGCACTTCCTGCGCCCGGCGATGCTGATGGGTGTCGCGCTCGCGGCGGCGGTCTTGGCAGCGTCGTTTTACACCACGCCGCTCGCGGTCCGGCAAGTCGAAAAGGTGAAATCCGAGAGCTCCCAGCGCACCGACCCCGAACAGGTGGCCCCGGGCGTGTTCACCGAGGCACCGGGCACGGGAAGGATTTTCTACGCCGAAAATATACGCGGGGACAATAATCTCGAGGGAGTTTTCGTCAGCAGCCTGGAGCAGGGCCGCCAGGGCGTGCTGGTGGCAAAGTCCGGTCGCCCGTTCACCGATCCCGGAACCGGCGACAGGTTCATCGCGCTGTATGACGGGACGCAATATGAGGGCGAGCCCGGTTCCGACAAATACCGCATCCTCGAATTTGGAGTGTATAACCTGCGCATCGAGCCTAGAAAATTCGACGAGCCGCTGGTACCGATCGCGGGCCAGATGAATCTGATGCTGTTGGGGCAGCTCAGCAATCCACAAATCATCGCCGAACTGCACTGGCGCCTGGGCAAGACGATCGTCCTGTTCGTGCTGGCGTTGTATGCCCTGGTGTTCGCCTATACCGACATGCGCCAGGGGCGCATGTCCAACTTTTTTGTCGCCATCGTGGTCTATTTCGTTTATTCCAACCTGCTCGGCATCGGCATGACCATGCTGCAGAATGGCAGTGTGCCGCCGGCGCTGGGCCTGTGGTGGGTGCATGGCGGCATGGCGGGGGTGGCCCTGTATCTGCTGCGGCAGCGCCGGCACAACCGCCCGTTGTTATCCCTGCCCACGAGGCCGAGGCGCGCATGATGCTCACGCTCCTGGACCGGCTGATCGCCCGGCATATTATCCACAGCACGATGCTGGTACTGAACGTACTGGTGACGCTGGCGGTGTTCTTCGTTCTGATCGATACCCTCAAGGATTACGGCAAAGCCCATTTCGGGATGTTCGAGTTGGTGAAGTACGTCGTGCTGCGCCAGCCGCAGCAGGTCTATGAACTTTCTCCCATCGGCGCCCTGATCGGTACCATCATGGGGCTTTCGACGCTGGCGCTCAATTCCGAGCTGACCGCCATGCGCGCGGCCGGGGTGTCGGTGGCGCGTATCGTGATCGCGACATTGAAAGTGGGTCTGCTGTTCGCCGTCGTGATTCTGCTGGTCGGTGAATACATCGTCCCGGTCTCGGAAAACATGGCACAGACCGGGCGCGCCCGCGCGCTGGAAACCCCGCTGCAGAAAAAAAGCTCCGGCATCTGGCTGCGCAGCGGGACATCGTTTGTGAACATCAGCGAGGTATTGCCGGATCTCAGCCTGCTGCGCATGAACATCTACGTTTTCGGCCAGGACAACCGCCTGCACAGCCAGACCGCCGCGCAGCGCGCCCGTCATGAGGACGGCGCTTGGCGCCTGGAAGGTGTGACGGAAACCCTGATTGTCGGCAAGGAAGCGGTGCAAACGCGGCGCCTGGCGGAGGAGGTGTGGCATTCGGCGCTCACGCCCGACGTGGTCTCGGTGTTCGCCATCCGGCCCGAGAGCCTGTCGCTGCAGCAACTCCATTACTACATCGGGCACCTGCGACAGAACAACCAGGATACGCGCAATTTCCGGCTGGCGTTCTGGCAGAAGAGTTTCATGCCGCTGGCCACGCTCATCATGATGCTGCTGGCCACCCCCTTTGTGTTCCGCCATATCCGCAGCGGTGGCCTGAGCCATCGGGTGTTTATCGGCATCATGCTGGGGCTGGTGTTCATTATTTTTCACAAGAGCATTGGCTACTTCGGCGCGCTGTACGCGTTCCCGCCCATGGCCGCGGCGCTGCTGCCGATCCTGCTGTTTTTTGCCTTGGCGTTGTACCTGTTGCGCCGCGCCGCGCGCGGATTATGAATGAGGCCGTATCCGTCATACGACTTCGAACCCTAACTGAAATCACCCCATGAAAACTTTACAAGCTTTTTTACTGACGTTGGTCGTGATGGTATTCGTGCTGCCCCCGGTTGGCGGTGCCGACGCCCCTCGCGGCCGGGTTACGGGCG
>JANLIC010000055.1 GCA_024654125.1 Sulfuricaulis sp. | reverse complement strand
CTGATTGGCAACGGCCCGGACGTGCTCACGCGCGTGTCCATGGTCGGTAACGACATGCAGCTCGATCCCGGTATCGGCACCTGCGGCAAGGAAGGCCAGAGCGTGCCGGTGGGCGTGGGCCAGCCGACACTCAAGATCGATAGTCTTACCGTCGGGGGAACACAGTCATGAGTACAAAATTCCTGACTATGTTCCCTCTCCCCTTCGGGGAGGTGAGGTGGAGTTTTTTCGCGAACACGCTTAACGTGTGTTCACGCCACCGAACGGGTGCAATGGAGTTTTGTTGCACCCCGGCGGGAACAACTAGGGTGAGGGGCGAAATGTCGGACAGTGAACCGACGCTCATGTTTGATAGCCTTGCCGTCAGAGGGACGCTGGGATGAGTACCGCCATCGTCGCCACTCCTGCGGTAGCGGACACAGAATCTCGTAAGCGCCTAACTGATGTGGTCGAACAGATTCTCGCCGAGGCCAAAAAATCCGGCGCCACCGCGGCCGAGGCCGGGGCGAACATCAGTCAGGGTCTGGCGGTGACGGTGCGTCTGGGCGAGGTCGAAACCGTGGAACACACCCGCGACAAGGGCATGGGCGTGACTGTCTATTTCGGCCAACGCACCGGCGCGGCCAGCACCACCGATTTCAGCGACAAGGCCTTGCGTGAAACCGTGCGCGCCGCCTGCACCATCGCCAAATTCACCGCCGAGGATGACTGCGCTGGCCTGGCCGACCCGGACCGGCTGGCGAAAAATATTCCCGATCTCGATCTGTATCATCCCTGGAATCCAGGCACTGACCGGGCGATCGAACTGGCGCGCGCCGCCGAAGCCGCTGCGCGCAATATGGACAAGCGCATCACCAATTCCGAGGGCGGCAGCCTGTCCACGCATGAAGGGTTGGAGGTGTACGGCAACAGCAACGGTTTTCTCGGCACGGTGGCCGGTACGCGCCACAGCCTGTCGGTGAGCGTCATCGCGCAGGATGAATCCGGCATGCAGCGCGATTACTGGTATACCGTCGCGCGCGATGCGAAGAAGATGGAATCTCCGGAGTCCGTCGGCCAGACGGCGTCGCGCCGTGCCCTGTGGCGCCTGGGCAGCAGGAAGCTCCCCACGCGCCAGTGCCCGGTATTATATGAAGCGCCGCTCGCCACCAGCCTGCTGTCGCACTTCATCGGCGCGGTGCGTGGCACCAGCCTCTACCGCCAGGCCTCGTTCTTGCTGGAGGCACTGGGCAAGCCGGTGTTTTCCGATTTCGTACGCATTCACGAGCAGCCGCATTTGAAAGGCGCGCAGGGCAGCGCCGCGTTCGACAGCGAGGGTGTCGCGACCCAGGCCCGCGACCTGATCCGTGACGGAATATTGCAGAGTTACGTGCTCGACTCCTATTCCGCGCGCAAGCTGAAAATGCAGACCACCGGCAATGCCGGTGGCGTACACAATCTCACCATCGATCCCGGCAAAGACGATCTTGCTGCGCTCATGAAGCGCATGCACACCGGCCTGCTGGTGACGGAGCTCATCGGCTTCGGGGTCAGCACCATCACCGGCGACTATTCCCGCGGCGCCGCCGGTTTCTGGGTGGAGAACGGCGAAATCCAGTATCCGGTGGAAGAGATCACCATCGCCGGCAATCTCAAGGATATGTTTCGCCGCATCGTCGCTGTCGGCAGCGACGTCGATACCCGCGGCAATATCCGCAGCGGGTCGATACTGATCGAGAACATGACGGTGGCGGGGAGTTAGTGACGCACGGTTTTGGTGCGTCCTAATTGTGCCGGTTGGAATCAGTAAAGGGGTCAGTATGAGGCGTACCCGTCTCCCCGGACA
>JANLIC010000027.1 GCA_024654125.1 Sulfuricaulis sp. | reverse complement strand
GCTGGGATGGAAAGGTCGATCACACGGGATCGCGCCGGCTCGTGCCTGTTGAGCCAGCGTTAAATCCAAGCAGGCTCAGCTCAGCAGTGGTCCTGTCTGTCGGAACACGTTGAGTCAAATTAAAGACAGACTACGCATGTAGAACCATAGATGTAGGACTTGCGGACGCGGGTTCGATTAACGCAATGGTCGCCTCGGCTCGTAAGAGTCGAGTGAAAACGGGGCTCATTCGGTGAACCCTCACGCTGATTCGAGAGAATCAGCCTGGCAACGCCGAGGGGTGGAGAAGGGCCAACCTTCCCCGCCCTGTAGAGACTCATAGGTTTGCTGAAGAGATTAAGCTTTAGTCTCGGAGCAGGCACTAGGATTCGCGCAAGCGAATAACACGCCCCGCCCCAAAATTGGGGTCAGAGTCGATTTTTGATAAGTCGTTTATTCTCGTTGTGGCGTATTGGGAAAAATTCGACTCTGACCCCAATTTTGGGTGAAGGCATAGTCCAGGCCGTATCGAAAGATATGGATCAACTGTCCCGCCACCTCCACCAGTAAAAACCCCTGACCGGTTCCGGTCAGGGGTTTTGTTTTGTATAGTGGCTGAAATAAATCTTCAGCTACAAGGATGGCGAACGACAGAAAGGTCAAGAAACTCTCGCCTGAAGAAGCCGCGTACATCGCCGGGATCATTGATGGCGAGGGGACAATTTCGCTAACCCGGAAACACCGCGGTGAGCATCGTCAGCTCATGGTCAGCATCAGCAGTACTGAAAAGCCGTTGCTGAAATATGTGAAAAAGGTCATAGGCGCTGGGCGCATTACCAATAAATGTGCCTACCAGGCCAATCACACTCCCAGCGTCACCTACGCCATCAGCAACCGCCAAGCGCTGGCTGTACTTGAGCAAGTCCAGCCCTAGCTCAAGACATACAAAACCAAACGCGCGCAACTAATCCTGCGTAGTTATATCCGCCTGACTCCCCGAAACGGGAAGTACACACAAACACAGCTGAAAGAGCGCGAGATTTTTATCGAGAAATTAATGCGCCTGAATCCACGGCGGCAAATGACCGTCTCAGCCAGATGAGATAAGCATGGGATTTACTCAGTCAAGGGTCGAGATCGGTTCGAACAATACTCATTTCTGCCAGATTACCCCTCGATAAGCAGTGCAAAGCCGAAGGCATTGGAGATGCAGCAACTAATGGCACAGGCAATCTAATCGAATTGACGCCCCAGCGGCCGTGCGTTAGCTTAGTCCTCAATTGCATAGGCCATTCGGAGACTTTGTGGCAAAAAAATCCCCCCCTGCCCCCAACTTCGAGGCCGCCCTCGCGGAACTGGAAAAAATAGTGGAAAAAATGGAAGGCGGCGAGCAATCGCTGGAAGAATCGTTGAAATCGTTCCAACGCGGCATCGAGCTGACGCGCGCCTGCCAGCAGGGTCTGCGTGAGGCCGAACAACGTGTCGAAAAGCTCATCAAGAAAAACGGTGAATTCACCACCGAACCTCTCCGGAACGAAGACGAGCATTGACCCGATACGATTGCTTCTGAGTAAAGGAATGACAACGCCCGAATTCTGCATGATTTCCATGGCGTCACAGCCGTTCCGGGTCAATACGAAAATTCATGGAGTAAGTTCTGTTATAGCGACGACGAAGCACTTCCTTCCCCAAACAGGGATAATAAAAACCTATTGGATAGGTACGCATGGATTCAAGTCGCCGCCCTAACTCCTTACCCGCATTCCCTGAACGGCTCCGGCAGTTCCAGTTACGCGTCGAACGCGCGCTTGAGGTGCGCCTGCCGCCCGTTTCCGAGCCACCACGAATACTTCACGAGTCGATGCGCTATGCCACACTGGGCGGAGGAAAGCGTGTACGCGCCAGCCTGGTCTACGCTGCCGGCCAAGCGGTAAACGCACCGGATGAGGCTCTCGATGTCCCGGCCTGCGCGGTGGAAATGATTCATGCCTATTCGCTGGTGCACGACGACCTGCCATGCATGGACGATGATGGTCTGCGCCGCGGCAAACCGACTTGCCACAAGGCCTACGACGAAGCCACGGCCCTGCTGGCCGGCGACGCGCTTCAATCTCTCGCCTTTGAAATTCTGGCGATCGATCCGGCGCTGGCCCTCAGCACCGCCCAACGGCTGCGCATGACCACACTGTTGGCGCAAGCGGCCGGTTCGCACGGCATGGCCGGAGGGCAGGCAATCGATCTCGCCTCCGGCGGCAAAACGCTGACACTGGCTCAACTCGAGGACATGCATTTACGCAAAACCGGTGCTCTTATTCGCGCCTCCGTACTGCTCGGCGCGCATGCCCACGTGGAACCGGATTCCGGTGTCCTGGACGCACTTGAAAGGTACAGTCATGCCATCGGACTGGCGTTCCAGATTACCGACGACATCCTGGATGTGGAAGGCAAGGCGGAGACACTGGGCAAGAATCCCGGCATGGATTACGCGCGCGGGAAGTTCACCTATCCTCAGTTGCTCGGACTTCCGGAGGCCAAAGCCCGTGCCAGGAATTTACACGCCCAAGCCCTCGAAAGCCTCGCGCCTTTGGGGGATAATGGCAAGCTGTTGGCCGAACTGGCCGGGTTTGTCATCGAACGCCACCAATGACCAAAAAATCCTCCCGCCCCAAACCTCTGCTCGAGACGATCAACAGTCCCGCGGACCTGCGACGCCTGAAGGAGGACGATCTTCTCCCACTGGCACAGGAAATGCGCACGTTTCTGATCGACTCCGTCTCGCGCACCGGCGGGCACCTGGCGGCGGGACTGGGTACCGTGGAACTCACGCTGGCCTTGCATTACGTGTTTAACACCCCGGAAGACCGGCTGGTGTGGGACGTGGGCCACCAGACTTACCCGCATAAGATCCTGACCGGCCGTCGCGACCGCATGTCGACGCTGCGGCAGACGGGTGGACTGTCCGGCTTTCCCCGACGCGAGGAGAGCGAATACGACGCCTTCGGGGTTGGGCACTCGAGCACCTCCATCAGCGCCGCGCTCGGCATGGCGGTGGCCGCCGCGCGCACCAGCGCCGAGCGCCAGGTAGTAGCCATCATCGGCGACGGCGCGCTATCGGGCGGACAGGCCTTCGAGGCGCTCAACAACGCTGGCAACATGGACGCCAATCTGCTGGTCATCCTCAATGACAATGACATGTCCATTTCGCCCAACGTTGGCGCCATGTCGCAATATCTCGCGCGCATTCTCTCGGGGAAGGTCTACACCCACATGCGCGAGGGATCGAAAACCGTCCTCTCCACCATCCCACCGGTATGGGAGTTCGCCAAGCGCGTGGAAGAACACATGAAGGGCATGGTGATGCCGAGCACCCTGTTCGAGGAAATGGGTTTCAACTATATCGGCCCCATCGACGGACACAATTTGCACGTGCTCCTCCGCACGCTCAATAATCTTCGTCAGCTCAAGGGACCGCGCTTTCTGCACGTGATCACACGCAAGGGCAAGGGCTACGAGCCCGCCGAAGGCGACCCTTGCGTGTATCACGGCGTCACACCCTTCGACCCCACCACCGGCAAGATGGAAAAAAAGCCTTCGGGGACCTCGTATACAAAGGTATTTGGTGACTGGCTGTGCGACATGGCGGCGCGCGACGTACGGCTCATCGGCATCACGCCGGCGATGCGCGAGGGTTCGGGGCTGGTGCAGTTTTCGGAGCGATATCCCAACCGCTATTTCGACGTCGGCATCGCCGAGCAGCACGCGCTGACGTTCGCCGCCGGCCTCGCCTGCGATGGCATGAAACCGGTGGTGGCGATTTACTCCACATTCCTGCAACGCGGTTACGACCAGCTGATTCACGATATCTGCCTACAGAACCTGCCGGTGCTTCTGGCCATCGACCGCGCGGGACTGGTGGGCGCGGACGGTGCCACCCATGCCGGCAGTTTCGATTATTCCTATCTGCGCTGCCTCCCGAACATGACGGTGATGGCACCCGCGGACGAGAACGAATGCAGGCGAATGCTGACCACTGGCTTCATGCTGAACGGGCCCGCGTCCGTGCGTTACCCGCGCGGCACCGGCCCCGGAATCCGGGTCGAACCGGATTTAGAACCGCTTACGGTTGGCAAGGCCGAGATCCGCCGCGTCGGCAAGCGCGTGGCGCTTCTGGCTTTCGGGAGCATGCTAGCCCCCGCGCTCGAGGCCGGCGAAGCTTTCGACGCCACCGTGGTCAACATGCGATTCGTGAAACCCCTGGACGAGGAAACGGTCGAACACATGGCTCGTTCGCATGAACTGCTCATCACGATCGAGGAAAATGTCGTCGCCGGGGGCGCGGGCAGCGCGGTGAACGAATGTCTCATGGCCGCGGGGCTATCGGCACGCGTGGTCAATCTGGGATTGCCTGATCAATTCATTGAACACGGCGATCATCATTCCCAGTTGGCGCGTTGCGGGTTGGACACGGCCGGTATCCGGCGCGCAATCCTGCGACACGTGACAACCGACGTCCCGGCGGAACGTGAAACCGCCTAAACTTGACTGCACCACTCAACTACTCCATCATTGGCGCCCCTTGAGCGGTAGAGAGAGTAAGACATGGCTACCAGACTGAAAAGCAGGCCCGAGCCCGAGGATGAAATCGCCGATGTGCAGAGCACGCCGGACCTGCGTCACTTGCCGATCGACAAAGTCGGCATCAAAGACATCCGCCACCCGGTGCTGGTGAAAGACCGCTCCCAGGGCGTGCAGCACACCATCGCGAGCTTCAACATGTACGTGGAGCTGCCGCACCGGTTCAAGGGTACTCACATGTCGCGCTTTGTGGAGATCCTGAACAGCCACGACATGGAAATTTCGGTCGAATCTTTCAAGGAAATGCTGGCGGAGATGCGCCGGCGCCTGGAAGCCAATACCGGCCACATCGAAATGAGTTTCCCCTACTTCATCAACAAGGCTGCCCCGATTTCCGGGGTCAAAAGCCTGATGGATTACCAGGTCAGCTTCATCGGCAAAATCACGGGCAACCAGGACGTCATGACCATCAAGGTGGTGGTGCCGGTCACGAGCCTGTGCCCCTGCTCCAAGGAAATCTCGCAATTTGGCGCTCACAACCAACGCTCACATGTGACGTTGACGGTGCGCACGAATACGTTCATCTGGGTCGAGGATTTGATCGATTTGGTGGAGAACCAGGCGAGCTGCCAACTCTACGGGCTATTGAAACGCCCTGACGAGAAATTCGTCACCGAAAAAGCCTACGAAAATCCCAAATTCGTGGAAGACATGGTGCGCGACGTCGCGGTGGAACTGAATGCCGATGACCGCATCGACGGCTACGTGGTGGAATCGGAAAACTTCGAGTCCATTCATAATCATTCCGCTTACGCGATGATCAAGAAGGACAAGATTCAGGATAGCTGAGGCCCTGTCAGGTCATATCGCCAAGATTAGAGCGTCTGATTCTGACAAGACTGCGATCGTTGACACTATGCGTGCTCCGCTTCCCTGCCGTGATGCTCCAGCTAGTTGGGCTTGAATCATCTCAAAGAAAATCTCCGATTTCAGCACGCCGCCACTCGGCACGCAGCACCTTCCATTCCCCCTGCTCACGCACCAAGTTGATCTCGAATCGATGCAGGTCGGCCTGCAAGCGTTCGAGCTCGCCGACACCGGCAATCGGCTGCGCGGCCATCGCCACCATCACGTCCGCGCGGGC
>JANLIC010000018.1 GCA_024654125.1 Sulfuricaulis sp. | reverse complement strand
ATGGAGATTCTCGCCGACTTCCCCTCTCCCGGCCCTCACCCTCATTCCCTCTCCCGCAAGCGGGGAGAGGGAGGCGAGCCGTGCGCGCTTTCGCGCGTCCCTGTTCACTCGGGGAGAGGGCAAAGGGTGAGGGGGATCATCCCTCATCCCCACCCCTCACCCCGACCCCTCTCCCGCTTGCGGGAGAGGGGAGTTCTTTAAGATCGGAGCTGAGCGCGTTATCGCGCGATCTCCCTTCGCTTGGAGACGAGCCGTTGCGCGCTACACGCGCGCTTTTTCACTCTGGGTTCACGCTGATCGAAGTCGCGGTCGTGATGTTGGTCATCGTTATCATTCTCGGCCTTGTCACGGTGAACCTGGGACCCGATCGGGATACGGCCGTGCGTGACGAGGCCCATCGTCTGGCACTGCTGCTGAAGACCGTGCAACAGGAGGCTATCCTGCAGGGAAAGATTTACGCCGTCACGGTCGAACGCGAGGGCTATCATTTCCTGACTCTGGATGAAAACCGAAAGTTCAGACCGGTTGGGCAAGATGGGATGTTTCGCGCGCGATCCCTGCCGCCCGATATTATCGTTTCATCCGTTTTCATCGAGGGCCAGGAGGGCATTGATAAACCCCGTCTGTTAATCCTTCCCACCGGCGAGCTTCCGCCGTTCACGATTACTTTCAAGCGTGGTGATTCACGCTGGCAGGTGGAAGGCAAGTCGACGGGAAAAATCACGGCGCAATCCCTGCTGATACCGGAGAAGGCATGATGCGACGATCGGACCGCGGCTTTACCCTGGTGGAAGTGCTGGTGGCGCTGGCGGTGCTGGCGATCGCCCTGATCGCCGTTCTGCGCACCATGGGCCAGGCCGTGGACACCACGATTGCCCTGCGTGAACACAATATCGCGCTATGGGTGGCCCAAAATCGCCTGGCCGAACACCGGATTCGCCGCGATTGGCCGGCCCCCGACACCACGAATGGGGAGGCTGAAATCGGCGGTGAAAAATGGTACTGGCGCGAACAGGTGTCCACCACTCCCGAATCGCAAATCCGCCGAATCGAAATTACCGTTCGCCGGGTTATCGACAGCACGAATATACAGGCGAAGCTGGTGGGCTTCCTGCGTAATCCGACGTAAAGCCCATGAAACGCGGCAACGGCTTTACTCTCCTTGAATTGCTGGTAGCCATCGGGATTTTTGCCCTGATTTCCGCCATGGCTTATGGAAGTCTCATCCGGCTGATGGACGACCGGGTGCGCCTGGAATCCGAGCACGATTTCTGGCGATCGCTTTCGCTCACCTTCACCCGCCTGGAGGAAGATTTTTCACAGGCACGCGAACGCTCCATTCGCGATGTCATCGGTTTTACGCAACCCGCTTTCCGCGGCCAACCGACGGATACGCGCGCGGTTGCGCCGCCGAGCGTGGAATTCACGCGCGGCGGTGTACTTTCATTCGGTGACGATCGACGCATCGACTTGCAGCGAGTGGCCTATCGGCTGATCGACGGCACGCTCATGCGACTCACCTGGCCGGTGCTCGATCTCGGGCCACAAACCGCTCCAGTGGAAACGCCCATACTCACCCATGTCGAGGAATTCCAAGTACGCTTCTACGCCCCGGCGGGGGCCTGGCTCAATGTGTGGCCGACCGATGGCATACCCGATATCCTGCCCCGCGGCGTCGAAGTCAAGCTGAAACTCACGGGGCGAGGAGAATTTACGAGGGTATTGCTGGTCAATGGCTAATCAATATCTCAATTCGGCCTTTCATCAGCGTGGCCTGGCACTGATCACCGCGATGCTGGTGGTGGCGGTCGCCGCCACCACGGCGGCCTACCTGGGTCTCGATCAGCAAATCTGGCAACGGCAGTCTGAGAACCTCACGGATCGCGCTCAAGCCGAGGTGGTTCGCGCCGGTGCGATGGAATGGGCGATCACCATCCTGGCCAAGGACACCAAAGAAAGCAGTAGCGACGATCTCACGGAAGACTGGGCCAAAAAACTCCCGCCGCTTCCCGTTGAAGGCGGTCTGGTCACGGGCCAGATCATCGACGCCCAGAGCAAATTCAATTTGAATAATCTGGTGCGTAATAATCAACCGAGTGCGCCGGACATTGGCACTTTCCAGCATTTGCTCAAATCGCTCTTGCTGGATCCGAACCTCACTGACACGCTGATTGACTGGATTGACACTGACAGCAATGCCCATCCCGCCGGTGCGGAAGATATCGATTATCTACAAATGAAAATTCCCTATCGCGCGGCCAACCAGCCACTGCAAAGTGTGGAGGAGTTGCGGCTGATACGCGGCTTTACACCGGAGATCGTCGAGAAATTGCTGCCCTGGGTGACCGCCCTGCCCCAGCCCACCGAAATCAACGTCAACACCGCCCCGCAGGAAGTGCTGGCCGCGGTTTTCTACACCCTGCCGGCGTCCGCCGTTGAGCAGCTGCATGAACAACGGCCCTATAAGGATCAGGCAAAACTCAACGCCAAGCTTCAGGAGCTGGCGGGCGGGAAAACCCTCCCGCCGGCTCATATCGGGATCAAAAGCAGTTATTTTGAAATGACCATTGAAACCCTTTTTGGGCGTTACCAGCGCACGACCCAGGCGTTGATCCAGCGGGGCGCGGGAAACAATACTTTTCACCACTTGTGGCACAGCCAGCGCCTGCCCGGCTGGAGCGTCAGGAACGAATCGAATGCCGGAGAAAATCCGCAAAAGCCGACCGGTGGGAATATATAATGGAATCCAGAAATCCAGTCGCCCGATAATCCCATGGCTGCTTCGAAAATAACCTTCAGATCGCGCAAGTTGACCGCTGCCACATGGTGGCGGGGATTGCAAAAGACGTTTTCGCGCCAAGGAGACACGCTGGAATTGTTGCTTCCACGAGGATGGCCAGAGCGCCGGGGCGCCATCCACTGGCGCCTGCGCGAAGGCGCCGGAGCGGCCCCGCACGGACAGGTGACGGAATTGAATCAAATCCCGGGTGTCAGCAACATGACACGCGTGCTTGTTTGGACGCCGCCGTCCGATTCTCTGCTGACACGCGTGACCCTGCCAACGCGCTCGCGTGCCAGAATCCAGCAGGCCCTTCCCTACGCGCTCGAAGACCAGCTGGTGGGGGAACCGGATCAACTGCATTTTTCCTACACCATTCTCGACGATGGCAGTCTTGCCGTGGCGGTGACGGCCAAGGAACGCATGCAGGCTTGGGTGACGCATTTGACCGAGGCCGGCTTGCGCCCAACCGGATTCTGTCCCGCGCTGCTCGCGCTCCCGCTCGAAGCCGGTACCTGGTCGGTTGCCTTTCACGGAAACGACATCTGGGTACGCACCGGCGTTGCTTCAGGATTTACTTCCGCCACCGGCGGCGGTGCGGCGCCGGCATTGCTGGAATTGTGCTTGCGCGAAGCGCAGGATAAGCCAAGCGCCCCATCGGGACTGACGATCATTCATCCGCCCGCCAGCTTTGTGCAAAATGCCTGGACCCACCAGCTCAAAATACCCATGAATATTCAGAAGCAGGATTTCTGGGCGGGATACCACGGATCCGCGCCGGCGTTAAACCTCCTGCAGGGAGGCTTCGCGCCTTCACGTCAAATACAGGAAATGCTGCCCGGTCTGCGGCCGGCCGCCGTGATGCTGGGAATCTGGTTGGTCGGCAGTCTCGGATTCAATACCTGGGAATGGTGGAGCCTGAAAAATTCCCATGAGACCCTGCAATCGGAAATGACCAGAGTGTTTCGCAGCACCTTTCCGGATGCCCAGGTGGTGCAGAACCCGGCACTGCAAATGCAACGACTCTTGGGAGATTTACAGGGAAAAAGTGGCAAGGCCGGCCGCGCCGACGCCCTCCCCCTGCTGGGGAGCATCGCGCCGGTGGTCCAGGCCCATCCGCAGATAAAACTGCGCGGTATTCAGTACGGCGAGTCCCGGTTGACCATAGATTTTACCTTGCCTGATTTTCAGGTGATGGATGCAATAAAAAGCGCCTTCATGGCCCACGGAATGCAAGTGGAGGTTGTCGGCGCGAACAGTACGCCATCCGGCATTGATGGACGGTTACGACTGAGTCATCCCGGACGAACCGGCACATGATCAGACAGATTACATCCCGGTTTTCTATCGATCGATTGCGCGCCTTACCGCCACGCGACCGTTGGTTGGTGGTCGGCATAACGGCATTCGTCGTCCTGATACTGTATCTGTCCCTGTGGATGCCATTACAGGGTGAACTCACCAGGCTGCGTACGGCCGTGCCACAGGAAAGGGCTCAGCTGGCGCAGATGCAGGTGCAAGCCAGGGAAATAAACCAGCTACGCGTCAGCGGTCGCGTACCGGTTTCCGGCGGCAATCTTCTCGCCAACCTGGAGCAATCCGCCACCGCGAACGGCATTCGCAGCCGCATCATCCGCATGGAACCGGACGGGAATAATGGCGCGCGCCTGTCACTGGAGGGCATACATTTCAACGCACTGATCACCTGGCTTACCAGCCTTCAAAATCAGGGGGGCGTGCGCATTGAAAAGGCCACGTTCGAGGCACAAGCAGCGGCTGGAATCGTGAATGCACGGCTGGTCCTGCGAGGTGCCGGTGGATGAGTAAAAAACGCTGGCTGCTATATATCATTTTTGGTCTGGTTTTTTACATTCTATTCCTCATTATTGAGATGCCGGCCTCATGGGTTGCCTGGGGACTTAACCGCTACACCCAGGGAACCGTGCGTCTGGATCCCATCTCCGGCAGCCTCTGGGGCGGGAATGGACGCTTGGTGATGTATTACCCGCCAACAACGCCGCATGATTTCGGCCAAGCCAAATGGCATATCAATCCCCTGTGGTTGCTTACCGGACGCGTTAAACTGTCCTTACAGACCAACCACCAGGACAAAAAAATAAAAACCACGGTGGAATGGGCCAATGAATATTTCATACTGCATGACACCGAGGCAGATTTCCATGCCCCCTTTATCGCCCAGATTTATACGCCCCTGGCGCTAATCAACCCCCAGGGGAAAGTGAGTCTTATCACGTCTGAACTGAAAATGACGCCGGAAAAGTTGGAAGGTATCGCGGTGCTGGAATGGTCAAACGCCGGCAGTAGTCTCTCCAGCGTGCAACCACTCGGGGACTACCGACTGGACATTACAGGCGCGGACAAGACCGCCAATCTCAAATTAACCACCCTTCGCGGCGATCTTGAATTTACGGGACAGGGGCAATGGCAACTCCGAACAGGACAGCTAACCATAAGTGGTGTAGCCCTGCCACGTGCCCGCGTCGATGAGCTTGAATCCTTACTGAGAATGATCGGTAAAGATGAGGGTGGCGGAAAACGAACACTAAACATCAATACTCGCCTGCCTCCGATATTATCATCGAACTAGAAACAGGCGATCCATCGTTAGATCCGGAGCTGAGGATGGGAATGATAGGAAAAAGATTTAAGTCATTCAGCCAACCCTCAATACACAGAACAGGTTTAGCCCGAAAGACATTTACGCCACCTGTTTATCGTGCATTTCCCGTAGACACAACGTTAGGGACTCCTCCCACGAAGGCATAGCCAATTCAAATTTACTTGTAATTTTTTCATTCGACAGGCGGGAGTTCCGCGGCCGTGCCGCCGGCAAGGGGTAATCGGAAGTTGATATGGGAATCAATTTCGGCATATCCAGCGCCATGTGATTATGCGAGATTTCCAGGATTTTCGCGGCAAAGCCGTACCAAGATGTCGAACCGGTGGAAACCGCATGGTAGATGCCACTGGTCTCCGCCATCAGGTCCGCCGGTCGGCGCCGGGGTGAAAAAAACGGCGTCACGACATGAGAAGTGATTTCCGCCAGCAGGCGGCTCCAGGTTGGTGCTCCGATCTGGTCATCGACGATCTTCAGTTCTTTCTTTTCGCGCGCATGCCTGAGAATGGTCAGCATAAAGTTCCTGCCACGGGCCGCATAGACCCAACTTGTTCTTAGTATGATGTGCGGCACTCCCGTTGCCTGTATGGCTCGCTCCCCGGCCAGTTTCGTGTTTCCGTAGACACTAAGGGGGTTGGGTGTGTCGTCTTCACGGTAGGGACGATTCGCCGTGCCGTCGAACACGTAATCCGTGGAGAAATGAATGATTCCAATGTTCAGCCGTTTAGCCTCTTCCGCCAGGATACCCGGCGCAATGCCGTTGACGGTCATGGCCAGTTCGGGCTCAGATTCCGCCCGATCCACGGCGGTATAGGCGGCGGCATTGACGATAAGATCTGGCCGGAAGTGTCCGATCATACTTTTGATGGAATCCGGGTCGGCCAGATCCATCTCCTCCCGGTTCGGAACCGCGACGTGGCCCAGTGGCATGAGCGTGCGCCGCAACTCCCACCCTACCTGACCGTTTTTTCCGGTCAGCAGAATTTTTCTCACTCGAATATCTCTGCCGCGTTGAATACCGTGCCCGCCCTGTCGTTGGCGGATAACAGCGGTTCCCCCGCGGTCGGCCAGGCAATCCCCAGATGGCTGTCATTCCATACGATGGTGCGCTCGAACTGTGGCGCCCAGTAATCGGTTGTTTTGTAGAGGACCTCGGCAAATTCCGACAAGACCAGAAAACCATGGGCAATTCCCGGCGGAATCCACACCATCCGCCTATTTATCGCCGACAGACTCATACCAACCCACTTACCCAATGTCGGCGAGCGCCGGCGAATGTCCACCGCCACGTCGTATATCTCGCCGGTCACCACGCGCACCAGTTTGCCCTGCGGTTGCCTGATTTGATAATGCAGGCCGCGTAACACATTTCTTGCCGAATACGAGTGGTTATCCTGCACGAAATCGCCTGCGATACCCGCCGCCTGCATGGCTTTTTTGTTGAAGCTCTCATAGAAAAACCCGCGCGCATCCGGAAACAGTTTCGGTTCTACGACCAGCACTTCCGGGATGTCGGTCCCGAAGACATTCATCAGAACACCCGCTCCTGCAGCACACCGAGCAGATATTGGCCGTAACCATTGCGGCTCATGCGGTTGGCCAGTTTACCCAATTGTTGCTCCGTGATGTAGCCCATCCGGTAGGCGATTTCTTCCGGGCAGGCGATCTTAAGACCCTGCCGCTTCTCGATGGTCTCGATGAAGAGCGACGCCTCGAGCAAGGATTCATGGGTACCCGTGTCCAGCCAGGCGATGCCACGTCCCATGACCATCACTTCCAGCCGCCCCTGTTCCAGATAGATTTTGTTAACGTCGGTGATTTCCAGTTCACCGCGCGCGGAGGGTTTGAGCGACTTCGCAATATCGATTACCTGATTGTCATAAAAATAGAGGCCGGTCACCGCGTAGCGGGATTTGGGCTGCTTTGGCTTTTCTTCAATGGACAATGCCTTTTTAGTGGCATCGAACTGAACCACGCCATAACGTTCCGGATTCTGCACCGGATAGGCAAAGACGGTCGCCCCCGTTTGTTTACGTGCGGCGTTATGCAGATTGGAAGACATATCGTGGCCGTAAAAGATATTGTCGCCCAGTATCAATGAACAGGAATCTTTTCCGATAAAATTCTCGCCGATAATGAATGCCTGGGCGATACCCTCGGGCCGGGGTTGCACCGCATAGGAAATATTCAATCCCCATTCCGCGCCGTCCTGCAGCAGATGCTCGAATCGAGAGATGTCCTGGGGGGTTGAAATGACCAGGAAATCCCTGATCCCCGCCAGCATCAGCGTGGACAAGGGGTAATAGATCATCGGCTTGTCGTAGACCGGCAACAACTGCTTGGAAACAGCCTGCGTCACCGGGTAGAGCCGCGTTCCCGATCCACCCGCCAGAATGATGCCCTTCATGCCGTCCCCCGGTTAACGTAATTTGTTTCCAGCCACTGCTGGTATTCGCCGCTGGTGATACTTTTCACCCACGCCATGTTGTCGAGATACCATTGCACGGTTTTGCGAATTCCGGTTTCGAAGTTCTCGGTCGGTTTCCACCTGAGTTCGCGCCCGATCTTGCGCGCATCAATCGCATAGCGACGGTCGTGTCCCGGTCGATCCTTGATAAAAGTGATGAGCGAGGCGTACTCCTGCCTGGGAACGGGCCGCAGTTCATCGAGCAAGGAGCAAATCGTTCGCACGACATCAATATTTTTCCGTTCGTTGCCTCCGCCGATGTTATAAACCTCTCCCGGATATCCTGAGGCCAACACCGTTCGCAGCGCATCACAATGATCCTGCACGTACAGCCAGTCGCGCACATTGAGGCCATCGCCGTATACCGGCAGGGGTTTTCGGTTCAGTGCATTCAGGATCATCAATGGAACGAGTTTTTCCGGGAACTGATAGGGTCCGTAATTGTTGGAGCAGTTGGATGTTAGCGTGGGCAGGCCGTAGGTGTGATGGAAGGCGCGGACCAAGTGATCCGCGGCGGCCTTGGAGGCGGAATAGGGGCTGTTAGGCGCATACGGACTGGATTCCGTGAACGGAGCATCGTCCGGACCCAGCGAACCGTAGACTTCGTCCGTGGATATATGCAGAAATCGAAAGGCGCTTTTCTCGTTCCCTTCCAGCGCTTCCAAATAGGCCCGGGTTTCCTGGAGTAGATGAAAAGTGCCATTCACATTGGTTTGGATGAAATCTTCTGGCCCGTGGATGGAACGGTCAACATGGCTTTCGGCCGCGAAGTTCACTACCGCGCGCGGGCGGTGGCGATTCAGAAGTTCCCGTACCAGCGCCCGATCGCCGATATCCCCTTTTACAAAAATGTGCCTGGGATCGTTTTTCAGGTCGGACAGATTTCCGAGGTTGCCAGCGTAGGTCAGCTTATCCAGATTAACAATCGGCGAATCTTCTCGACCGATCCAGTTCAGAACAAAATTCGAGCCGATGAATCCGGCGCCACCGGTTACCAGTATCGTTTTCTCAATCATTCTTGTTCAGCAGCAAATGGTTGCCGGAACCCGGCCCAGGTTCTTGAAATTCCTGACCCCCGATAACCAGCAATGCCTGCTGGAAGGTCAGAATTCCCGAAAAAAACAACTGATGCATCATGGTTCCGTCGTAACATACCTTGTGTAAACCAGCGGCGTTGGCATGTGAGAAAAGAATAGACCGTATTTCGTTGATGGTTAATCCGGAATCAAAATCCCGCCGCTCCATCGTGAGTCACGGACGGCGATGCCGAATGATATCAGTATATTTTGGCGATAAAGGCTGATCCCGCCAATTTAGCCCTTGATCCCCCCAAACTGCTTACAGGCCAAAGAATAAAGACATATATCATTCAATTGGCGTATCCACATAACAGTTCGCAGAGCGGGTCGCCGCCAACGCCTTCCGTACCGGTCCAAAGCTGCGTCGGTGAATGGGACTGACACCCTGCTGCAACAGTGCGTCGATGTGCGCACGGGTGGGGTAGCCTTTGTGAACTGAAAATCCGTACCCCGGGTAACGTAAATCCAATTCAAGCATCTCGGCATCGCGCGCCACCTTGGCCAGTATGGAAGCAGCGGAAATCTCCGGCACGCTGACATCGCCGCGAATGATCGTCTGAACCCGATAATCCAATCGCGGCGCATGGTTGCCGTCAATCTTGACCAGGTCGGGGGCGCGGGAAAGTGATGCCACCGCGCGACTCATGGCGAGCATCGTGGCCTGCAGAATATTCATCCGGTCTATCTCCTGCACGTCCGCACGGCCCAAGGCCCAGCAAACAGCACGTTCCCGAATCAGTTCTGACAATTCCTCACGCCGCTTGGCCGTCAGGGTCTTGGAATCGGCCAGCCCCAGCACCGGTTTATCCGCATTCAGAATCACGGCGGCGGCAATAACCGGGCCTGCCAGCGGTCCTCGGCCCGCTTCATCGACGCCGGCGACAAGTAATCGGGCTCCAGGAACATGAATCATGAAGCCGTTCCGGACGAAAGTCTGCGCGAAAGTGACTTGCGCATTTTCAGCATCTTGATGACCGCCTCGGCCGCACGCTTGTTGGCATTTCGGCGCAAGGAATGATGAATACCCGAGAGCACCGCACGCAGGGCACGCACCTTTTCACGGTGGGTCAAGAAGTATTCCACGGCTTCCCCCAGCTGTTCTGGTGTCGCCTTGCTTTGCATCAGTTCCGGAACGATTTTTCGGCCCGCCAGGATATTGGGCAACGCATACAGACTTACTTGCAGGAATGGCAGAACCAACAAGTAAGACAGCCAGGACATTCTATAAGTAACCACCATGGGTTTTTTGAGCAACGCGGCTTCCAGGGTGGCCGTCCCGGAAGCTAACAACACGATATCCGCCGCTGCCATGGCGGCGCGCGAGTCATTGGCCACTATTATTATCGGCAGAAACCAGGCGCCCTGGCGAAACAACGCTTTTTCAAAAATCGCCCGGGTGTCCGGGCTCACGAATGGGGCAACGAAATGGATATTGGGGTGGCGCTTGTGCAGCCATTTTGCCGTTTTAACAAAAAGGTCAGCGTGCCGTCTGAGTTCGCTGCTACGACTCCCCGGCAACAAAGCAATGACAGTTGCCTTGGAAGGAACATGCAACTCGCGACGGGCGGCGGCCACATCACAGCGCACATTAATCTGATCGGCCAGTGGATGGCCCACGTAAGTGACCGGCACATGATGCTTGCGATAGTAGCTGGCCTCGAAAGGAAACAGTGCCAGCATGTGATCCACGGCGCGTCGAATTTTTCTGATCCGATAGCCACGCCAGGCCCAAACGGTAGGACTGACATAGTGCATCGTCGGGATACCGGCGGTCTTCAATCTTTCTTCCAGACCAAGATTGAAATCAGGGACATCAATGCCGATAAACAGATCGGGAGGATTTTCCAGAAAATGGTCGATCAGTTTGTTTCGGATGCCGAAAATTTCCGGGTACTTGTCGAGACTCTCGAACCCTATTATCGAAAGACGGTCCATGGGATAAAGGCTGCGGCAACCCATAGCCTGCATTTTCGGCCCCCCGATACCTTCGAATGACACGGCATGGAGCCGTTTGCCGACCTCGCGCATCAGCCCGGCTCCCAGAAAATCGCCAGAGGCCTCACCGGCGACAATTCCGATTCTTGTCACAAGCTTGGGCGCCACGGATTATCGAACAATCCCGCGCTCTGACTGCCTGATGAAATCGAGAAAATGGATGACCTCAGGGCTTGAGTCGGCCATCTGCGCTATCTTTTCGGTGGCTTCGCTGAGTCGCAATCCGGATTTGTACAGCAGCTTGTAAGCTTGTCGCAGCGATTCAATTGACTGTTCGGAGAAATTTCGGCGTTTGAGTCCGCGAATATTCAATCCATGAGGAATAGCGGTATTTCCCGAGACGAGCAGATAAGGCGGGATGTCCTTGAAGGTCACAGTATTGATGCCGGTCATGGAATGCGCACCGACATGGCAGAACTGATGGATCATCGTGAATCCGCCGAAAATCACCTGATCTTCCACGTGGACATGCCCGGCGAGACTGGTACCGTTGGCGAAGATCGTGCGTTGCCCGATACGGCAATCATGCGCCACATGACAATAGGCCATGAAAAAATTGTCGTTTCCTATTCGGGTTACGCCGCCACCGGCTACGGTGCCACGGTTAAACGTGCAGTACTCCCGGATGATGTTTCGATCGCCGATTTCCAACCAAGTGGGCTCGCCCTTGTAACCCAGGTGTTGCGGCCCCTCGCCCAGCGAGCAAAACTGATATATCCGGTTGTCACTCCCGATACGCGTCGGACCATTGATTACGACGTGGGGACCGATCCAGGTTTCATTGCCGATCTCAACATCCGCCCCGAGAATACTGAAGGCGCCGATCTGGACATCTTTTCCTAACTTTGCGCCCGGATCGATATTGGCCAGAGGGTGGATCAACTAGATTTCCTTGTAAGTACACATTAATTCAGCCGTGCAGCACAGTTCGTCACCTACCTTGGCGCTGCTTTCGAATTGCCAGATTCCCTTCATCTGACGCTTGATGGACACGTTTATCACCAGCTGCTCGCCGGGTTCAACCGGACGCTTGAATCGAGCCTTGTTAATGCCAACGAAATAAAAAACCGAATTCTTTGTCGGCAGCTTGTCCATGCTCTTGAAAGAGAGGATGGCGCAGGCCTGCGCCATCGCTTCGATCATCAACACTCCCGGCATCACCGGACGGTTTGGAAAGTGCCCCTGGAAAAATGGCTCATTGATCGTCACGTTTTTGATCGCCGTCAGCGATTTATCCTTGGCGAACGCGAGGACACGATCGATCAGCAAGAATGGATAGCGATGTGGCAGATATTTAAGTACTTCATGGATATCCAGCGAGTTCACTTCTTGTGCTCCTTTGAACGCAGTTCCAGATTTTCCTCAATTTCTTTCAGCCGTTGCGACATCTCCTCCAGGCGATGAAGCAGCGCCGCGTTACGCCGCCATTTATCCACTGGCAAGGCCTTAAGGCTCGAAGAATATACACCCGCTTCCCTGATCGAACTCGTCACCAGGGACCCCGCCGTAATATGCACTTCATCCACGATATCCAGGTGGCCGACAACACCCGATTGTCCCCCCAGCGTGCAGCGCTGTCCGATTCTCGTGCTGCCGGCGATACCCACGCCGGCGGCAATGGCCGTGTTGTCGCCGATCTGCACGTTATGGGCAATCTGGATCAAATTATCGAGTTTTACGCCGTTACCGATTTCCGTGTCATCCAGCGCGCCCCGGTCGATGGTCGTATTGGCGCCCACCTCCACGTCATTGCCGATCACAACCCGACCGAGTTGTGGCACCTTCTGCCATCGCGCCCCATCCCTGGCGAACCCAAAACCATCCCCCCCAATCACGGCTCCGGGATAAACAACACAGTCCATTCCGGTAACACAGCGTTCGCCGATGACCACATGTCCGACGAGCCGGGTGCGCGCGCCCAGTGTCGCATTTTTCCCGATATAGCAACCCGGTCCGACATAGGCATCATCTCCGATCTTCGCCCCGCTCTCAACCACGGAATGCGGTCCAATCCATGCCGTGGTCGCCACCTGCGCTCCGGACTCAATCACCGCGGTGGCATGCACCCCCGTCGAGAATTTTGGAAATGGATGGAGGAATTGCGCCACGCGCGCAAAACAGAGATGCGGATCGCTCACTATCAACGCAGATCCGGTGAAATGACTGGCATCAGCTTCCGTCACAATCACCGCCCCGGCCGCTGTCTTCGTCAGTTTTGCTAAATTTTTCCTGTCGCTGAGGAAGGCGATATCGCCCGGACCGGCACTATCGAGTGAGGCGACGCGGGTGACAGCCAGCTCGGGATTGCCTTTCACCCTGCCGTGAAACCGTCGCGCCAACTCTGCGAGAGTGACGGCCATCTTGCGCTATTTCTTCCCCAGTCTTCTCAGGATTTTGTCGGTAATATCCGCCTTGGGGCTGGCGTAAACGGCGCTTTCCAGAACGAGGTCGTAATTCTCCTGCCGGGCAATTTCGGCGATTGTTTTTTGCACGATTTTTTGGAGCGCGGCCAGTTCCTCGTTGCGTCGCAAATTGTAATCCTCGCGGAATTCCTGCGTAGCACGTCGCAAATCGCGTTTCAATGATACGATTTCGAATTCCTTGGAGCGTTGCTCGACGTCTTTCAGTACCAAGGCATTTTTTTCCAGTTCCTGCTCATGTTGCTTCAACCTGTTCTGCATTTCCACAATCTGCTTGTCACGTGGCGCAAATTCAGCTTCTAGTTTCTTGAGCGCCGACTCGCCCTGAGGGGCCTGCTCAATGACCTTGACGGCATTGACGTAGCCAATCTTGAGTTCAGCCGCGTGGCCCGATAGCGGGAAGAGGGAAATGCCGAGCAGGCACATGGCAATTTTTAAAATAATGGTTCTGGTGTGCAAAACAACCTCCTGAGTTCTATCGCAACGGTACACCCAGTGTGAACTGGAACGATTCTTTCCGATCACCCGGCTTGTCATTTAGCGGAATGGCATAACTGAAGCTGAGCGGTCCGACAGGTGAAAACCAATTAAACGCTATACCGGCCGAATAGCGCAACTGGCCGAGATCGACCTTCTCGCCAGGGCCGTATACCATGCCTCCATCGGTGAAAAAACTGAGCCGCATGGACTTTTCATCGGCCGATGCACCCGGTAGCGGGAAAAGCAGCTCGGCATTCACCAGCACACGTCGATTGCCGCCGATGGGGTCATTGGGCGGCAGGGTATCCCGGGGACCCAGCGACCGCGAGCTGAACCCCCGCACCGTGCTGCTGCCGCCGGCATAAAAGTTCTTGTAAAACGGCAATGTCGCCTGATCACCATATCCACTTCCATAGCCCAGTTCTCCCTTAATCTTAAATGTGTAGGTTGGACTGAGCGGCCAATAACGTCCGGCAAGATAGGTCAGCTTGTAGTACTCAATATCGGTACCCGGTAGTGCAATCTCGGCCGAAACCCGCTGAAGAGTACCCGAGGTTGGGAGCAGAAGGCTGTCCAGTGTGTCGCGTGACCATGCCAGCGTCGTTTTTAGAACCGTATTGGACGACTCATTCAGGGCAACAAAATCCTGAGCCACTTGGGCGCTGGCACTGTTAACATGAAGATCGATTTGCTCCACGTCGGCGCCAATATCGACTTTGTTTTCTTCGCTCAATGGAATGCCGAAGAAGACTCCCACACCCTGACTGTCGGCGGTATAAGCAGCAGTGTCGGCAAGCGCCGCATCGATAGTGCTCGAGAATATATTGAATCCACGGCTCAAACCATCCTTCGTGTAATAGGGATTGACATAACGGATATTGTAATTCCTGGTTGAGGCAGAATTATCGAAACTGACACTGAGTTCCTTGCCGGTGCCGAACAGGTTGCTCTGAGTCACGCTGGCATTGAAGAGAACGCCGTCACTGTCTGAATAACCCACTCCCAGAAGAAGGTTGCCGGTGGGGCGCTCCTTAACGTTGATATTCACGTCCACCTGGTCCGCGACACCGGCCAGCGTCGGGGTTTCCACGTTCACATCGTCAAAGAAGCCGAGGCGCTGCAACCGCACGCGGGAACGCTGGATCTTTTCGGCGTTGTACCATCCTCCTTCCTGTTGTCGCATTTCGCGTCGCATGACATCATCGCGCGTTACGATGTTACCGGCGAAATTGACACGACGCACGTAAATGCGTCGGCCGGGATCGATAAAAAAAGTGAAGAATACCTCAGATTTATCCTTGTCAACATCGGGTATGGCATTCACATTGGCAAAGGCATAACCATCGTTCGCGAGTCGGTCGGATATTTTCTTGGTAGTCTCCGTGACGGCCTTCCGTGAAAAAACATCCCCCGGGCCGATGGAAATCAGTTCATGTAATACGCGCTCTGGAACAGGAAAAGTTCCGGAAAGTTTGTAGCCCATCACGAAATATTTCTTGCCTTCGGTAATATTGACCGTGATGTAGATTTTTTCCTTGTCGGGTGTTAGCGAGACCTGCGTGGAATCGATGTTAAATTCAAGAAAGCCCTGATCCTGGTAAAAGTTTCTCAGACGCTCCAGATCACCCGCCAGTTTTTGTTTCGAGTATTTGTCGCGACTTGAAAATACGGCATACCAGGACTTGGGACCGATGGTGAAAAGATTCAGCAGTTTCTTGTCTGGAAAAAGCTGGTTTCCAACAAGATTGATTTCGCGTATACGCGCCACCTTGCCTTCGATAACCTCAATGTTGAGATCGACTCGATTCCGCTCAAGGGGGGTCACGGTCGGCCGGATGATGACGGCATAATAACCACGGCTGAAGTACTGCTGCCGCAACTCCTGTTCTACGCGATCCAACAGCGATTTGTTGAAAACCCGGCCTTCGGCGAGACCGATATCCTTGAGACTCTTTTTCAAGTCATCCTCTGAAATATCCCGGCTACCGGTTATCTTGATGCCGGCAATGGAGGGTCGCTCCACAACCGTCACGATCAGGACATCCCCTTCCCGCTCCAATTGCACGTCACGAAAGAATCCCGTTTTGAAAAGAGCGCGCACCGCATCCTGGGATTTTTTTTCGGTCAGCGTGTCGCCAACCTTGACCGGGAGATAATTGAATACGGTGCCCGCGGAAATGCGCTGAAGCCCCTCTACGCGGATGTCCCTGATTGCGAAGGGCTCCATCGCCTGACTGACGGAAATGCATTGAAGAATGAGGAGTAGTGCCGCTAAAAATCTTTTCATTCGTTGTTCTGTTCTGAATCAAGCGGCCATCGTCTACAGGAAAAGACGGGTCAGGTCATTATAAAAGGCCAGCACCATCAGCCCGACAAGCAAAGCCACTCCGACCTGCTGTCCCCAGGCCAGAATTTCTTCAGAAAGCGGACTCCCCTTTACAGCTTCGATAATGTAATACATTAAGTGCCCGCCATCGAGTACCGGGATGGGCAACAGGTTCAACACCCCCAGACTGATACTGATGACCGCCAGGAACAGTACGAACTGCCCGATGCCTACCTTGGCGGAGTATCCGGCGTATTGCGCGATGGTGATCGGTCCACTGATGTTGCGCGCGGAGACCTCGAGTTTCAGCATGCGGTAGAGCATCTCCAGCGTGAGCGCGGACATCCTCCAGGTATTGCCAACCCCCTCCGTCAAGGCCTCCCAGACGCCGAAACGGACTTTGACCCGCATCTCGTCGGGAATATCTCCGAACTGAGGACGAATATTAATACGACCTATCGTCTTGTTGCCCTGCTCGACGGCATCGGGTGTAACGTCAAAGCCAAAACGCACCCCCTCGCGTTCAACGACCATGTGAATGGATACGCCGGGGTTCTGGCTGACGAAAGCGACCAACTTTTCCCAGCTGGTCACAGGCTGGGAATCGACTTCCACTACACGATCACCCAACTTCATGCCCGCGCGCATGGCAGGTCCGGGTTCAATCGCCCCGACGACCGGCAGCACTTCCGGAAAATAACCGATCAGGCCGATGCCGCGTTCAACGAGTGACGCATTCACCTTTTCCACTGGCAGGTTCGAAAGATCAAGATCCAGCGTTCTTATTTGTCCTTGGGTGGTGCGTACTTCCACGGCCATCCGTTCACGATCTAGCGCACGCTGAAAAATATACAAACGACGATGATCCCAGCTCTGCACTTCTTTCCCGTCGATACTCAATATCCTGTCCCCGGCGCTGAAACCGGCGGATTGCGCGATCGAATCTTCAACCACTTTGCCCACGATTGGCTGTATGCCGTCAACGCCGACCAAATAGATCGCCCAGTAGGCCAGAATGGCGAACAGGAAATTGAACAAAGGTCCGGCGATCACAATGGCCATGCGCGTCCACACATTCTGGCGATTGAATGCCCGATGCACCTCGGACGCCGGGACGTCACCCTCGGTTTCATCCAGCATTTTCACGTAACCGCCCAGTGGGAAAGCACCGATGGCCAATTCCATCCCGTCCTTGCCCACGCGACGCGACCATAGCGGCTTTCCGAAACCCACTGAAAAACGCACCACCTTGACCCCCAGCGCGCGCGCTACCCAGAAATGGCCGTACTCATGCACCGTGATCAGGATGCCGAGGGCAACGACGAATGCACCAGCGAAAAAAAGCAGATCCATCATGTTGCACCCTGGCTCACACGCCGTTCTCGCGAAGCGATGAAATTGACCGCCACATCGCGGGCACGCATATCATCCGACAGGACGACCTCGAGCCGATTGTCATGGCTGGCGGGAATCTCGGACAACACGTGCTCGATCACCAGCGGAATGTCGGTAAAGCCGATGCGCCGGTCGAGGAAGGCCTGCACCGCGACTTCATTCGCCGCATTCAGGATTGCCGGCATGGTTCCGCCGCCGCGCGCGGCGTCATACGCGAGACGTAAACACGGGAAACGCGTCAGATCCGGTGACTCGAAATCCAGGCGCGCGACCTCGAGCAGGTTGAGGCTTTTCACGCCCGATTCGATGCGCTCCGGCCACGCGAGGGCATGGGCGATCGGCGTGCGCATGTCCGGATTTCCCAATTGGGCCAACACGGAACCGTCGATGTATTCGACCAATGAATGAATCACGCTCTGGGGGTGGATGATTATTTCAATCTGGTCGGGCGACACACCGAAAAGCCAGCAGGCCTCGATCAGCTCGAGCCCCTTGTTCATCAAGGTCGCGGAATCGACGGAAATCTTCCGGCCCATGACCCAGTTGGGGTGGGCGCAGGCCTGTTCCGGTGTCACGGAAACAAGCGACTCTTGCGATGACCCCCGGAAAGGCCCGCCCGAGCAGGTCAGAAAAATGCGTCGCACGGAGGGTGCGGCGGTTCCGGCACTAAACCCGTCCGGCATGCACTGAAAAATAGCATTGTGCTCGCTGTCCACCGGCAGTAGCTCGGCGCCACAACGTTGCGCCTCCTCAATGAAGACATGACCGGACACCACCAGGGATTCCTTGTTGGCCAGCAACACGCGTTTGCCCGCGCGTACCGCATTGAGCGTCGGGAGCAAGCCGGCGGCACCGACGATGGCCGCCACGACGATATGGGAACGCGGATGGGTCGCCACCGCATTCAGACCATCCGCCCCGGACAACACGTCAATATCCAGTTTCTGATTGCGGATTTTTTCCTTCAAACGCGCCGCCGCGCGGGAGTCGAGCATGACAGCCTTTTGCGGCAGAAATCGCTGGCATTGATCGAAGAGGCGGTCTACCTGCGTATTGGCCGTCAGCGCCACGATGCGATAGCGGTCGGGATGCCGTGCGAGGACATCGAGTGTATTGATTCCGATGGAACCGGTGGATCCCAGCACGGTAACACCACGACTGCCGTGATCAAGTCTTTCCCAGGATTTATTTGGTTCCGTGATGGTCATGCATCAATACTTAAAACTTAAAGAGAAAAATAGCGCCCAGCGCGAACAGCGGTACCGCCGCGGTCAGGGCGTCAATACGGTCCAGCACTCCGCCGTGACCGGGAAGCAGTTTCCCGCTGTCTTTGACTCCGGCAATCCGCTTGAGTTTGCTCTCTGTCAGGTCACCGGCGACCGACATCAACGCGGTGATGACGGACAACCCTGTCCACAATGCCAGCCGTGAACCCTCGAATTTCCAGAGCATTGTCCCACAAAGCCAGGCCAGCAGCACGACACCCAGAACGGCGCCGGCGACTCCTTCCATCGTCTTGCCGGGGCTGATATGGGGTGCGAGCTTGGTTTTACCCATGAGGGAACCCGCAAAATAGGCGGCGGTATCAGCGACCCACACCAGCACGAACAGATAGAGCAACACACGCGGCCTGTTCACGTCCACCGCCAGCAAATAGACCGAAGCGACCCACAATGGGACGAGCGCCAGAAAACCGCCCATGAGCCTTCCGGGCTCCGATGAAAACAGTCCCCGGTTCATCTCCTTCCGGGTCATGAGTTCCACCAGCGCCCACGACCACCAAAGCGCGGTGGCACTGAAGAGTGAAACCACCAGGTTCGGCCGGTTTGGAACGGCATTCAGGATCAACAGGCCAAACAGCAATAAACCGATCACATAAGCCGTCTTTGCCGAGACAAGCCGCAAGCCGGAGAGCCCGGCCCATTCCCAAGCCGCCGCGGCGATGAAGGCAGCGAATAGCAGGGTAATCCACGGAAGGGGAAGATAGAACAGCGCCGCGATCAGCAGTGGGATCAGAACAACGGCCGTTACGATCCGCTGTTTAAGCATGACGCGCGGCTTCGATCTGATCACCGGTCAGACCAAAACGGCGCTGGCGTCCGGCAAACGAGACGAGCGCATGCTCGAATTGCACGCGATCGAAATCCGGCCAGAGAACCGGGGTGAAATACATTTCGGTATAGGCCAGCTGCCAGAGCAGGAAATTGCTGATGCGCTGCTCGCCACCGGTACGGATGAACAGATCCGGTTCCGGTGCATCGGCGAGACTGAGAAAAGGTTCGAGGCTGGCTTCCGTGATGGTCGCCGGATCGATTTCGCCGTTCAGCGCGCGCCGGGCCAGCTGCGCACAGGCCTGTGCGATGTCCCAACGTCCTCCGTAATTGGCAGCGATTGTAAGGGTCAACGCCTGATTTCCCTGAGTCAGCCTCTCCGCCTGCCGGATGCGTGAAATGAGTTTTTCTCCGAAACGGGTGATGTCGCCGATCACCCGGAAACACACGTTGTTCTTGTGCAGTTTTTTGATCTCATTCTCCAAAGCGCTTAGAAACAGCTCCATGAGCAGCTGGACCTCCTGTGCCGGGCGGCGCCAGTTCTCGCTGCTGAAGGCAAATAGCGTCAGATGTTTAATCCCCTTCTCCACGCAAACTGTCACCAGGTCGCGTACCCGTTCGACGCCCTTGCGATGGCCGGCGATGCGGGGCAATCCACGGCTTTTGGCCCAGCGGCCGTTGCCGTCCATGATCACCGCCACGTGCTGCGGGATGTCGGATTGCGATGCCAGGACATCGGCCGTGTCGGACTTGGATTTCTTTTCCATGGAATAAAGTGTTTGTGTTGTGTCGGAAGCGCCCGGAGACCGTCACACCTGCATGATGTCTTTTTCCTTGGACGTCACCAGTTTGTCGACTTCGCCGATGAATCGGTCCGTGAATTTCTGCACCGCCTCTTCCGCGCGTTTGTCCTCGTCCTCCGAAATGATTTTATTTTTTAGCGCTTCCTTCAAGTGTTGGTTGGAATCGCGGCGGATATTGCGAATGGCCACCTTGGCGTTTTCGCCTTCGGCACGCGCATGCTTGGAGAGCTCCTTGCGCCGCTCTTCGGTCAGCGCCGGCAGGGGGACGCGAATGATTGTGCCAGCTGCCACGGGGTTGAGTCCGAGGTCCGACTCACGAATGGCCTTTTCGATGGCCGCCGCCTGACTCTTGTCGTAGGGTGTCACCGTGAGGGTGCGGGCGTCCGCGACCGAAACGTTGGCCACCTGGTTCAATGGCGTCTTGTTACCGTAGTAATCCACGCGCACATTTTCCAGCAGGCCGGGATGTGCGCGGCCGGTGCGGATCTTGCCCAGATCGTTTTTCAGCGTCTCTGCCGTTTTTGCCATACGCGTCTCCGCGTCTTTCTTGATGCTTTCAACCGATTGCGTCATGGCTGTCCTCCTTTCACGAGAGTACCGACATTTTCCCCCCGGCAAACACGCATCAGATTGCCGGACTTGTGAATGCTGAACACACGCACGTGTATATCCTGGTCGCGACAAAGGGCGATTGACGTGGCATCCATCACGGCCAGCCGCTTGTCCAGGACTTCGTCGAAGCTGACGGCCTCGAAGCGCCTGGCGTCGGGATGCTTTTCCGGATCACGGTCATATACGCCGTCGACCTTGGTGGCCTTCAGTACGACATCCGCACCGATCTCCATGCCTCGCAGAGTCGCTGCCGTGTCCGTGGTAAAGAATGGATTGCCGGTACCGGCCGCGAAGATTACCACTCGCCCCTGCTCCAGATGTCGGATGGCACGGCGTCGCACGTAGGGCTCAACCACCTGGTCTATTCGCAAAGCCGACTGCACACGTACGGGAACTTCCTGCTTCTCCAGGGCATCCTGCAAGGCCAGTGAATTCATCACGGTGGCGAGCATGCCCATGTAATCGGCCGAGGCTCGGTCCATGCCCTGGGCCGAGGGCGCAATACCGCGAAATATGTTACCGCCCCCGATCACAATGGCGAGTTGAATGCCGCTGGCGACTACCGCCTTGATTTCGGAGGCGATGCGCGCGATTACCTCACGATTGATGCCGTAGGCATCCGGACCCAAGAGCGCCTCGCCGGAAAGCTTGAGGAGCACACGGCGGTAGACAGAAACCCCGGGGGCGCTCGTCAAGGATTACGCACCTTTGGCTGTTGCCATTACTTCGGCGGTAAAATTGTCCGGTCGTTTTTCAAGACCTTCGCCTACTTCGTATCGCAGAAAACCTTTCACGCTCGCGCCCTTGGACTTCAGCAGTTTTTCAACCGTGGTATCCGGGTCCTTGACAAAGGGTTGTCCGAGCAGGGTGATTTCATTTAGGTATTTATTGACGCGGCCCATGACCATTTTTTCAATGATCTCGGGCGGCTTGCCGCTGTCCTTGGCCTGCTCGAGAAGAATTTCCTTTTCCTTGGCGATGGCCGCCGCCGGCACCTGGTCTTTCGAAAAGTATTCGGGCTGGCTGGCAGCGACATGCATGGCAATGTCCTTGGCGAGCGTTTCATCGCCTCCGTCCAGCACCACCAACACCCCAATTTTTTGGGCGTGGAGGTAACTGCCGATATGACCCTGATTCGCAGACAGCTTCTCGAAGCGTCTTATGTTGATTTTCTCGCCCAGCTTCATGACCAGGCCCTCGCGCATTTGCGCAATGGTTCCCGGGGTACCGTCTCCACCGGGAAGCGCGTAAAGCGCATTAATGTCTGCCGGCTGCTTATCAGCCACACATGCCGCGGCCGCCGCCGCAAAGACCAGGAATTCTTCGCCTTTGGCGACAAAGTCGGTTTCACAATTCACCTCGACCATGGCGGCGGACTTGCGATCGGGGCTGACAATTATTCCGATCGCGCCTTCGGCGGCAATTCGTCCCGCCTTCTTCTCGACCTTGGCACCCGCGCGCTTGCGCAGGAGATCGGCCGCAGCCTCCATGTCACCACCCGTCTCCGTGAGCGCCACCTTGCATTCCATCATTCCGAGCCCCGTACGTTCGCGAAGCTCTTTCACCTGTTGTGCTGAAATGCTCATGAGTTTTCCCAAAAAATAATATTACTTTGGAACCGCAGATGAACGCGGATAAACACAGATTAAATCCATGCAGTTAACGACTGAACTTTTTTATCGGCGTTCATCTGCGTTTATCTACGGTTTCATTTTCATATACCAAATCAAAACCAAGGGGGCATCGCCCCCTTGTTATCTCGCGTCAGTCAGTCTTCGTTCTTCCTGGGGCTCGCCGCTTTTTTCGCGCGCCCACCGCTCTTGGGTTTGGCGTGTACGGTGCGCTTGGCCTTGACGGCCGGCGTGTCGTCTGGTTTGTCTGCCGGTACTTCCGCTGGCTCTCCCTCAACTACGGCCTCCGGCGGCGCTACGTTCACGGTTTTTTTTCTGGCGGTGATTTTGACCTTGGGTTGTTCATCCTTGACTTCGATGAATTCATCATCCCCCGATACAATGGCAGCCTGATGCTGTTCACGGCCGGCGAGCATGGCGTCTGCCGCGGCGCGGGCGTAGAGCTGGATGGCACGGATGGCGTCATCGTTGCCCGGAATGACATAGTCGACGCCGTCCGGTTTGCAGTTGGAATCGACCACACCGACGACGGGAATGCCGAGTTTCTTCGCCTCGGAGACGGCGATGTATTCATGCCCGACATCGACGACAAACAGAGCGTCGGGCAAACCGGACATTTCCTTGATGCCACCCAGGCTCTTTTCGAGCTTGACACGCTCACGATCCAGTGTGAGAAGTTCTTTCTTGGAAAGTTTCTGGCTGCTGGTTTCGTCTGCCAGAATCGATTCGAGCATTTTCAGTCGTTCGATGGATTTTTTCACGGTGCGGTAATTAGTCAGCATTCCACCCAACCAGCGATGGTTCACGTAGGGGCTGCCGCAGCGGGCCGCCTCCTCACCGACGATGTCGGTCGCCTGACGCTTGGTGCCGACAAACAGGACTGAACCGCCGTTGCCGGCTAGCTTGGTCAGATAACCCATCGCCTCATTGAACAGCGGCAGGGTTTTTTCCAGATTGATGATATGGATTCGATTGCGCTCGCCGAAAATATAGGGGCGCATCTTGGGATGCCAGAATCTCGTCTGGTGGCCGAAATGCACGCCGGCCTCCAGCATCTGGCGCATGGTGACATTGCTCATGTTATCTCCTTCGGGTTTTTCCGCCGCGGACCCCATGCATCAATCCGGCCGCTTCCCGAAGGAACGGTCGGACACCCGGATGCCTGTGACGATGCCGCGTGTGGGTTATGGGTTTTATCGAGACGGCACGATCAAGTTGAACGAATCCGCAAGAATTAGCTCTCGCGCACACGATTCTAAGCGCTCTTACCGCATCGAGAAAACCGAAAATTCTAAAAAAATTACGCTATTGATCCGACATCCGCCGCTTCGGTGCAGCCACGAAAACGACATCTTGCGTCTGCTTCGATTTGTACAATTAGGGCCGGATCAATAACAGCTCGAACTGCGGGCGGTTTTATATCATAAGGAGGGGGATTAGAACAATGTTTTCATGGGTTTAAATTAAAATACAGGGGGAAAAAGGGCTTTTTAAAACGGTCTCATTCCCGGACAATACGCCTGCCGCAGAGCACATATGCCCGTCACCGTCAAAACTCCCGCTGAGATTGAGAAAATGCGCGTCGCCGGCAGGCTCGCCGCCGAGGTGTTACGCATGATCCGGCCGCATGTTAAACCGGGAATCACCACCGGCGAGCTCGACAAGATCTGCCACGATTACATTGTCAGCGTGCAGGACGCCATCCCAGCGCCGCTCAACTACAAGGGTTATCCACGGTCTATCTGCACCTCGGTGAACCACCAGGTATGCCACGGCATCCCGGGAGACAAGAAACTCAAAAAGGGTGACATCATCAACATCGACGTTACGGTCATCAAGGACGGCTACCACGGCGACACCAGCAAGATGTTTTTTGTCGGTGAAATTTCCATTCAGGCTAAGCGCCTGACCCAAATCACGTATGAGTGCATGATCAAAGGCATTGAGATCGTTCAACCGGGCACGCGGCTAGGCGATATCGGGCATGCCATCCAGCGACACGCCGAGGCGCACGGTTTCTCAGTCGTGCGCGAATACTGCGGCCACGGGATCGGACGCGAATTCCACGAGGATCCCCAGATCCTGCATTACGGAGAGCCGGGGACAGGCATGGCGCTGGAGCCTGGCATGACATTCACGGTTGAACCCATGATCAACGCCGGAAAAAAGGAAGTTAAACTGCTGCCCGACAACTGGACCGTGGTCACGCGCGACCACTCGCTTTCGGCGCAGTGGGAACACACCGTGCTGGTCACGGAATCGGGGCACGATGTTCTTACTCTCGTTCCCGGAGACAACCCGTGAACAGCTCCAAACCGATTCCTCGCGCCTGAGGCCCCCTTGTCCAGAAGCAGGGAAAGCCTGTTCCACAGTCGCGAGTTCGACCAGTCACTGGCCCGCAGTGAAAATCCCCTGCCACTCTTCCGTGCGGCGCTCCAGGGCGGGCGGGGGAAACTCAAAAAACGCTTTCTGGACAAAAGCGGCGCCACGCTGCTGGTAACCGCACATGCGAGGCTGATCGATCAGCTCATTACCCGTGCCTGGAAAATACATTTGCCGCTGCTCCCACCCGGTATTTGCGTCGCCCTGATAGCCGTCGGAGGCTATGGACGAGGTGAGCTTCACCCCGCTTCGGACATCGATCTCATGGTATTGCTCGATCGAGACAAACCAGCCAAGGCACAAACTTTCATTGAAACGCTTATCCGTTTCTTCTGGGACATGGGGCTAGAAGTCGGGCACAGCGTGCGCACCCTTAAAGATTGCGTACGCGAGGCAAAAAGCGACATCACCGTGGCCACCAATCTCATGGAAGCGCGCCTGCTCGAGGGCGATGAGGACCTGTTCACCAGGATGCAAGCCACAACCCATGCCTCGAGAATCTGGCCGAGCCGCAAGTTCTACGCCGCCAAACGCCAGGAACAGATTCTCCGGCATCATCATTTCCACGATACCGCCTATAACCTGGAGCCCAACATCAAGGACGGTCCGGGCGGGCTGCGCGACATCCACATGATCCAGTGGGTCACGCAGCGGCATTTCGACACATCCTCCCTGCACGATCTGGTCAGGCTCGGCTTTCTGAGCGAGGAGGAATACCGCACGCTGGTGCGCGGGCGCAACTTCCTGTGGCACGTGCGCGCCGGCCTGCACTATCTCGCCGACCGGCGCGAAGACCGGCTGCTGTTCGACCATCAACGTGAACTCGCCACACACTTCGGTTATGTCAACCGGCCGGGACTGCTCGCCGTGGAACAGTTCATGAAGCGCTATTACCGGACCGTCAAGGAATTGTCCCTGCTGAACGATATCCTGTTGCAGCATTTCGAAGAGGTCCTGCTCGCGCGTGGACGCATAAAAATCCGTCCGATCAATCGCCGTTTCCAGTCCCATCTTGGCTTCCTTGAGGTGACGCATCCCCGTGTATTCGAGCGCACGTCATTCGCTCTGTTGGAGCTGTTTCTGATCATGCAACAGCATCCCGAGCTGAAGGGCGTGCGCGCGAACACGATCCGCCTGGTACGCCGCAATCTGCACCGCATTGATAACAAATTCCGCCATGATCTCGCCTGCCGCAGCCTGTTCATGGAGATCATGCGCCAGCCGCGCGGCATCACCCACGAGCTGCGACGCATGAATGCCTACGGCGTCCTGGGGGCCTACCTGCCGGCCTTCGGGCGCATCGTCGGACAAATGCAGCACGATCTGTTCCACGTGTACACGGTCGACGCCCACTCGCTCATGGTCATGCGCAATCTTCGCCGCTTCACGCTGCCGGAATTTCACGATGAGTTTTCCCTGGCGAGCGAGCTCATTCAGAAACTGGTCAAGCCCGAGCGCCTGTACCTAGGTGGCCTGTTTCATGACATTGCCAAGGGGCGTGGCGGTGATCATTCCCAGCTGGGAGAAAAGGAGGCCGAGTCCTTCTGCCGCCGGCACAACTTGAGC
>JANLIC010000017.1 GCA_024654125.1 Sulfuricaulis sp. | reverse complement strand
ATACAGTTCAACACATGCCTTGACGGGCATCAATATCGACTCGGCACTGCCTCGGTCGCCGGTGGCAAGCCGATCCCGGCAAATCCAGTCGATACGCCTCCGATCCGGGGGAGAATTCCGGAAGCACCCGCGCTGGGGGAATATATTTGGAGACTACCCAGATGGTATCTTAAACTGAATTGATGGTCCGGTAAGAAATTGACACCATTAGCATCATATAAAAAGACATTGTTAAGATTGTATGAATTTTGTCGGGCGGATGTTCACCGAAAACTAGGGGAATGTACATGGATGCGGATTCGAGAACATATCGCAGCGCCATCGACCGCCGCTTTTTCACCTGGGTGGCGGCCGCCGCCGCCCTCATCGTCTTCATAGGGTTCGCGCAGACCTACTACCTGAAGGGCGTATTCGGCACTCCGGCGCTGTCGTCCGGATTAGTGCATCTGCACGGCGTTGTGATGACGTTATGGTTTGCGCTTTTTGTGGTACAAGTCCGGCTGATCGCCGCGCACCGCGCAGATTTGCATCGTCGCGTGGGCGTGTTCGGGGCGCTGCTGGCGGTGCTGGTATTGGTGGTGGGCGTGACCACGGCTATCGCCGCGGCCAAGCGCGGTTTTACGCCTGGCCCACCGCCGCTGGAGTTCCTGGCTATACCGCTAGTCGAGATGTTGGTTTTCGCGGTCCTGGTAAGTCTCGGCCTTCTCTTCCGGCGCCGCAGCGATATTCACAAACGGCTGATGCTGCTCGCCTGCGTGGGCATCCTGGCTGCCGCCATCTCGCGCATCCCGCTCGGATTCATCGAGAGCGGCGGCCCATTGGTTTTTTTCGGGCTGACTGACCTGTGCTTACTTACCTGCGTGGTTTACGACACCGTGAAAAACCGCCGGCTGCATCCGACATTTGGTTGGGGCCTCCTGTTCATCGTCGCGTCGCAGGCGTCGCGACTGATGCTGATGGGGACGGCTGCATGGATGCAGTTTGCGATGTGGCTAACGACGTGAACGGCGACACATTGGTCATCGAGGCTTGAGACGAAGCCGATCTCCTCAACCTGGTTTCCTTGCACCCGTCAGCCTGTGTGCTGTTCAAGGGCGGATTGCACCTGCTCCAGCGTGAACTTGTCCACCTGGATAATTTTTGCTTTTGCGCGGAACGTGGGTGGCACGATTCGCAGGGCCTCTTCCTTGGAGCCGACGTCGACGGAAATCCACGCCTTGTGTTCGCCGTCCATGCATCCCCAATCGCAGTGCGTGAGAAAGTGCGAGCCGGTCTTGAGGAAAACCTCGATCGCCATCAGGCAGGCGCGTTTGTCCGCATCGTGGGGGACCTCAATCAGGTATCTGGCCATGGGTTGTGCTCCTCGCAATGTTGAGTCGTGGTGCGATCATTGAAATCCACGCCAAGCTAATCGCAACCGGCGTAAATTTCAACACCTCGCTCAATACGCGTTTCCGCTTCCTTATCCGGCTCTGGAGAGGAATAGGGCGTGTCCTGCGATCTAGAACCCAAATTTAATACGCTAAATGCCAATATCATCAAGGAGATTGACGCTGGCGCCACTTGACGCCATTATGGCGTCATAATAAAAGCATATAGCGGCGCGCTGGTTAGCCATCAAAGATCGTAATAGATAAAGCATTTATGCAAGACCCCGGGAGTGATTTATAATCGCGCCTGACCCCAACCACCCGCGACGGAATTCCGCCAGGCAGCCCGGCTATTGAGCGCCAGAGGCAGCGCCACGGAAGTTCGGCCACAATAATTACCGACACAGGAATCAACCTTAATGCCCATCAAGGATCGTCTCCATCGAAGTGAGCTGGCCGTCCCCGCGAGCAATCCACGCATGCTCGAAAAGGCCCCTACACTCGGCGCCGATATCGTGTTCATGGATCTCGAGGACGCCGTGGCGCCCGCCGACAAGGAACAGGCGCGCAAGAATGTTATCCACGCGCTGCAGCACCACGACTGGTCGCGTTGCGCCGTGTCGGTGCGCATCAACGCGCTCGACACGCACTTCTGTTACCGCGACATCGTGGATCTCGTGGAGCAGGCCGGAAAGCATCTCGACACGCTGCTGATTCCTAAGGTCAACACCCCCGAAGACATCTATTTTGTTTCCACCTTGATGTCGCAGATCGAGGCCGCCAAGGGATTGAAACCCATCGGCATCCACGCGCTGATCGAAACCGCGCGCGGCATGGCCAACATCGAGGACATTGCCGCGGCCTGCCCCGAACGCATGGAGGCGCTGGTCTTCGGCGTGGCCGACTTCGCCGCCTCGACCCAGGCGCGCGTCACGCACATGGGCGGCGCGAATGCCGACTATGCCGTGCTCACGCACCCGGAGGGCGGCAAGCGTGAACGCCACTGGAACGATCAATGGCACTACGCGCAGGCGCGCCTGGTGGTCGCCTGCCGCGCCTACGGCCTGCGCCCGATCGACGGGCCGTTCAGCGACATTCAGGACGCGGAAGGTTACCGCTCCGCGGCGCGCTCGGCGGCGGCGCTCGGTATCGAAGGCAAGTGGGCCATCCATCCCTCGCAAATCGCTCTCGCCAATGAGGTGTTCTCGCCCACCGAGGCCGAGGTCACGCGCGCCGAGCGGATTATTGCGGCCATGGCCGAGGCCGCCAAGAAAGGCCTGGGGGCGGTGACGCTCGACGGCCGCATGCTTGATGCTGCCTCGATCCGTCAAGCTGAGGTCGTGATGGAGAAAATGCAACGCATCAAAATGGGTCAGGAGCGGGCGGCATGAATATCCACGAATTCCAGGCGAAGGAGCTATTGCGTCAATACAGCGTGCCGGTGCCCGCGGGCAGCGTGGCGCACAGCGTGGAACAGGCGGCGGCCGTGGCCGAAGAACTCGACGTCAGCCGCTTCGTGGTCAAGGCGCAGATTCACGCCGGCGGCCGCGGCAAGGGCGGCGGCGTGAAGATCGCCCACAGCGTTGAAGAAGTGCGCGCGGCCACCGATGCCATGATCGGCCGGCCGCTGATCACCGCCCAGACCAGCCCCCAGGGACAATTTGTGCGGCGCGTGCTGATTGAGCAGGCCGTCGACATCGCGCGCGAAGCCTATTTCGGCCTGGTCATCGACCGCGCCAGCCAGCGCATCACCATCATTGCCTGCGACGGCGGCGGCGTCGATATCGAGGAAACCGCGCGCAATGAGCCGGAACGCATCGTGCGCGAAGCGGTGGACCCCGCGGTGGGATTGCTCGACTTCCAGTGCCGCAAGGTTGCCACGCATCTGAAACTCGGCGGCAAACAGCTGCCGGCCGCGGTGAAACTGATGAAGGCACTGTACCGCTGCTTTCGCGACAACGATGCCGTGCTGATTGAAGTCAATCCGCTGGCCGTTACCCTGGATAACCGCCTGCTGGCGCTGGACGCGAAAATGCAGTTCGACGACAACGCCATCTACCGCCGCCCGCACATCAGCAACCTGCGCGATTTCGACGAGGAAGATCCCAAGGAAGTCGAGGCCGGCGCGCATGGCCTCAACTACATAGCACTCGAGGGCAATGTCGGCTGCATCGTCAACGGCGCCGGGCTCGCCATGGCCACCATGGACGCCATCGCCCTGCACGACGGAAAGCCGGCGAATTTTCTCGACGTCGGTGGCGGCGCCTCGCCGGAGAAAGTCACCAACGCCTTTCGGATCGTATTACTGGATAAAAACGTCAAAGCCGTGCTGGTCAACATCTTCGCCGGCATCAACCGCTGCGACTGGGTGGCCGAAGGCATCGTGCGCGCCATGCGCGAGCTCAAGGTCAAAGTGCCGGTGGTGGTGCGCCTCGCCGGCACCAACGTGGAACAGGGCCGCGCGGTCCTGGCCCAATCCGGATTGAAATTTCTCACTGCCAACACATTGGATGATGCCGCGGCCATGGCCGTGCGCGCCACCAGCGGAGCTACTGCTCATGAGCATATTCATAAATAACTCCTATTTCTTATCCCCTCTCCCCTCCGGGGAGAGGGCAGGGAGAGGGGGTTTTGAGATTGGTGCTAATGAATCCTCGCACGTTGTTATCCGGAGCCAATGCCCATGAGCATATTCATAAATAAATCCTCGCGCGTCGTGATCCAGGGCCTGACCGGCCAGCACGGCAGTTTCCACGCCGAGGAATCCATCAAGATCGGCACCCAGGTCGTGGCCGGCGTGACGCCCGGCAAGGGCGGTACCCAGCACCTCGGCATTCCCCTGTTCGACACCGTGCACGAGGCGGTGGCGAAAACCAAAGCCGACGTCGCCGGCATTTTCGTGCCGCCGCCGTTCGCGGCGGACGCCATCATGGAAGCCATCGACACCGGCATCCGCACGATTGTCGTCGTCGCCGACGGCATCCCGGTGCAGGACATGGTGCGCGTCAAACGCTATTCCGCCGGGCGCGACGTGGTGATCGTCGGCCCCAACACCCCGGGCCTGATCACGCCCAATGAATGCAAGGTCGGCATCATGCCCGCGCATATCTATAAACCCGGAAAGATCGGCGTGGTCTCGCGCTCCGGCACGCTC
>JANLIC010000327.1 GCA_024654125.1 Sulfuricaulis sp. | reverse complement strand
GTTGCCGGTAAACGCGCAGAGGTATCTGAAGAAAATCGAGGAGTGCACCGAGGCGCGCATCGACATCATCTCCACCGGTGCCGAGCGCGACGACACGATTATTCTGCGGCATCCCTTTGAATAGGGATTCCCGTTTAGAGACTTGCTGGTATGATCCGTCGCGCGGGAAAGGAAGTCCCGGATTTGAGATGGTACCGAGGAGAGGACTTGAACCTCCACGAGCTTGCGCCCGCTAGCACCTGAAGCTAGTGCGTCTACCAATTCCGCCACCTCGGCATACTGCCCGTGAATTATACGGGACCCTACAGGACGGCGCACTCTACCGATAGATAAATTTCATGTCAACGCGAAAACCCAAAAAACCGAATCAAGATCCCATGGCGGAGCGGGAGCAACAAAAATACGAACATCCCGTCCCCAGTCGCGAGGCTATTATCTCGCTGTTGACCGAACGCAACGAGCCCTTGCCGTTTCCCGAAGTGGCGGGTGCGCTGGGCGTGCAGGGCGAGCGCGATGAGGATGCCTTCAACCGGCGCCTGCGCGCGATGGAACGTGACGGCCAGATACTGAAAAACCGCCGTGGCCTGTACGGTCTCGCGCACAAGATGGACATGGTGTGCGGTCGCGTCAGCGGCCATCCAGACGGCTTCGGTTTTCTGATACCGGATGAAGAAGGCGAGGACTTGTTCCTTTCTCCCGGCGAGATGCGCCAAGTGATGCACGGCGACCGCGTGATGGCGCGCGTCACTGGCGTCGATCAGCGCGGCCGCCGCGAAGGCGCGGTGGTCGAGGTGCTGGAGCGCTCGCACACGACCGTGGTCGGACGCTATGTCATGCAGAACGGCATGGGCTTCGTGGTGCCGGAGAACAAGCGCATCACCCAGGACATCGCCATCTCGCGCGGCGACGAGAACTTCGCCAAGGAAAACCAGATCGTGGTGGCGGAAATCACGTTACCGCCCACGCGCCACCGCGCGCCCGCGGGCCGCGTGGTGGAAATCCTCGGCGACCACATGGCGCCCGGCATGGAAATCGAGGTCGCCATCCGCGCGCACGACATTCCTCATGTATGGCCGCAGGAAGTCCGCGACGAAGTCGACGGGTTGGCGCCCCAGGTTCCGGCACAGGCGAGCCAGGGTCGTTTCGATTTGCGCGCGCTTCCGCTGGTCACGATTGACGGCGAGGACGCGCGCGATTTCGACGATGCCGTGTTCGCCGAGCACGACGGCCGTCACTGGCGGCTGATCGTCGCAATCGCCGACGTATCCTATTACGTCAAATCCGGCACGGCGCTGGACCGCGAGGCCTACCAGCGCGGCAACTCGGTTTATTTTCCGCAACATGTCATCCCGATGCTGCCGGAGATATTGTCCAACGGCCTGTGCTCCATCAACCCCAAGGTGGACCGCCTGTGCATGGCCTGCGAGATGCAGATCGACGCCCACGGCAACATCACCCGTTACCGCTTTCTCGAGGCGGTCATGTTGTCGCGTGCACGCCTCACCTACGACAAGGTCGCGGCCTTGCTGGTGGACAAGGATGACGCGCTGCGGCGCGAATATGCCGAGGTGGTGCCGCACCTGGAAGCGCTCTACAGCCTCTACAATATCCTGCACAGCTCGCGCATGAAGCGCGGCGCCGTGGATTTCGAGCTGCCGGAGACGCGCATCGTGTTCGACGAGACCCGCAAGATTCAGCAAATCGTGCCGCAGCAGCGCAATGATGCGCATCGTCTGATTGAGGAATGCATGCTGGCGGCCAATGTCTGCGCCGCGGAAATCCTGAAAAAACATAAAGTGCCGGCGCCGTACCGTATTCACGAAGGACCGACCACGGAAAAACTGAGCAATCTGCGCGAGTTCCTTACTGAAATCGGCCTGTCTCTCGGCGGCGGCGACAAACCGCAGGCGCAGCATTATTCCAAACTCATCAAGCAGGTGGAGAAGCGCACCGACACACGCCTGATCCAGACCGTGCTGTTGCGCTCGCTGTCACAGGCGATGTACAGCCCGGACAACATCGGCCATTTCGCGCTCGGCTATCCGAACTACACCCATTTCACCTCGCCGATCCGGCGCTATCCGGACCTGCTGGTGCATCGCGCCATCAAGGGCATCCTGGCGAAACGTCCCGCGGAAATCACGCCGGAACTGGCCAAGCAGCAGGGCGAACACTGTTCCGTGACCGAGCGCCGCGCCGACGAGGCCACGCGCGAAGTGACGCGCTGGCTCAAGGCCGAGTTCATGATGGACAAGATTGGCGAGGAGTTTGACGGCTACATCAGCGGCGTCACCAATTTCGGTATTTTCGTGGAGCTGGTCGAGGTTTACGTCGACGGTCTGGTGCATATCACGGCGCTGGGCAACGATTATTATCATTTTGACGCGGCGCATCATCGCCTGATGGGCGAGCGCACGCACCAGATCTACCGGCTCGGCGACAAGGTACGCGTGCGCGTCATGCGCGTGGACCTCGACGAAACCAAGATCGATTTCGAGCTGGTCGGCGTGGTGAGTACCAGGACCGGCAAGACTCCCGCCAAGTCACGTCATCCCGAGCAGAAACGTCACGGCAAGCCATCCGGTAAAAAGCGTTCGAGGAAACGTCGGCGCTGAGAGCGGACGCCACTAAGAATCCGAAAACTCCTTCTCCCTGGAGGGAGAAGGTTGGGATGAGGGGGAATCAATTCACCCATTTACTCCCCGTCACCCTATCCTATGTTCCCGCCCTGGGCGCGTGGAAACCATGCGCACCCGTTCGGCGGCGAGAACGTCCACAGGACGTTCTCGACACTTCCGCCTCACCCCGGAGGGAGAGGGGATTATTGGAGGTGCTTTGGAAGATAATTACATCTGCGGTTTGCACGCCGTGCTGGCCACGCTGAAGTCCAGCCCGGACCATGTTGAAGAAATCTGGGTCAGCGAGGCACGCGGCGACAAGCGCATGGCTGCGGTGCTCGAAGCCGCCCGGATGGCAAAGGTGAAAGTCCATAAATCGCCGCGCGCCGCCCTCGACCGCCTCGCCGATGGCGTGAAACATCAGGGCGTGATTGCGCGCATGCGCGAAACGCCCGTGCAAAAAGAGCAGGATCTCAAAACCTTTTTAGCCCATTTGCCGCCCATGCCGCTGCTGCTCGTGCTCGATGGCGTGCAGGACCCGCATAATCTCGGCGCCTGCCTGCGCAGCGCCGATGCCGCCGGCGCGCATGGTGTTATTGTGCCGCGCGATCACAGCGCGCCGCTCTCGGCGATTGCGCGCCGCGCCGCCAGCGGAGCGGCTGAAACCGTGCCCTTGTTCCAGGTCGTCAATCTCGCGCGCATCCTGCGTGTATTGAAAGAAGCCGGCATCTGGCTTGCCGGCGCCAGCCAGGAGGCTGATACTGATATCTTTCACGCCGACCTGCGCCGACCATTGGCGATAGTGCTCGGCGGTGAGGGCAAGGGCCTGCGGCGGTTGACGCAGGAGGAATGCGACATGCTGGTGCGCATCCCCATGTCCGGCACGGTGGAAAGCCTGAATGTTTCGGTCGCGTCGGGCGTTTGCCTGTTCGAGGCCGTGCGGCAGCGGAGTAGCAGTGATTAAGAACCTAACAAAAATAAAAAAATTAGATAGAATTTACAGGGCGAGCCGGAAACAGACGAAGACACTTAACGTGTCTTTGTCCCGGCGAGCGCCCCGCCACGGATGGCGGGGCCGGGTATATCGAAATTTTCGTGGTCACGCCAGGGATGGCAGGCATGCCCTCCCTTGTGCGGGCGCTCAGCGGCGCCGATGCACGTTAAGTGCATCGGCGACGGCTTTGCTTCGCCCTATTAATCTTGTCTATTTCATTTTGTCAGGAGTTGCCCCATGCTCGATTTCATGAAAAAGTCCAGGATGCCGTTTGCGAACGAGGCGCTGCCCGGTCGCGCCGAGAAAATGCCGGTGCCGGAAAAACATTTTGTCAACGGCCGTCCGCTCACGTCACCGTTTCCCGCGGGCATGGAGCAGGCGCAATTCGGGCTCGGCTGTTTCTGGGGCGCGGAAAAATATTTCTGGCAGCTGCCGGGCGTGTACGTGACCGCGGTCGGTTACGCCGGCGGCGGCACGCCCAATCCCACCTATAAGGAAGTATGCAGCGGCAGGACCGGCCACAATGAAGTGGTGCTGGTGGTTTACGATCCGAAACAGGTCAGTTACGCGCAATTGCTCAAATTGTTCTGGGAAGCGCACGATCCTACGCAAGGCATGCGCCAGGGCAACGATGTCGGCACGCAATACCGTTCCGGCATCTATACCTACAGCGATGCACAGAAGCAGGCGGCGCAGACATCGCTCGCGCGGTATCAGGACGAATTGAAGAAAGTGGGTTTCGCGCCCATCACCACCGAGATCCTCGATGCGCCCGAGTTTTATCATGCCGAGGATTATCACCAGCAATATCTCGCCAGGAATCCGGGCGGCTATTGCGCCCATGGCGGCACGGGTGTGACCTGCCCGATATAGATGACTATCAACCAGAATCCCTCCCCCCTGTGGGGAGAGGGTAGGGTGAGGAGCGTAACGCCAAGTCATTCTGCCCTATCACCCTCACCCCCGCTATTCCCGCCGGGGCGCAGATACTTCTTCTGCGCCCGTTCGGCGGGAGAAAGGTCCACCGGATCTTTCTCCGTTTCCGCCTCACCTCCCTCAAGGGAGAGGGGGTTTTGAGGTAGTTGTAAATTTTGTTTTCTTGGACTTCTTCATGTGACGAACACACTCTATACCGCCGGTCACGGCAATCGTAAGATTGAGGAACTGGTTGCGCTTTTGAAGGAAGTGGAGGTGGATACACTTGTCGATGTCCGCGCGCAGCCCCGTTCGCGTCATAATCCCCAGTTCAACGACGATGCCCTGCGCCTGGCCTGCGAGAATGCCGGTATCGTTTATCACTGGGCCGGAAGACAGCTGGGCGGGATGCGCGACCCGCGACCGGACTCGCCGCACGCGGCGCTCGATGAGAGCCTGCGCGGTTTTGCCGATCATATGGAGACGGATGCGTTCCAGAAGGGCGCCTACCAGTTGCAGCAATTGGCCGCGCGTGGTATTTGCGCCATGCTTTGCGCCGAGTGCGACCCGGTGCATTGCCACCGCGCATTGATCGCCGATTACCTGACGCTCCAGGGCGTGCGCGTGGTGCACCTGATCGCCCCCGGCGAGTCGCACGAACACATGCTTTCGCCCGAGGCACGGCGTGAATCCGCGGCGCTGGTCTATGACCGACAGGTCAGCGCGGCGCTTGGCCTGGACCACTGAAAAATTTGGGTCAGAGACGGATTTTCTCTGGCGCCGCTCCTCTAAATATTTTAGAGTCAGAAAATCCGTCTCTGACCCCAATTTTTCTAAACAGCGGTTTATTGCGGGTTTGATGGCCCGTCCCGCCTTGCCCCGGGTGGGGGGATTCCAGTAGAATGCGCCGCTCTTTTGAGTGAGCAGTTGCCCTTCGGGGCATCCTTGCCTTACCGGCCGCATAACAACCACAAAACGGCAGTGGAAGGCTGAAGTTAATCCATAAGGAGTGTTGCATGCGTCATTATGAAGTCGTTTTCATGGTCCACCCGGACCAGAGCGATCAGGTACCCGCGATGATCGAACGCTACCGCTCGATGATCGAATCCGCCCAGGGCATGATCCACCGCCTCGAGGATTGGGGCCGCCGCCAGCTCGCTTATCCCCTGAACAAGGTGCACAAGGCGCACTACGTGCTCATGAACATCGAGTGCGAACTCGCCACGTTGCGCGAACTGGAATCGGCGTTCCGCTTCAACGACGCGGTGCTGCGCTCGCTTATCATCAAGCGCAAACACGCCGTTACCACCCCGTCGCCGCTCGTCAAGGAAAACGAGGAGAAGTCCGCGGCGCCCATACCGGAGTTGGCGGATACCGATGGTGACGACAGCGAAGCGGCCGATTCCGCCGCCTCCGACCAGGCTTAAGGAGCACGACCATGTCACGTTTTTTTAGACGCAAGAAATTTTGCCGCTTCACGGTCGAGAAGGTCGAAGAGATCGACTACAAGGATATCGCCGTGCTGAGCGGATTCATTACCGAAACCGGCCGCATTATCCCGTGCCGCAATACCGGCACCAAGGCCCGCTACCAGCGGCAACTGACGCGTGCCATCAAGTACGCGCGCTATCTGGCGCTGATGCCCTACTGCGACAGTCACTGAACGAATACGGCGAGGTTTGAACGATGGAAATCATACTGCTTGAAAAAGTGCGCAATCTGGGGGACCTGGGCGAGCAGGTTAAGGTCAAAGCCGGTTTCGCGCGCAACTATCTCATACCCTACGGCAAGGCGGTCACCGCCAACGAAGAAAATCGCGCCAAGTTCGAGGCAAAACGTGCCGAGCTTGAAAAAGCGCAGGCCGATGCCCACGACAAGGCGCGCTCGCGCGCCGAGAAGATGACCGGCTTCACGATTCAGATCGTGCGCAAGATGAGCGAAGAGGGCAAACTTTTCGGTTCCGTCGGCATTCGCGATATTTGCGACGCCATTAAGCAGGCCGGGTTCGAGCTGGTCAAGTCCGAAGTGCACCTCGACCGTGGACCGCTCAAGGAAATTGGCGATCACGAAATTTCCGTTTCACTGCATCCCGAAGTCAACTTCAAAGTCATCGTCTCGGTTATCGGCGAAAAATAACCCGTTATTGACCCGGCACGATGGTGCTTGAACGAAGCTGGCCTGCTATGGGTATTTTCCATATCTTGGGGAAGAAACGGATGTACCGGTTCAATATCAAAATCATTAAGATGTGATTTTCGATTTTTGAGGTGGCTAGAGGGCTTGGATCGAGGACTTGGGCAGAAATCGGCCACGTAATCGTTTAAGATGAGTCATGCCGCCTTAATAATCTGGGTTTGCGGCGCATCTGTATATCTCGACGCGCTGCGCTATAATGCGAGACGCAACTTGTCGGCGATTTAATAATCGGCAAATCTGAATCGAGGGGGAGGTCGGTGGAAGAACGAGCCTTTTCCAGGCGTGGAACGGAGTCGGCGACCGAGCTGCTCAAGGTTCCCCCACAATCGATTGAAGCCGAGCAGTCGGTGCTCGGGGGGCTGCTGCTTGACAACCAAAGCTGGGACCGGATTGCCGACATTCTCACCGCTGATGACTTCTACCGCCGCGAACACCGCCTGATCTTCAACGCCATCTCCGGCCTATGTGAGGAAACCAGTCCGGCAGACGTGATTACAGTATCTGAATGGCTCGAGCGCAACGGCGAGCTCGAACCCGCCGGCGGACTGGCCTATCTCGGCTCGCTCGCCAACAATACCCCCAGCGCCGCCAACATCGTCGCCTATGCTGCGATCGTGCGCGAGAACTCGGTCATGCGCGAGCTGGTGCGCGCCGCCGGCGAGATCAGCACTTCCGCCTACTCTCCCGAGGGCCGTTCCGCCATCGAGCTGCTGGATCACGCCGAGAAACGCATCTTCGACATCAGCGAAAAAGGTCACCGGCGTGGTGATTTCCAGCCCTTGAATACCCTGCTCAGCAAGGCCGTCGACCGCATCGATACCCTGTTCCGTTCCAAGTCTTCCATCACCGGCGTGCCCACGGGCTTTACCGACCTCGATGAAATGACCTCCGGGCTCCAAGCCTCGGACCTCGTCATCATCGCGGGGCGGCCGTCCATGGGCAAAACCAGCCTGGCCATGAACATCGCCGAGAACGCGGCCGTGGGCCACAAGATCCCGGTGGCGGTGTTCAGCATGGAAATGCCGGGGACACAATTGGCCCTGCGCATGATGGCCTCGCTCGGGCGCATCAACGCCCACCGGGTGCGCACCGGCAAACTGGACGATGACGACTGGCCGCGTCTGACCTCGGCCGTGAGCCTGCTCAACGAGGCCCCGATTTTCATCGACGATACCCCGTCGCTGACGCCGATGGAGCTGCGCGCCCGCGCCCGGCGTCTGAAACGCGAGCACGGCCTGGGGCTGATCATCATCGATTACCTCCAGCTCATGGAGTCCACCGAGCGTACCGAGGAAAACCGCGCCACGGAAATCTCCAACATTACGCGCGCGCTGAAGGGTCTGGCCAAGGAGCTGGACGTCCCGGTCATCGCGATGTCGCAGCTCAACCGCAGCGTGGAATCGCGCAACGATAAAAGACCGGTCATGTCCGACTTGCGCGAGTCCGGCGCCATCGAGCAGGACGCCGACGTGATTTTCTTTATCTACCGCGACGAGGTTTACAACAAGGACAGCCCGGTCAAGGGCACCGCCGAAATCATCATCGGCAAGCAGCGTAACGGCCCGATCGGCGAGGTGCGTCTGACTTTCCTTGGGGAATACACGCGCTTTGAGAACTACACTTCCGCCGGCTACGACGGGAGTTATTAGAAATAATTCTATCCGCGGATAAACGCAGGTTATAAAGATTTAAGAAAACAGATGAACGCAGATTACAGAAGAATCTGTATGTTAAATCTGCGTATATCATTTCATACATCCGCGTTCATCTGCGGTTGCCTATCATTTAAGTTGGTTTTTAGATGAGCCGACCGGCGCGTGCGCTACTGGACGCCGGGGCGCTCAAGCACAATCTCCAGCAGGCTCGTCTCCACGCCAAGACCTCACGTGTCATGGCCGTGGTCAAGGCCAACGGCTACGGTCACGGGCTCGCGTGGGTGGCGCGTACGCTCGGCGAGTCCGCCGATGCCTTCGGTGTTTCAAGCGTGGAAGAAGCTATGCAGTTGCGCCAGGCAGGCGTAACCCGACCCATCTGTCTGCTCGAAGGTTTTTTCAGCACAGATGATTTGTCGCTATTGTCCCGGGAGCGTCTCGAGCCGGTTATTCATCACGATGGCCAGATCAAGGCTTTGGCAGTGGCGTCGAAAGACCTTCAGCTCACCGTCTGGCTCAAGGTTGACACCGGCATGCATCGGCTCGGATACCAGCCGGCAACGGCGCTGAATGCCCTGAATCAGTTGCGTGTCATTCCCGCTGTGACGAACATACGGCTGATGTCGCATTTCGCGCGTGCGGAATTTCCTGGCGATGGCGTCACGCGATCGCAGATTAATGATTTCGCCAATGTCTGCCGGAACCTGGGGCTGGAGAAGAGCATCGCCAACTCCGCCGGCATTCTCGCCTGGCCGTCGAGTCATCTCGACTGGGTGCGCCCCGGTATCATGCTTTACGGCGCCTCGCCCCTCAGGGAAAAGGACGCGGCATCGCTAGGCCTCAAACCCGTCATGACCCTCGAATCAGCCTTGATAGCGGTACATGCCCGTAAAAAAGGCGACGCCCTTGGTTACGGCGGAGATTGGTACTGCCCGGAAGACATGTTGGTGGGCGTGGCGGCCATCGGTTATGGCGACGGTTATCCGCGCCACGCGCCGCCCGGCACGCCGGTGTTGGTGAATGGTCGCCGCGTGACGAGCGTGGGCCGGGTTTCCATGGACATGATCATGCTTGATCTGCGGTCCCTGCCGCAGGCGAAGGTCGGCGACCCGGTGGTGCTGTGGGGCCGGGGCCTGCCGGTGGAGGAGGTCGCGGAAAGTGCCGGGACCCTGTCTTATGAATTACTGTGTCACGTGACCGCGCGCATTCCGCGTGTGGTTGTATGATTATTAACCGCAGATGAGCACGGATATACATGGATGATTTTGTCGTCATGCCCGCGTAAGCGGGCAACCAGTTCTTGATAAAATTCTGGATTCCCGCCTTCGCGGGAATGACAACATTGCTGGAATGAATAAAATCTGGATGGAGTTTTAGCCGCATTGGTTTGCGTTTAAAAAATATTGGAATCATGGCCAAGACCAAATCGGTATACACCTGCAACGAATGTGGCGCGAGTTCGCCGAAATGGGTCGGTCAATGCCCGTCCTGTAACGCGTGGAACACGCTTTACGAAACCACCGTCGTTCCCATTTCCAACGCGCGCGCGGGACGCCAGTTTGGCGTGCCCGCGGCGGTGCATAATCTGGCCGAGGTCTCGCCGGAGAAAGTATTCCGGCACCCGACCGGTATCGGCGAACTCGACCGCGTGCTGGGTGGCGGACTGGTATCCGGGTCCGTGGTGTTGATCGGCGGCGATCCGGGCATCGGCAAATCCACACTCCTGACGCAGGCCATGGCCACTCTCGGCCAGAGCGCGCGCGTGCTCTACGTCAGTGGCGAAGAATCCTCCGACCAGATCGCGCTGCGCGCGCAGCGCCTCGGCTTGAAGAGCGACCGTCTGCGTCTGCTCACGGAAAACCAGGTGGAAACCGTGCTCGCGAGCGCCCAGTCCGAGCAACCGCAGGTCATTGTCATCGATTCGATCCAGACCATGTTCACCGAACTTCTGCAATCCGCGCCCGGCAGCGTGGCCCAGGTGCGTGAATCCGCGGCGCAGCTGGTGCGTTACGCCAAGCAGACCGGCACGGCCCTGTTTCTGGTGGGCCACGTCACCAAAGAGGGCACGCTTGCGGGCCCGCGCGTGCTGGAGCACATGGTCGACACGGTGCTGTACTTCGAGGGCGATACCGGCAGTGCCTTCCGCATCATCCGCGCGGTCAAGAACCGTTTCGGCGCGGTGAACGAGATCGGCGTTTTCGCCATGACCGAGACCGGCCTGCGCGAGGTGGGCAATCCATCCTCGATGTTCCTCAGCCGCCAGGGTGACGCGGTGCCCGGCAGCGTGGTGCTGGCCACGCAAGAGGGCACGCGACCGCTGCTGGTGGAAGTGCAGGCACTGGTGGACCAGAGTCATCTATCGAATCCGCGACGCGTGTGCGTGGGGCTGGACACCAATCGGTTGGCGATGCTGCTCGCGGTGCTGCATCGCCACGCTGGAATCGCCACTTTTGATCAGGACGTGTTCGTGAATGTCGTGGGAGGCGTGCGGGTGTTGGAGACGGCGGCGGACTTGGCGATCCTGGCGGCCACGGTGTCGAGTCTGCGCAACCGTCCGTTGGGAAGAGATCTGGTCGCGTTCGGTGAAGTCGGCCTGGCGGGCGAGGTGCGGCCGGTGCAACGCGGGCAGGAGCGCATCCGGGAGGCGGCCAAGCTTGGCTTCAAGCGGGTGCTATTGCCGGCCGCCAACATGCCGAAGAAAGGCGATGCCGGCATTGAACTGCTGCCGGTGCGGCGCCTGACGGAAGCCTTAGAGATGCTTAATTAGAGATGCTTAAATAGACTGGATTACAGGATTTACAGGTTTAAAACCAAGAACAGAATACTGGTAGCTTTTTATTTTTCTAATCTTGGAAATCCCGTGACTTCGGTCAATTTATTTCAAATAGAATTGTAACCGCGTTCCGGCGACCTCGATCACGTCACCGTTCTTGAGTTTTGTTCCTTCCACCGGGAGCGGCCGGCCGTTCAACTTGGGGGAATCGTCCTGCCCCGGCGCCAATATGAATCCATCATGGGTTTGCCTAATGGCCCCGGCGCGCTTGCCGCCACTGCCGAGATTGGTGATTTTCTTGACGAGGTCAATGCGCTTGCCGCTGTTCAGGCCACTGAGCACGAAGATAGCGCCGACGCGACGTCGCTCCGGTTGCGTTTCCAGCGTAATAGCCGTCGGTACGATCACAGATGGCGCGGGTTTGGGTTCCACCGTCCGGGACGGATTGATGATGACGGTCTTGGCGAACTCGTCCGGCGGCGTGTTGCTCGTACGCTGCGATTCGGCGAGATAAATCAGCGAATGCTTGCCGATGACAATCGTATCGCCGTTCCGGAGATGATGCTTGGTAATTTTCTTGTTATTGATAAAGGTACCGTTGGTGCTGCCCAAGTCCTGGATGAACGAATCCTCGCCTACCGTGAAGATATTGGCATGTTCTCCACTTACGGAAAGGTTATCGACGAAAATCTCGCAGCCTGGTTTGCGCCCGATTTTCATATCACCCTGTCGCAGATCGACATGATCCACCACGTCATTGTTAAATCTAACGATGATTTTTGCCATTTTCGTTTCCCAGTCCTTGTCCTACGCCTGAAAATATTCCTCACTGATGGAACATTCGTCTAAATCTGCTCACGTAGCTTCTGTAGTGCCTCCGGGTTCCGTTCAAAACCGCCGCGCACCCGCACCAGAACGGCCGATATGTTGTCCGGGCCACCACGATCGTTGGTGGTGTTTACCATGGCCTTAACGGCGGTTTCAATGTTACGGCCGTGCTCGGTCAGCATCATCTCGATGTCACCGTCCGCGAGTACGTCGTTGATGCCATCGGAACAGAGCAGGTAGACATCGTCGTCGTAGACATCGTGTTTGTTGATGTCGGCCTCGACGGTGGGATCGATGCCGAGGGCGCGTGTGACCAGGTTCTTGCTGATCGACAAACGCGCCTCTTCCGCGGTCACCAGGCCGCGGCTGATGAGCTCCTGCACCACGGAGTGATCCTGTGTGATCTGTTCCAGAATGGTGTCGCGGTAGCGATACAGACGCGAGTCACCCACGTGACCGACGCACAGCTTTTCCCCGTAGAAAAGAGCGACAACGATGGTAGAGCCCATGCCTGCGTAATCCGGATTGGCGTGCGCATGGTCGTAGATGGCCTTGTTGGCTTGCTGGATTGCGTCACGCACCGCCGAAACTTCGATGTCGCCGTTGTTCGTTGCCATGGTATCAGTGAGCGTATCGACGATGTGACGCCTGATGGTCTCAACGGCCAGCCGGCTGGCCACTTCGCCGGCGCGGTGACCGCCCATGCCGTCCGCCACGATCGCCAGGCCGGCTTCGGGGGCCATGGCAATTTGATCCTCATTCTGGTCACGCATACGGCCCGCATCGGTCAGGCCGAAAATCAGGAGTTCACTCATGAGTTCTAAGTCCACCTGATCGCAGTATCGGATCTGGGCGGCATGGGTCAAGTTCGACGCCGGGGCGAGGGCGGGTGATCATGGCAGAAGCGGCAGCACTGTTCCTGGATGTATCCGGATCGTCCTGTTCACCGATCGGTCTCGCGGCGTTTGTGACTCAGGGTATACGTGTTGGCACATCAAGTCCGGCGTCCTTCTGGCCCCAGAACGGGCAAAACTAAGTTAGAATATACACCAGTCTTATTATTTATCTATATGAAATATATATTAAAAATATGACATTTCACAGAAGCAAATTTTCCAAGATACGACGGTAAACGCACGCCAGCCGGCCGATGTCTTCCACGGCGATGCACTCGTCGATTTGATGAATCGTGCGGTTGAGTGGGCCGATCTCGACTACCTCCGCCCCCGTGGGAGCGATGAAGCGGCCGTCCGAGGTGCCGCCACCGGTGGACAGTTCTGCGTCCATGCCCAGCTCCTGCTTCACCGCGGCACGCACCGCCTCGATCAGGGCGGTTCCGCGGGTCAGAAAAGGCTGGCCGGATAGCACCCACTGGAGCTGGTGTTCCACACCATGACGCTTAAGAATTTCCTCCACCCGGTGGCGTAGATCCACATCCGTTACAGCAGTGGAAAAACGGAGATTGAACACCACTTCGAGCCGGCCCGGAATGACATTTTCGACCCCGGTTCCGCCATGAATGTTGGAAACTTGAAAGCTGGTCGGGGGGAAATCGGCATTTCCCTTATCCCATTCAGTGGCGGCCAGATCGGTCAACGCCGGCGCCAACATGTGAATGGGGTTTTTCGCCAGATGCGGGTAAGCCACGTGCCCCTGCTTGCCGCGCACCGTGAGCCGGCCGGTAAGCGACCCGCGCCGGCCGATTTTGACGGTGTCGCCCAGTTTATTCGTGCTTGAAGGTTCGCCGACCACGCAGTAATCGATTTTGATGCCATGTTTTCCAAGCCATTCCATGACTCTCACGGTGCCATTGACCGCCGCGCCTTCCTCATCCGAGGTGATCAGCAGGCCGATGGAGCCCTGGTGTCGGGGGTGTTTGGTCAGAAAGTCCTCGATCCCTGTGACAAACGCCGCCAGCGAGGATTTCATGTCTGAGGCGCCACGACCGTAGAGGTGGCCATCGCGCACCTCAGGTTGGTAGGGATCGCTCTTCCAGGCCTCGCGCGGGCCGGAAGGCACGACGTCGGTGTGCCCGGCGAATACCACCAACGGCTTGGCATTGCCGCGCACCGCCCACAG
>JANLIC010000317.1 GCA_024654125.1 Sulfuricaulis sp. | reverse complement strand
GCCACCCGCGCCTGCCGTGCCGGCCGGCTACCGCCGATTTCCTGGGCGTGCAAGCCCTCCTCCAGAATTTCGCCCACCAGCATGCGCGGATTGAGCGAGGCGTAGGGGTCCTGGAAAATGATCTGGAAATGCCGCCGCAAGGCGCGCAATTCCTCGCCTTTGAGCTGTGTCAGCTCGCGCCGGTTATACACGACGCTTCCTGATGTAGGCGGTATCAGTTGAAGGATGCCCTTTCCGACAGTGGTCTTGCCGCAACCGGATTCACCCACCAGCGCCAGCGTGCGCCCTCGCGCGATATCCAATGAAACGCCGTCAACCGCTTTTACGTGACCCACGACTTGCTGAAAGATGCCCTGACGGATCGGGAAGTGCACCTTGAGATCGCGTACCTGCAACAGTGATTCCCCAAGCTTAGCGGGCGGTTTGGTCGGGGCTTTGCGTGTATTCCGTGGCAGCGGTGAAGCCGGTGCCGACACCGACGCATCATAGAGATGGCATCGGACCCCCCGTCCATCCTCGTCGATCCAGACGGGGATTTTCTTGTGGCAGAGTTCCCAGGCATGATCGCAACGCTCGACAAACCGGCAACCACGGAATTCCTGCTTCAGCGAGGGGACGCTGCCACGGATGACCTCAAGCGCGTTGCCGCGCTGTATCCGCCCGGGAATGGAGCGGAACAGCTTTTGCGAATAGGGATGTTGCGGCGATGAAAAAAACTTTTTTTGCGGCGCAAGCTCCACAATTTGCCCGGCGTACATGACCGCTACCCGGTCCGCCATTTCGGCCACAACCCCGAGATCGTGCGTGATGAGCAAGATGGCCATGCCCGTTTTCTTTTGCAGTTCCCTGAGCAAGGCCAGGATCTGCGCCTGGATGGTGACGTCGAGCGCCGTGGTCGGCTCGTCGGCAATCAGCAAGTCGGGCTCGGACGCGAGCGCCATGGCAATCATGACGCGCTGTTTCATGCCGCCGGAAAGCTGAAACGGATATTCGTCGTAGCGCCGCGCGACATCGGCAATGCCAACGGCCTTGAGCAGCTCGGCCACCTTGTCCCGCTTTTGTCTACGACTGAGCCTGTCAGCCTCCGGGATCGCTTCGCTGATTTGTTCGCCCACCGTCAACACCGGGTTAAGCGAGGTCTGCGGTTCCTGGAAAATCATGGCCATGCGCCGCCCACGGATGGCACGCATGTCGCGCTCAGGCAGTGCCAATACGTCCTTTCCATACAGTCGCGCCTGTCCGGAGACAATCCTCCCGGCAGGCTCCGGCACCAGCTGCAGCAGCGACAACGCGGAGATGGATTTTCCGCAGCCGGATTCGCCGAGCAAGGCCAGGGTCTCACCGGGCGCGATATCGAAATCGATCCCGTCCACTGCGCGCACGATGCCTTCCGGCGTGTCGAACCAGGTTTTGAGGTTTTCGACCTGGAGCAGTTTTTCTTTAGTACTCATCAAACGCCCCCGAGAGTCGGCTGGACCATAGAGGATTTTGAAAACACCTCCAAGTAACGGACTGAGGTGGGCTGCTCAAATCCCCGTCGGAGCGAGCCGAGCACCGAGCTAGGCCGGGAGTCGTCGCGAGACTTTTGATCGAGCCCGAGGCGCGTTGTGGGCGCCCGGCGAGTTAAGTGAGCGCCCGGCCGCAGCGAGGCACGCAGGGCACCGCGTGGTGTTTGCGCGGCGAAGCGACTGGGGCGGATTTCTTTTAGTGACTTTTCCTTGTCTGTCCAAAGAAAAGTCACCTGCCGTGGGTCAGCCACCCACAAGTATGCGTCGCCGCAGGCGACACAAAACCTAGCGCAAGGGCGCATCCCGTTCGGCAAATAAAAATCAGTAGAACGCGTCACTTCCGTAACCTCGGATCAAACGCATCCCGCACGGCGTCGGAGAACAGATTGGCCGCCAGCACCAGACTGAACATGAACACGAACGCGGCGGCCAGGCTCCACCACACCAGCGGCTCGCGCGCCATTTCCAGGCGTGCGCTGACGATCATGTTGCCCCAGCTGTCCATGGTCGGATCGACGCCAACGCCGACATAAGACAGGACTGCCTCCGCCAGCACCAAGCCACTGAAATCCAGCACCACGGCAATGAGGATGATATGCATGACGTTGGGAAGAATATGGCGCGCCATGACCGACAGGTGACTCGCTCCCAAAGCGCGGGCGGCCTGGATATAGTCCACCTCGCGCAGCTTGAGCGTCTCGCCGCGCAACAGCCGGCACAGGCTGGTCCAGCTGGTGACGCCGAGGATCAGGCACAAAAACAACAGCCGGATGTCAGCACGCTCGGTGGCGCTGGTGAACGATTCCGGATGGGTCGCGATATACGCTTGCAGAGTCAGGATGGCAGCGGCAATCAGGAGCACGCTGGGGATTGAACTCAGAGTGGTGTAGACGTATTGAATTACATCATCCACCCAGCCGCGGAAATACCCGGCCATGATGCCGAACAGCGCCGCGAACGGCAGCATGACCAGCGTGGTGAGCGTGCCGATCACCAGCCCGGTGCGAATGCTCTTCAGGGATTTGTAGAACACATCCTGGCCCACCTGATCGGTGCCGAAAATGTGGTAGTAGAGCGACAGGTAAACGGCATTCAACACCAGAATTATAAGAATGCCGGACGTGATCAAAACGGCACGCCACGGAAACTCACCCTTGCCACGCACCAGTCTGCGTACAGTCTGCATCAAGGGCTCGTGCGATTGACGCCAGGACAACAGGAAACCCACCACCAACAGCGACCACAGTCCCAACGCCGCCAGCGTGGCGGTCCCGGCACGCCGGACGATATCCGCGGCACGCTCGCTGGGATCCTGCAAATGCGCGCCGCCATAAAGTAATCGCGGGTTTTCACGCGCGTGCCCACCGTCAGGGTATTCCACGGTTTCTTTTGAATAGGCTTGCATGGCAAACGGCGCAGAATAGGTTTTCTCCGTGCGCGCCCGCAAAGGCATCGCGGCCTTGTCCAGCAGGCTCAACACCTCGTTGGAATAAACCGGCGCCTCCGGATTCTGTCCTTCCTGCAAGGGACGGAAATGAATGGAATCCATCAGCCCCACGGCCACATAGGCCAGCAGGATAACCATGGAAGCCATAGCCATCGGCCGGCGCGCCACCTGGCGCCAGGGCACACGCAGATGCTCGTGACGCAAGGTATAGACGATGAACACCAGAAAGGATCCGATCAACACAAAGATCAGAAAGTCAGTCCACAATATTTCAGGCTGAAATGGCATGGAGTTCATTCAAGCCGCACGCGCGGGTCGACCAGCGTATAGGTGATGTCGGTCAGAATCAGACCGGTGATGTACAGCACCGATCCCAGAAACACCATGGCGCGCACGATGGCGAAGTCCTGCGAGTGGATGGCGTCGATGGTGTAGCTGCCGAGACCGGGAATGGCGAAGAACGACTCCAGAATCAGGCTGCCGGTAAAAAGCAGCGGGATCACCACCACTACGCCGGTCAGAATCGGGATCATGGCATTCTTGAGCACGTGGCGAAACAGCACGCGCAACTCGGACAAACCCTTGGCGCGCGCGGTACGCACGTAGTCCTTGTTGATTTCCTCCAGGAAAAACGTGCGATAAAGCCGCGTGCTTGCGCCGATGCCGCCCACCACGCCGACAATGATGGGAAGGATCAGGAATTTGACGGCCTCGAATCCGAGGTCATAGCCCGAGATCGGCACCAGGCGCAGCAGCATGCTGATGAGGTATTGTCCGCCGATGACATAAAACAAACTGGATATAGACATCATGATGACGCACAGCACCACACCGGAAGTGTCGAGATAACTTCCACGGAAAAACGCCAGCAGCATAGCAAAGGTAATGTGCACCAGAATACCGACTAGAAAAACCGGCAAGGCGATAGCCAGACTCGGCCACATGCGCTGGGAAATATCGTTTCGAATATCCCGACCCTGGTCGGAGCTGCCAAAATCAAAAACGAAAAGTCTTACTGAATAACGGTAAAAAATAGTGTCCGTGATTTTTCCCGTACCAGGCCTGCCGCTGTTATACAACAACGGCTTGTTGTAACCATGATCGTCTTTCCACTTAACAATGGCTTCGGGCGTCACGCGCTTGCCGCCCAGATGAATGCGCGCCATGTCATCCGGGCTGTTGACGAAGAAAAACAGCGTGAAAGTGAGCAGGTTTACCCCGATCAGAATCGGGATGGCGTACAACAGCCGGCGAATGATGTATCCGATCACTGCACCGCCTCCGAATTATCATGCAAAATACTTGCGCCGCCTTGTCGGCGGCCTGCGTCAATTCGCCGGTCGCATCCCCATGTGTAACGTGGGGCCCCTGCTCCGCGGCTCATACCGCCCCCTCACGCTCTCTTCTTCGGTACGTCACGACGGCCGGGACCGCGCCCACCACCAGCACTCCTAGTACTGCCACGATGGGCCAGACCACGGGGCGATTCCAGGCCACGCGCCGTTCCGCGCGCTTGTCCGGATCGAGTCGGCTGTATTTGAGCGTGTTGTTCGCCATCTGATTCAGCTTGGCGTTGTACATCCACGAGTGTTCGAGCAGAAAATTCTTGGGGTGCATGCCCCAAATCCAGGGGGAGTCGCGCCGCGCAATCTCCAGCATCCGATGGATAATTTCCGCCCGCTCGGGCGTGTTCTCCATGTTCTTCATGCGCTCGAACAGGCGGTTGAACTCCGGGTTGTCGTAGTTCGAGGCGTTCTCGCCATCGTGGCCCACCTTCTTGTTCGGCCCGTAGAGCAGGAACAGGAAATTTTCCGGATCGGGGTAATCCGCGTTCCAGCCCCAGTCGTAAATCTGCGCATCGCCCTTGCGTATCTTTTCCTGGAAGCGGTTGTAGTCGGTGGCGCGCACCACCAGCTGGATGCCGAGCTTGCTGAACTGCTTGAGCATCCAATCGAGCTGGGCCTTTCTTTCCGGTCCGATCGCCGGGGTTTCATAATTGATCGACAGCGGTTTGCCCGACGCGGGATCCACGCCGCCCCGGTAACCCGCCTCCACCAGCAGTTGTCGTGCGTATTCAAGCGGCTTGCGCCGGGGTTTACCGTCAACCCAGTCATAGACATAAGGGTTGATGCCAGCCTGTCCTTCGCGGTAACCGAAAATTCCCGGTGCCAGCGGACCCTGCGCCGCGATGCCGCGACCGTTTTCGAAAATAGAGATCTGTTCCTCGAAATCAATGGCGATGGAAATGGCCTGGCGCAGCTTGCGTCCGCGTTCGGTATTACCACCGACCACCGGATCGAGCATGTTAAAACCGAGGTAATAGGTCGAGGCGGCGACGCTGGTCCGCAGATTTATGCCTTTCTGCTTCATCGTATCGCTGACTTCCGTGTCGCCTTCGCCGGTGAAACGGATCGCCTGGTCGAAGCCCTCCGTCAACACCGCGGAGCGGTCGTAATAGCCTTGCAGAAATTTGTTCCAGCGCGGGATGCTTTCCTTGTCGAGACTGAAAACCACCTTGTCGATGAAAGGCATCGGCTTGCCGGCGTCGTCCAGCAATCCGGCAGCGCCATCCTCCGGTTCGCCTTCGGCGGGGTAAAGTTCCTCGTGATAGTTTGGGTTGCGTTCGAGCACCATTTGACGGTTGGGATTGTTGACCGTGAGCATGTAGGCACCGCTGCCGACGGGGAACCAGTCGAGCGTGAGATTCTTTTCCGCCATGCCCGGTTGCGAGAAAAACCGGTCGGCCTCGGGCGGCATCGGGGCAAAAAAGGGCATGGCCATCCAGTAAAGCAGTTGCGGATACTTGCCGTGAAGCTTCACGCGGTAGGTATAACGATCCACTTCCTCGACGCCGGCGAGCGGGAATTTCGCGAGATTCAGAAACACACCGGTGTCGCGGCCGCCGGCGATTTTTTCGTACTCTTTTTTCAGCGTGTCGGCGTAATCCCGAAGCCCCACGATGTATTCATTCATGACGCTCAGAATCGGCGAATGCAGCTTGGGATGCGCGAGTCGCTTGATCTGGTACACGTAGTCGGCCGCCGCCAGCTCACGCGTGCCAGTCCGGGGGAAATCACCGATGGCATATATGCCGGCAAGATCGTGCGTGCTCAGAGCATGGTACAAATACCGGCCGTCGGCGTCGCGCGCAAAGGCCGGGTGCGGCTGATAGTAGATGCCGGGGCGAATATGGATTTCATACACGCTGTAGGCAATCGCCGCGGCCGGAGTGTTATGCGGCAGGCGCCGCCCGTGCTTATCGAAATAGACGGGCGTTGGCACCGATACCGCCGTAAGCGGCGTCAGCGCATACGGACGCTTGAGATAGTGATACTGGAACGGCGGTTCGTAGATCTGCGCGATGAAGAGATACTCATTGGAGCTGTAGGCGCGCGCGGGATCGAAGGTCTTGGGACGCTCGCGGAAGGCGGAATAGAGGATGTTGCTTTTTGCCTCCGCCGCCGGATAGGGATTGTTCCAGGAAGCCGCCGCACCGGCGGAGAAAATCAGGGAAATCGCCAACAAGGCATAGCGCGTCGCGCCGGGGCGTTTCATGCTTTCTGATTCCGTTCTCCAACCATGTCCGTTGTGCCGGATGAATGTGCCGTTTGCGCCGTCAATATACCAAATTACACCGTTGCGTCCCTCTTCCCGCGAACGTGAATTTTCGCTACTGTAGCGACAAATAGTTTCGGGATGCACTCGATATGACAGGCCACGTCCCGATTTAAACCAATAAGCCGGTGGAGAACCTTATGAATAACAAGACGAGCAAAGCAGGGCTACGTTTAATACGGCAAAACGAGCGAGCGCAGCGAGCAGGGCTACATTCATGGGCTTTCTGACAGGCAAGCGGGCGCTGATCGTGGGCGTGGCGGGTGACCGGTCCATTGCCTGGGGCATTGCCAAGGCCATGCACCGGGAAGGCGCCGAGATCGCCTATACCTATCAGAACGACAAATTGAGGGAACGCGTCGCGAAGCTCGCGGCCCAGACCAAGTCCGACATCCTGATTCCCTGTGATGTATCGAGCGACGAGCAAATTGAGGCCGTGTTCTCCCACCTCGATGATTTCTGGGATGGACTGGATATCATCGTGCACTCCGTTGCCTTCGCGCTGCGCGAGCAACTGGCAGGCAATTTCGTGGAAGTCACAACGCGCGAGGGGTTCCGTGTCGCGCACGAGATCAGCTCCTACAGTCTCACCGCGCTGGCCAAGGCCGGCCGATCCATGATGCAGGGACGCCAGGGCGCGCTGCTGACACTGACTTACATCGGTGCGGATCGTTCCGTGCCGAATTACAACGTCATGGGTCTCGCGAAGGCCAGCTTGGAAGCCAACGTGCGCTCCCTGGCGCAGGCCCTTGGTCCGGAGGGAATCCGCGTCAATGCGATCTCCGCCGGTCCGATCCGTACACTGGCCGCCGCCGGCATCAGCGACTTCAAGAAGCTGCTGGACTACAACGACAAGATGGCACCGCTCGGGCGCGGTGTAACCATAGATGAGGTGGGGAACGTGGCGGCGTTTCTGTGCTCGGATCTTGCTTCCGGAGTGACCGGCGAGATCACCTACGTGGATGGTGGCTTTAACACCGTGGCCATCGGCCTCGACTACGCTAAACTGCTGGAATAATCCCGATCAGAGCTGATCGGAATGAATCTTGATATCTGCCTTCTGCCGCAGCCCTGACCGGTAATTGTTAAAATAATCACCACCACGGCGCACTTCAAGCATCGCGCGGATTTTTTTCTGCGCGTCAACGACGCCTTTGGAGGCGGCGTCACGCACGTGATTCACCGCCAACAGCGCATAGCCCTCTTTATTCAGGTCAACCAGATCGTAAACCGGTTTATCGCCGGCGGGACGAGGTACACGGAAGGCGTGTTCAACGATGCGCGAATCCACCCCATCGGTTTGTTCGCGTGAAATCGTTATGGGTGGTTTGAATTTCAAACCATGTTTGGCGGCAATGGTGCTGAGCGAGCCGCCGTCACGGACTTCGCGCAATACACCTTCACCGATCTCGCGGGACTGCTGCAACGCTCGCTCCTGTTTCAGCAGACGCTCGATCTGCGGACGCACTTCCAAGATCGGTTTGCGACCGGCTGGACGACGGTCGGTCACGCGGATGGCCACCAGCGTATCGGCACTGATATCGATGGCATCGCTGTTGCGCGCCTGACTCAGCACCTCCGGTTCGAAAGCGGCCTGCACCACCTTAGGGTTCGCGGCGATTCCGCTCCCGCCCGCATGAGTAAACCAGTCGCTTTTCTGGATATCGAGACCGAGCGCCTTGGCGGCCGGGATCAGACTGTCCGGCTGCTCGTAGACAAGATTGCGCAATCTCTCTGATTTGCCGAAAAACACTTCCTCGCCCTTCCGGCGACGTATGATTTCGACAAGCTCCTGGCGTACATCGGCAAGCGGTTTACGTTTTTCCGGTGCGTGCTTGGTCAGCTTGACCAGATGATAGCCGTAGGTACTGCGCACAGGTTGACTGACTTCCCCGGGCTTCAACGCGTACACCGCGTCTTCGAGCTCTTTGGGCAACACGCCGCGGCGGATTTCGCCCAAATCACCGCCCTGTGAAGCCGTAGTGGTGTCTTCGGAAAGTTTCTTGGCCAGGCCGGTGAAATCAGAACCGCTTCGGGCCTGTTTGGCGATTCCCTGAATTCTGGCGAGCGCCTCTTTGGTCTTTTCTTCGCCAGCCTGCGCGGGCAGGATAATCAGGATATGGCTGGCGCGGTGTTTCTCAGGAGTCACGTAGCGTGCCGCCTCTTCGGCGTAGGCCCTGTTAAGCTCTTCTTCCGTGGGGCGATAGCTCTGATTGTGGTCGGCGGCGGAAAGGCGCAGATACTCGACACGCACTTGTTCGGGGATCAGGAACATTTCGGAATGCTCCGAATAGTACTGTTCGATGTCCTCCGGGGTGACCGTTACCCTCGCGATGAGCGACTCCGTGCCGATCACGACGTAAGCAACTTCCCGCATCTGTGACAACAGGCGGGCGATTTCAGCCATCTCGGAGCGGGTGATAACCCGGCTTTCACTGATGCCGGCCTGGAGATGGGTGACGAGTATTTCATCGCGCACCCTGGCTTCAAATTGCTTCGGATTCATGCCTTCGCGGCGCAGCAAGGACTCATACAAGCCCGCGTCGAATTTTCCGTCACGCTGAAAATTGGACTGATTCCGTATGATTTCAGCCAGCTGTGCATTGCCGACACGGTAGCCCTGATGCTCGGCATCCCGAATAATCAGCGTGTGGTCAATCAGATTGTTCAGAAGGGACAGTTTGAATTGCGGATTATCGAGGGTTTTAGGCTCCACCCGTCCACGCAACCGGTCGATTTCGTTGCGGTATTCATTCTGGGTGATGTCTATGCCATTTACCTTGGCGACATTGATCTGCCCCCCGGAATCGAAATAGGAATTGACGCCCCATAGCGCAAACGGAATGGCTATCAGCGCGACAATGAAAGTGGCGATGATCCCTTGGGTTTTTTCGCGGATGGCAGAAAGCATGAGGCGGCTACTTTATCGGGGCTTTTTTCGGAACATCAAATCCGTTATACGAGAAAACCGAAAACGGAAGGGCGAGGAATAAACCTCGCCCGGCATGCATAGTACTGGCGGAGCGGACGGGACTCGAACCCGCGACCCCCGGCGTGACAGGCCGGTATTCTAACCAACTGAACTACCGCTCCCGGTCTCTTGGTGGGTGCTGAGGGGCTCGAACCCCCGACATTCGCCTTGTAAGGGCGACGCTCTACCAACTGAGCTAAGCACCCGGAGGCGATACGATCCCCAAAATGGGGGATTAGTTTAAGGCATCCTTCAGGCCTTTGCCAGATTTGAATTTGGGCGCCTTCGAGGCCGGGATCGTGATCAACTCACCGGTGCGCGGATTGCGTCCGGTGCGGGCCGACCGGTTGCTGACGGAAAATGTTCCAAAACCGGAAAGCGTCACGGAATCACCACCGCGCAACGTATTGGCGATGGTATCCAGTACCGCCTCAACGGCGCGCGCGGCGGAGGCCTTGTTGAGTTCAGTAGATACAGCAACTCTATCGATCAAATCGGTTTTATTCACGTTAGCTCCTTGCATGTTGTGGTGAACAGCTACCCGAAAAGCCAATGCTGCTGAGACCAAACGGCGCGTCGAAAAAAACCAAGGCGCGTCGCAGGTTTTATACAAGCGTGGGAAAACCTTGTCAAGAAAGATATGCGTGGCGCGGTTTATCGAAACACCGCGCGGTGCACATCAGAGACGAAAAAGCCATCTCCCCCTGATGAGGGAAATCATCACCGTCTCGCCGTCAGTGTGTCCGAACCGGCTTGTCGGCGTCGTGCGGTTCGGGAGGCTTGGCAGCCTCCGCGAGTTTCGACTCGTCCAGCGGCTCGGGAAGATGTTCGAGCGCCGCTTCCAAAACCTGATCGATCCATCTTACAGGACGGATATCCAGGCTGTCACGAATGTTCTTCGGGATCTCCGTGAGGTCCTTGCGGTTCTCCTCCGGGATCAGCACCACCTTGAGATGGCCGCGATGGGCCGCGAGCAGTTTTTCCTTGAGACCACCGATGGGAAGAACCTCTCCGCGCAATGTGATCTCTCCGGTCATGGCCACCTCAGCGCGTACCGGAATCTTGCTCAGTGCCGAGACCATGGCCGTGCACATCGCAATGCCCGCGCTCGGACCGTCCTTGGGCGTGGCGCCCTCGGGTACGTGCACGTGAAAATCATGCTTTTGGTAGAAATCCGGCATGATTCCCAGCTTGGCCGCGCGCGCGCGCACCACGCTCATGGCCGCCTGGATGGATTCCTGCATCACATCCCCGAGCTTGCCGGTAATGGTCAGCTTGCCCTTGCCGGGGACGATCGTGGCTTCGATGGTGAGCAATTCTCCGCCGACTTCGGTCCATGCCAGACCCGTCACCTGGCCAACCTGATTGCTCTGCTCGGCGGTGCCATACCGGAAACGTCGTACACCCAGGTATTTTTCCAGGCCCTTGGGGGTAACGGAAATCGTTTTATCCGCCTTGCCCTTATGGAGCAGCAGGGCCTTGGTGACCTTGCGGCAAATCTTGGAGATCTCGCGCTCAAGATTGCGTACCCCCGCTTCGCGCGTGTAATAGCGGACGATGTCACGGATCGTCTTTTCCGACAGATGCAGCTCCTTATTCTTGAGCCCGTTGTTCTTGAACTGCTTGGGAACGAGGTAGCGAACGGCAATATTTACCTTCTCGTCCTCGGTATAACCCGAAAGACGAATGACCTCCATGCGATCCAGCAAGGGGGGCGGAATATTCAGCGTGTTGGCGGTGGCCACGAACATAACATCCGACAGATCGTAATCGACCTCAAGATAATGATCGTTGAACGCATGGTTCTGTTCAGGGTCCAGAACCTCCAGCAACGCGGAAGAAGGATCGCCGCGAAAATCCATGGCCATTTTGTCCACCTCATCCAGCATGAACAGCGGGTTACGCACCTTCACCTTGGAAAGATTCTGAATGATTTTGCCCGGCAGCGAACCAATATAGGTACGGCGGTGGCCGCGGATTTCGGCCTCGTCACGCACTCCTCCCAGCGACATGCGCACGAACTTGCGGTTCGTGGAGCGCGCGATCGACTGCCCCAGTGAAGTTTTGCCGACACCCGGCGGACCGACCAAGCACAGGATGGGACCTTTGAGCTTGACCACGCGCTGCTGCACCGCGAGGTATTCAAGAATACGTTCTTTGACCTTTTCGAGACCGTAGTGATCTGCTTCCAATATTTCCTCGGCTTTGCTGAGGTCCTTCTCAATCTTGCTCCGCTTTTTCCACGGCACGTTCAAGAGCCAATCGATGTAGTTGCGCACGACGGTGGCCTCGGCCGACATCGGCGACATCATTCTCAGCTTCTTCAATTCGGACTCAGCCTTTTCGCGAGCTTCCTTGCTCATGCCCGCCTTTTCAATCTTCTTCGCCAGCTCCTCGGCCTCGTTCGGCCCATCTTCAAGCTCACCCAGCTCCTTCTGGATGGCCTTCATCTGTTCATTGAGATAATACTCGCGCTGGCTCTTCTCCATCTGGCGTTTGACGCGTCCACGGATGCGTTTCTCAACCTGCAACAGGTCGATTTCGCTCTCGAGCACGCCGAGTATTTTTTCCAGGCGCTCACGCACATCCTGGACTTCAAGTATCTGCTGCTTGTCCTCGATCTTAAGGGACAGATGTGCCGCCACCGTGTCGGCTAGGCGACTGGGGTCATCGATGCCCGCCAGCGAGGTGAGAATCTCGGGGGGAATCTTCATGTTGAGCTTGACGTACTGGTCAAACTCATTCAAGACGGAGCGCATGAGCGCCTCGCCTTCCTTGTCCGTGAGCGGGAGCGCCTCGAGCAGCGCCACCTGGGCGGAGAAGTATTCCTCCGTCTCCTGATATTTTTGCAGCACCGCGCGGCGTTCCCCCTCCACCAGCACCTTGACGGTGCCGTCGGGCAATTTGAGCAATTGCAGAATGGTGGCAATGGTGCCGATGGTGTGAATGTTGTCCGTCGTCGGATCATCGTCTGAGGCGCTCTTCTGCGCCACCAGCATGATTTGCTTGCCGGACTCCATGGCCTGTTCCAGGGCGCGAATGGACTTGCGCCGACCCACGAACAGAGGGATGACCATGTGCGGGAACACGACGACGTCGCGCAACGGAAGAACCGGAATGTTCGTTTCCGATCCTGACACGACCACAGCTCGCTTGGTTTCTGGCATTTGCGCTTTAATCAATATTGTGGGTGGATATCTTCAAGTTTGGGGGCTAAATGCCCTGATTTCAATGATTCACCGAAGATATTTTTCAATTTACACATGCTTCTATCGAGCACGCGACAAATGGCGGATATGACCTTACAAACTGCTGCCCGGAGAAAAAAGAAACCCCGCGCTCGGCGGGGTTCTTCTTGTAAGCCCGGTGTTTCACTTACTGGTTAACCGATGCCCGCCGCTTCTCCTGTTCATCGTTGTCTACATAAATTACCAGCGGTTTGCTGCCCTCCGTAATCACGCCCGACTCGATGATCACCTTCTTCACGTTTTCCGTGGATGGCAAATCGAACATCACGTCCAACAAGGCGCGCTCAAGAATGGATCGCAATCCACGCGCACCGGTTTTGCGATCCATGGCGCGCTTAGCCACGGCCTGCAAGGCATCCTCTTTAATTTCAAGTTCAACCCCTTCCAGCTTGAGCAGTTTGTGGTATTGCTTGGCCAGGGCATTCTTGGGTTCCGTCAGGATCTGGATCAGCGCCCGTTCATCGAGTTCGTCAAGAATGGCAATGACCGGAAGACGGCCGACAAACTCCGGAATTAGCCCGTACTTGATAAGGTCTTCAGGTTCCACCGCGCGCAGGATCTCGCCCGTTTGCTTCGCGTTTTCCTTGCTGCGAATCTCCGCGTGAAAACCGATGCCGGTTCGCTCCGTGCGGCTCTGGATCACCTTTTCCAGGCCCGAGAACGCGCCGCCGCAGATAAATAAAATGTTGCGAGTATCCACCTGCAGGAATTCCTGCTGTGGATGCTTGCGCCCACCTTGGGGCGGCACCGAAGCGATGGTTCCTTCGATCAGCTTGAGCAGGGCCTGCTGCACGCCTTCACCCGAAACATCGCGCGTGATCGAGGGATTTTCGGACTTACGCGAAATCTTGTCGATTTCGTCGATGTAGACGATGCCCTTCTGTGCCTTCTCGACATCGTAGTCGCACTTTTGCAGCAGCTTCTGGATGATGTTCTCGACGTCCTCGCCGACGTATCCGGCCTCAGTGAGCGTCGTGGCATCGGCAATAGTGAAAGGGACATTGAGCAATCGCGCCAGCGTCTCGGCCAGCAGCGTCTTGCCGGAACCCGTCGGCCCGATCAGCAGGATATTGCTCTTGGAAAGCTCGACCTCGCCGATCTTACCTTCGTTTTCAATTCGCTTGTAATGGTTGTAGACCGCGACCGAGAGCACCTTCTTGGCATCGGTCTGTCCGATGACGTACTCATCGAGTATCTGGAGAATTTCGCGCGGGGTGGGGAATTTCTTTTTGGCGTTGGCGGCGTTTTTCTCTTCCTGGACTTCCTCGCGAATGATGTCGTTGCACAGCTCGACGCATTCGTCGCAGACGAACACGGAAGGGCCGGCAATCAGCTTACGCACCTCGTGCTGGCTCTTGCCGCAGAAAGAACAGTACAGGAGCTTTTCGCCCTTACCATCGCCCCTGCCCGTATGGTTACTGTCCGCCATCCTTAAACCTCACAGTCAATTAAGGATCTTTTGCCGCAAAGAATGCGGGTTTTCGCGATTATTTGCAAGCAAAACAGCCATACTTAACAACATTATACCTTAAATCTATAGCATATCTCGTGGAATGTGCACCTTTTTTAGCTGCGTTTATCGATAACCGAATCGATCAGGCCAAAACTTTTTGCCTCTTCACCGTCCAAAAAATAATCGCGGTCGGTATCATCCTTGATTTGATCGAGAGTACGACCGGTATGTTTGACCAGGATCTGATTCAGCCGTTCACGTACACGCAGAATCTCCCGGGCGTGAATATCAATATCCGTCGCCTGCCCCTGAAAACCGCCCATGGGTTGATGCACCATCATGCGCGAGTGCGGCAACGCAAAACGTTTCCCTTTTCCGCCGCCTGAAAGTATCAGCGCCCCCATGCTGGCCGCTTGGCCAATGCACACGGTGCTGACATCCGGCTTGATGAATTGCATGGTGTCGTAAATGGCCAGACCGGCATTGACCGCGCCGCCTGGTGAATTGATGTAGAGATGAATATCCTTGTCCGGGTTTTCGGACTCCAGGAACAGAAGCTGCGCCACCACGAGGTTGGCCATATGATCTTCCACTGGCCCCACGAGAAATACCACGCGCTCCTTGAGCATCCGCGAATAAATGTCGTAGGCGCGCTCGCCTCGACCCGTGGTCTCGATGACCATGGGAATCAGGCCCAGGGCCCGGGGATTCAGCGCGCCATCCTGTGGATCAGTATCTTTCATTATTCAGTTCCTTGAATACGCCGAAAACGGCGCCGTGATTGTCATGGTTATATATCCACTGTAGCTCATTGAGCAGCAGTCTCAATCTTCAACAAATCCCGAAAACCTATCGGCTGATCAGTGATTTCTGCCGATTTCAGGAGTTCCTCCACCACCTGTTCCTCCATGACGAGGCTTTCGATTTCCGCCAGGCGCTCCGGTTTCTGGTAGTGCCATTGGATAAATTCCGATGGAGATTCGTAATCGGCCGCCATTTCCTCAAGCCTCGTGCGCACCTTGGCCGGATCGGTAACGAGCCCCCGGCTGCGAATGATTTCGCCCAGTATAAGCCCCAGCGCTACCCGGCGGCGCGATTGTTTTCGGTAGGTATTTTCGTCGCTTATCTTCATACCCGTCGAGGCGTCACTGTTTTTCAGGCGCCGAATTTCCGCCTCCACCAGATTCTGGGGTACTTCGATGGGATTGGCGTCCAGCAATAACTTAAGCGCCCGCGCCCTCACGACAGCACGGGCGCGATTAGCCGCCTCATGCTCCAGATTGGACCTCACATCGGCTTTCAGCTTATCGAGGCCTCCTTCCTTGACTCCCATTTCACTGGCAAACGCTTCATTCAGCTCGGGCAAATTTGCCTCATCGACGGCGATGATTTTTACCTCGAAAGCCACATTCTGCCCCGCCAACGGGGAATGCCGATAGTTGGATGGAAATTTGGCAGGAATATCCCGCGTATCGCCGCTTTTCGCCCCGACAATCCCCTGTTCCATGTCCTCGATCAGCGAACCACTGCCAAGCACCACGTGAAAACCATTGGCCTTACCGCCTTCGAATTCCTTGCCATCCAAACGACCCACAAAATCAACCGTTACCCGGTCACCCAGACGGGCCCCGCGCTCGACCGGATTCCAGGTGACACGTTGTTTCCGTATTGTCTCCAGCGTACGGTTCACATCCTCATCGGCCACCGTGACCACCGGACGCTCAATGCGCGTGCCAGCAAGATCGAAGCGTTTGACTTCCGGGAAGATTTCGAACTCGACGGTATATTCTAGCTGCTCACCCCGCACCACCGGCTTGCGTTGAATTTGCGGGTCACCGGCCGGCCGCAATCCCTGGCTTCCGATGGCTTCGAACATGGAAGTCTGTATCAACTCTCCCGCCACCTCGTCCATCAGTCGCACGCCATACTGGGCTTCCACCATTTTGAGCGGCACCTTACCGGGGCGAAAGCCGGGCATCTTGACCTGCTTTGAAAGACGTTGGAGCCTGGCATTGAATTCTTTTTCCACCTGATCCGCCGACACGGCCACTTTTAACCGCCTCCCGAGCGTGCCGAAGGTTTCAACCGAAACTTGCATGGGACAACTCCACAATCATTAAATAATGAACTGCTGAATTTTATACAGGAATCATACCGATTCGCCGCGAGCAGGCCAACAATGTTAGCCGTCTTGCCATGGTTTACGACCCTCTCCCCATTGGATTCCCGCCAGGGTGCGCGAGAATCTTGCGCACCCGTTCGACGGCACGAATGCACGTTAAGTGCATTCGTGACAGCCCCGTCTCACCTCCCGCCTTCGCGGGAAAGGGGGAGTTGGCGAGAGTCCTTTCTTTCGGTTTGGTGCGAATGGAGAGACTCGAACTCCCAAGGGTTGCCCCACTGGAACCTAAATCCAGCGCGTCTACCAATTCCGCCACATTCGCAGTAATACCGGGCACAGTATAGCGCCAAGCTGCCTGACTTCGGCAGGACAGGCCGCACCGCAAGACCGGGGGATGAAGGCAGGCGACATCGCCGGGAGGGAAGTGGCCTTCGCTCGTATTAAAACGCCCGGCGCTGCAAAAATATGGTGGGCCGTGGTGGGCTCGAACCACCGACCCGCTGATTAAGAGTCAGCTGCTCTACCAACTGAGCTAACGGCCCAAATTTTATCTTAACTTGCCTGCCATCTCTGGCGCGGCGGCATAGCGATTCTGAACACCGGCCCGGACTTGTCGCTGCGCTTGCCTGCCTCGCCCGAAGTCCGGCCCGGGTTAAAAATTGGGGTGAGCGATGGGATTCGAACCCACGACAACCGGAATCACAATCCGGGACTCTAACCAGCTGAGCTACGCCCACCGTGAACTGATGATCAAGTCACCGGATATTATACCTGCGATGAATCTACCCTGTCCCGCCATGGACGGCATGTATAGCGTGTATGGCGCGCCCGGCAGGAATCGAACCTGCGACCCCCAGCTTAGAAGGCTGGTGCTCTATCCGTTGAGCTACGGGCGCCTGGAGAAACGCCCGCACATTACATCCCAAGCATCACCCATGCGCAATTGAAAATGGTCGGGGTGAGAGGATTTGAACCTCCGACACCCTGCTCCCAAAGCAGGTGCGCTACCAGGCTGCGCTACACCCCGTTCAGTACTTACGCCAGGCGCCGCAATGGCAACCCATTTTGGCGAACACGGATGAAAAAGCGGTATTACCCGGCGGAACGAGGCCGGAACTATACGCACCGCCTCCGGGACCGTCAATCTGGCGTGCCCGGTTATTGCGGCGGCATAAACCCGCAGCAATCATCCTAATGAGCCAATACTTGGATAGTCCAAGATTGAGTGCCGTCAAGTCGCCGCCATAATCGAAAATCCATAATAATTTTCGCTATTGGCCCGGCACGTCTCTGCCATGGCAGGCACCGAGAAACACTGACGTGGTTGATTTTCGATCAAAAATCGTCGGCCGGGTCAATAGCAGGCCAAAATCACGCTACCGATGCTTGGCTCGCCGCCACGACGCATGCGATGATGCGCCGGGCGTCTCCTTGCGCGCAGCGGTTTGATACTGACCCGGCACGATTGCACTTGAACGAAGATTGCGGCGATGGGCATTTCTCAGTCTTGGTAAACACACGAATATGTCGGGTCAATATCAAAAGTTATAAATGATTTCCGATTATTGAGGCGGCAAGGCAACCTTGATAGCGATAGGGCAATAATAGACCAACGGATATTTTCAAGTTGATTCATTCCGCCTCAATAATCATGAGCGCACGCATCCTCGACGGAAAGAAAATCGCACAAGCATTTCGCGCTGAGATTAAACAGCGGGTCGACCGCCGTACCGCCTCGGGCAAACGACCGCCCGGGCTCGCGGTCATCAAGGTGGGCGCTGACGCCGCCTCGGCAGTATACGTGCGCCACAAGCGCGAGGCCTGTGCCGAGGTCGGTTTCTTTTCGTTCGATTTCGATCTGCCGGCGGAAGTTTCCCAGGAGAAAATCCTGTCCCACATCGACCAGTTGAATACGAATCCGGATGTGGACGGCATCCTGGTGCAACTGCCACTCCCCCCACATGTCGACCAGACCGTCATTATTGAACGCATCCATCCGGACAAGGACGTGGACGGGTTTCATCCTTACAATATCGGGCGACTGGCGCAGCGAATGCCACGTTTGCGTCCGTGCACACCCTTCGGCGTCATGCGGCTGCTCAAGCACACCGGCGATTCACTGGAAGGCAAGGAAGCTGTCGTGATAGGAGCCTCGAACATTGTCGGACGTCCGATGTCGCTCGAACTCCTGCTCGCCGGCTGTACCGTCACCACCTGTCACCGCTACACGCAAGACCTTCCCGGCCATGCCGCCCGTGCCGACGTGCTGGTAGTCGCCGTGGGAAAACCCGGGATGATCAAGGGAGACTGGATCAAACCCGGCGCCATCGTCATCGACGTCGGGATCAACCGGCTTCCCGACGGCAAACTGGTCGGCGATGTAGATTTCGAGGCGGCCAAAAAACGCGCGGGGTGGATCACACCGGTGCCGGGTGGTGTCGGTCCCATGACCGTGGCCACCTTGCTGTCCAATACACTGGATGCCGCGGGATATCGAGAAAAGTAAAGAATGGTAGTATTGCAACAAGCCCCGATGCCGAAGAGATAATCCGTGGCGCAACCCAGCAATAATTCCCCTGCCAACATCGCCTCCGCCTCATCACGGCTGTCTATCGATACCGCCCGTCTGTACCGGGACGCCATCGGCGTGGAAGGCGTGGGCCAGTCCGAAATCGAGGCCCTCCTGCCCCAACTCCGGAGCGTTCATCAAACACTGATTGAAGGATCCGCCGGCGGGTTGGAGGCCGAGTACGCCTGCCTGACGCTGCATGACACCATGCCGGATTCCCTGGCCCAGATCGAGGCCATGGCGGAGCCGATTCGTGGATTCGAGAATATCGCTTTCATCGGTATCGGCGGTTCCAGTCTCGGCGCCAAGGCCGTGCATCAGGCACTCGATTCACAGGACTCCTCGCTTCCCCGGCTGCATTTTCTGGAAAACATCGATCCTCGCCGTCTGGACAGGTTGCTGCGAAACTGGACCGCTGAAAAAACGGCCGTCATCGCCATCAGCAAATCCGGCGGGACCATTGAAACAGTCATCCAGCTGTTGATCGTGCGTGCGTGGCTCGAGAAGCAACTCGGGTCGGACGAGGCGCGTTATCACCAGTGGCTGATCACCGATCCGGTGCAGGGATGGCTGCGGGAACTGGCCCGACGCGAGGGGATTTCGTCGCTGCCGGTGCCTCCCCGGGTGGGCGGTCGTTTCTCGGTACTCACGGCAGTGGGGCTGTTACCGCTGGCTATCACCGGGGTGGATATTCGCCGACTGCTCGCCGGCAGCGCCGCCAATGCCGCGCGTTGTGCGTCCGACGATCTCCGGGAAAACCCGGCGCTGGAAATGGCCGTACTATTTTACCTGCTCGATATCAAACACAACAAGCGCGTCTCAATCATGATGCCTTACGCCGACCCATTGCAACTTTTCGGCGACTGGTACCGCCAGCTCTGGGCCGAATCCCTCGGCAAGCGGATGGAGACCCTGCCTGACAAACCCCCGGCGGGAACGCTGCCGGTGCGCGCCATGGGCGCGGTGGACCAACACAGCCAGTTGCAGATGTATCTCGAATCGCGGCACGACAAAATTTTCACCTTCATGGCCGTCGACGACTGGGGAACGAATCTTCCCATCCCGGTTTCCAGCGCTGACAAAAAACATTTTCCCTATCTGGAAGGCAAGCGCATGCTGGATGTTCTCGAGGCCGAGTTCCGTGCCACCGTTCAGGTAATCTCCGAGACCGGCCACCCGAACATGACCTTGCGTTTGCCCAGGCTCGATGCCCACGTGCTGGGCCAGCTGATCGATCTCTACCAGCGCACCACGGTATACGCCGGTCTGTTGTACGGTATTAATCCACTGGACCAACCCGCCGTGGAGAAAGGCAAAAAATTGGCCATCCAGAATCTCAGCGGTGGTCGCTAGCCGCCAAACAGCGCCGCGGCGTGTCGGGCGTGCGGCAGGCAGGGTTAAAAAACTTTACCGCCGCTGGCGCCACGTACATGAACCTCTGTCCGAATCGCTGTGGTTGAAATCGATGCGCTCTTCATCCTATGCACAGGCGTTGCCGAGGAAAGACCAGCAACGTTTGCGCCGGCTCACCGCACGCTTTCTCCGGACAAAATCCTTCGAGGGGGCGAACGGATTCTCCATCAACAAATCAATGCGTGTCCGCATCGCGCTGCACGCCAGCCTCCCTGTGCTCAATCTCGGATTGGAATACTATGATGATTGGATCTCCATCGTGATCTACCCGGGCGATTTCCGCGTGCAGGATGAGCACATGGATGAGTATGGCGTCGTGCACCCGGAGATAATGGATTTGTGCGGCCAGTCTCTGTCCCAGGGTCCGATCGTGTTGTCTTGGGAGGCCATCCGGGAGGAAGCGGTAGCGCCGGCAGACCATGATCTGGTGATACACGAATGCGCACACAAGCTGGATATGCTGAATGGCGCTGCCAACGGTTTCCCGCCCTTGCATTCCGGAATGGATGCGCGCGCCTGGGCACGCGATTTCCATGATGCCTACCGGCGGCTGTGCACCGCACTGGATTCCCGCGACCGCTATCGACTCGATCCCTATGCCGCGGAAGATCCCGCGGAATTCTTTGCCGTTCTCAGCGAAACATTCTTCACCGCGCCTCATTACGTCCGGGAAGATTTTTCGGCGGTATATGACCACCTGCAACGCTTCTATCGTCAGGACCCCGACAGCGTGATTCACAGGACAAAATCGTGATTCCGCTGCACGATGACAATCCCACGACGATCAAGCCGTTCCTGACGATCGCTTTTATCGCGGCTAGTTCGCTGGTTTTCCTGTGGCAGTTGTCGCTGGGCGCGCGCGGTTTCGAGATGGCGGTGTATGGTCTCGGCGTGATCCCGGCCGCGCTCCTCGGCGACAAAATCCTCCCGCCGGAACTGGCCATGGTCCCGCCGACGCTGACGGTGTTCACCTCCATGTTCATGCATGGCGGCTGGATGCACCTTATCGGTAACATGCTGTACCTCTGGATATTCGGCAACAATATCGAGGATGCCATGGGTCACGTGCGCTTCGTGGTGTTTTACCTGCTGTGCGGAATCGCCGCCGTGTTCGCGCAGGCTCTGCCCAACATGGATTCCACCATCCCGATGATTGGCGCCAGCGGCGCTATCTCCGGCGTGCTCGGGGCCTACTTGCTGCTGTTCCCACGCGCGCATGTGCTGGTACTGGTCCCCCTGGGATTTATAACCCGCACCATGTACCTGCCGGCCATGGTGGTGCTGGGTTTCTGGTTCGTGCTGCAACTGGTCAATTCCGCCCTTGCCGACCCCGGCCAGGGCGGTGTGGCCTTCGGCGCGCACATCGGCGGTTTCATCGCGGGCATGATGCTGTTACCGCTGTTCAAATATCGCCACGTGCGCCTGTTCGCGCCATCGCGACATTAGTCGGACGGCGGCTGCGTCCGACACGGCGAGCGGATATACTTACGATCCGTCTGATGCCCTGTAACGTCGTGACAAGGGAGACCAATGCATGCGGCAGTACCTTGACTTGATGCGCCACGTGATACAGCATGGGGCACACAAAGCCGACCGCACCGGCACCGGGACGCTCTCCGTTTTCGGCCATCAGATGCGCTTCGACCTGGCCCAGGGGTTCCCCCTCGTCACCACCAAGAAGCTTCACACCAAGTCAATCATTTACGAATTGCTGTGGTTCCTGCGTGGCGACACCAACACCCGCTATCTGAAGGAGCACGGCGTCAGCATCTGGGATGATTGGGCCGATGAAAACGGCAACCTCGGTCCGGTCTACGGCTCCCAGTGGCGCTCCTGGCCCGCGGCGGACGGTCGGCAGATCGACCAGATCAGCCAAGTGGTGCGAGACATCCGCCAGAATCCGGACTCGCGCCGGTTGATCGTCAGCGCCTGGAACGTGGCCGAAATCGAACGCATGGCGCTGCCCCCCTGTCATCTGCTGTTCCAGTTCTACGTGGCGGAGGGAAAATTATCGTGCCAGCTGTACCAGCGCAGCGCCGATATCTTCCTCGGTGTGCCATTCAACATCGCGTCTTACGCTTTGCTCACCCTGATGATCACTCAGATTACCGGACTCAAGCCCGGTGAATTTATCCATACGCTGGGCGATGCTCATCTTTACCTGAACCATCTCGACCAGGTTCAAACACAACTCGCCCGTGAACCGCGATCGCTACCCTCGATGCGTCTCAACCCGGAAATAACCTCATTATTCGATTTCGATTACGATGATTTTGAGCTGCTGAATTACGACCCTCACCCTTCCATCAAGGCGCCCGTCGCGGTGTAAACGCTGTGTCACGCGAAAGGCGCGTTTCCCTCATTGCCGCCATGGCGGAGAACCGCGTGATAGGCGTTAACAACAAATTGCCGTGGCATTTGCCGGCCGATCTCCGACACTTCCGCCAGCTCACCACCGGCCACCCTGTAATCATGGGACGGCGCAATTACGAGTCCATTGGCAAGCCACTTCCCGACCGCGCCAATATCGTCGTCACGCGCAACCCGGCGTTTCGCGCACCAGGTTGCCAGGTTAAGAATTCACTCGAAGAAGCACTTCGGGAGATCCAGGACAAATCTGAAATATTTATCATTGGCGGTGCGGAAATCTACCGTCAGTCCATCGGTAGCGCCGACCGGATTTATCTAACCCTGGTGCATGCCGAAATCGACGGCGACACTTATTTTCCCGAATTCGACCGGGGCGACTGGCAGGAGGTCAGCCGTGTTCACCACACGGCCGATGAAAAGAATCCCTATGCCTACAGTTTCGTGACTTACGACAGGAGGAAAAATAAATGATGGTCCGTGGTGGCTTGCTGTTGATGCTGTTCCTGCCCGTCCTGGTCGAGGCGGCCGGACCGTTAACGCCGCCAGAGCGCCATGGCTCGACGCTGGATTTTTCCATGCGATTCGCCCGCCACAAAATTCCGCTCGATTATGCCAACCGCACCCAGGACAGCACCAGCCGCTGGCTCGGTGTGAGCCTGCGCGAAAAGGCCGGCCAACGCGTGACGCTGGGAATGTACGGCGGTTATGCCTTTCTCACCCAGACAAACAATCCCGTCACGGCCGGAATAGAACTCGAGGGTTATCATGCGGGATTTTCCCTGCATGCACTCTTGATGGAAAGCCAACGCCTCTCCCTTTACAGCTCCATCGAATATATCTATCAGAAGGTGGATCATAAAAACGACTCACAGACGGTCGTGATAGATTGGGCACTGCCTCGAGCGGAAATCGGCGTCATAGCAAAACTGGCCCCGCATTGGCGCTTTTACGGTGGAGGATCCTACGGCAAAATCGACGGCGAAGAACGCGCCAGCGGTTCAATCAATCACACGCTGTCCTTCGAACGAGGCGCAATGTCCGGGGGGTTTATCGGTCTTGACCTGAATGTGGAGACAGACGGTTATATCGGCATCGAGGCCCGATCAGGACTCGTCCGTGGCGGTGAGATTTATTTTAAGCGGAGATTCTGAGTAAAAAATATCAGGCGATTTGGGACGACAGTTCCTGCGCTTGTTTCTTTTGCGCGTCGCTGCCTTCGGTCATCACTTCCTGCAAAATGCTGCGTGCCCCTTCGGCATCGCCCATGTCGATGTAGGCCTTGGCCAGATCCAGTTTCGTCGCCGCCTCGTCCCACTGCCCGGAGACCTCACCTTCTCCGGCGGGTGTGGCACCCACCTCCAGATCAACTTCCGACCCAGCGGTAAACGGTTCCGCCGTTTCCGGTTCCCATTTGATTTTATTGACCGCGGGGGCGGCGGGCGCTTCGGCGCCCAAATGAAAAATGTCAGCGCTGTCTGTCGCCCCGCCAAAATCGAGGGAATCGAGATTCGGCTCTTCCTTGGACTTGCGGGTTGTCTCTGGCATGACAACCGAGAAGTCATCCGACCCGTGCTTGGCCTCCTGCGCAGCGGGTGTCTCGATGTCAAAATCGAAGTCACCGGCGGTTTCCACCTTTCCTGCATCGGCTTGGGATACCTTGAAATCGATTCCTGACACTGCCGGCGCCGTCGTCGCGGCGGACTCCACCCGGGGAACCGGTACGGGCTTGGCTGGCGGCGCCGCGGGGGTCTTGCCCGGGGCACCGCCACGGAACATCGGGTTGTCCGGATTGAGCTTGCGCCCCATTTCTTCCACTTTGCCCCAGTGCTTGCCCGCGCGGCCTCCCTGCGCGGCGTAGAGTTCCTCCGCCAGCGTTTCAAACGCGGATACATCATTGCGCTGGTGATAGATCTCCAGGAGCTTGAGCTTGATTTCCTGGCGATCCGGATTCTTGACCATGGCCTCTTTGAGAATCTCCTCGGCCGTTTCATCGCGTCCGTAGGCCAGATAAACTTCGGCTTCGGCTATCGGATCCACTTCATCGGTGTGTATGTTGCCCATACCGCCCTGACTGAAGTCGCTCAGGAACGACGTGTCGCCCCCGGTAGTGGCGGCCGACGGCTGTTGGCCCACAACGTTGCCGGTGGTCGCAGGCTGGTCGGTACTGATGGCATCGGCCGAGAGAATGCTCTCCTCGAATTCGGCAATGGACTTCTGACGGCGACGGAAATAGACGAGCGCGATCCCACCGCTCAGCAACACCACAAAGCCAATCAGGGCCGGCATCAACAGATCGCCTTGTACCGCCTCCATGATCGTGGCCAGGAAGTCCTTTTCCTCCGGCGGTGGCGGTGGCGGCACACGCTTCTTCGGCGCGTCAGGCGCGGGCTTGGCGACCGGCGGGGGGAGGGGTTCAACCTTGGGCTTTTCCACCGCGGCGGGCGGAGGGGGCGGCTCCACCGGCTTGGCGACGGGTTCTGTCGGCTTGGTTTCCGGTGGCTTTTTCTGCTGCGCCAAACTCTGGCTTTCCAGTTCGATCAGACGCGATTCTTTCTTGAGCTGCGAACGCACCAGCCCGACTTTGTCGCTGAGGTCCTTGTTTTCGAGCCGCCGGGATTCGAGGGACTCTTCCAGCGTGGCGGCACGTTCCGCCAGCGCCTGTTGCTCGCGGGTGGTCGATTCCTTGGCGGATTCTTTCTCGGAAACGGCCTTGTCCGGCGTGCTCTTTTCCTGCTGCAAAGTGTTGCGCACAATCTTTAGCAGTTCATCCTGCTTGCCCTTGTCAGTCACGGTCGGGGCCGGCTTCGCAGGTTTTGCCGGTTCTTTCTTGGGCTCCGAGGCCACGGCGGGCTTCTCAGGTATCGCGGGTTTCTCCGGCGCGGCCGGTGGCGCCACCGCGGGAGCTTCCGCTATCTTGACGGCACCACTGGCGCTTGCCAGTTTCAACTTGTATTCCTGCCACGCATCGTATTGCGCGCGAAACTCGCGCCGTGCATCGGATTGTGTGACGGATTCTGCTTCCACACGCTCGGGAATTTTCAGTATCTTGCCCGCCTTCAGATTGTTGACGTTATTGCTGAAAAAGGCATCTTTGTTGGTTCGATAAATCGCCAGGATCATCTGCTCGATGCTCACGTCCCGGCCATCGGTACGCGCCTTCTCGGCGATGTGCCAAAGCGTGTCACCGCGTTTGACATTATATTTCGACATGTCCGCGAGAACCGGTGCCGGCTTCACTCCGGGTTCAGCGGGCCGCTGCCCCTCTGGTGCCTGAGCCACCTCGATCTTCGGGGCGGCTTCCAGAGGCTCCACCGTTGGCGTGTCAGATTCTGACGGAGCCACTCCTTGTGCAATGTCCGGCGGACCGAATTTTCTCTCTGCCGCGATCGCTTCCGCGGGCGGAATTTTCTTTATAACTTCTTCCTGGGGGGGTACCGCTTCTGATTTCAGTTCTTCCGGTTTGGTGGCGACGGGCGGGATTTCTTCTTTCGTCATTTCCGCCGGTGGCGCTTCAGCCACGGGTGCTGGTGGCGCCAGCGGTTGTACTTCCGGCATCGGTGCTGGTGCCGGAGGCGTCACAACAGGTGTTTCGACGGGAGCGGCCTTGCCGGTGATTCGGTAGGGAGGATCAATTAGCGCGGTGTATTCGCGCACGAGACGCCCGCCCGGCCATTCGATTTGCAACAATAAATGCAGAAATGGTTCGTTAATCTGTTGCTCGGTGCGCAGGAGCAGGAAATGACGCCCATCGGATTTCCGATCGACGACGAATTTGACCTGGGACAGGAACGGTAGACGCTCAATACCCGCGGCGTCAAAGTCGGTGCGCGAAGCCAGCGAAACAGCCAGCCCTTTCAGTTCCTTGTCAGTGATGGATGTGAATTCAATCTCGGCATTGAGCGGTTCATTCAGGGCGGAAAGAACTTTGAGCTTGCCCAATGCCAGCGCATGACCGGTCAGTGGGAACAACGCCAGGATGCCGACGAGCATCCATCGAGAAATGAGCGCGAGTCCCCTCCTGATTTCAAACATCCTGTTCACCCCTGTTGTAGTCAACGGGCTTCCTTGTCCAAAGGCCTTATAAGACCGGGAGTTAGACAATTAAATAGCAATATTCTTTACAAACCTCAACTAACTATAGCGTACAGAAGATTATTTACCAGACATCCCGTTACCGGCAAACGCTCGCACGCCCCTGAATTTGGCTGATTTAATGAGGCCAGTCACCGGCATGGCCGCCAGAACCGCGCCCGTCTGGATACGGCCAGATCTGGCGTATTTTCAGCTTCCTATTTTTATATAGTCGTGCGCCCGCCCGACATCAATGTGCCGGCGAACCCATGTTTCAAGGGGGAAAACCGGTATTTCAGGAAATTAACGGTGTTCCAGGAGGATGCGCAACATGCGCCGCAAGGGTTCGGCCGCTCCCCAGAGAAGCTGATCGCCGACCGTAAAGGCGCCCAAATAATCCTTGCCCATGTTCAGTTTGCGCAGGCGTCCCACGGGCACTGTGAGCGTGCCCGTTACCGCTGCCGGAGTAAGTTCGCGCATGCTCTTGTCGCGTTCGTTCGGAACGATCTTTATCCACGCATTGTGCGCCGCCAGCATGGAATTGATCTCGTCCAGCGGGACATCCTGCTTGAGTTTGATGGTGAATGCCTGGCTGTGGCAACGCATGGCGCCGACACGCACGCAGATGCCATCGATCGGAATCGGCTGCTCGGAACGACCGAGGATCTTGTTGGTCTCGGCCTGACCTTTCCATTCCTCTTTCGACTGACCGCTGTCGAGCTGCTTGTCGATATAAGGGATGATCGAACCCGCCAGCGGAACGCCAAAAAATTCCTTCGGGTACTTGTCGCTGCGGATGTGATCGGCCACCGCGCGGTCGATGTCCAGAATCGCCGAAGCCGGGTCATCGAGCTTGGCCTTCACCACGGCATGGACGCTGCCCATCTGCTTCACCAGCTCGCGCATGTTGTTGGCGCCCGCGCCCGAAGCGGCCTGATAGGTCATTGAGGTCATCCACTCGATAAGATTGGCCTTGAACAACCCGCCGAGCGCCATGAGCATAAGCGACACCGTGCAGTTGCCGCCGATGTAGTTCATCACGCCGTTCTTGATCCCCGCCCTGATAACCTCAATATTGACCGGATCGAGAATGATGATGGCGTCCTTGTCCATGCGCAGGCTGGAGGCCGCGTCAATCCAGTAACCCTTCCAGCCGGCCGTGCGCAGTTTGGGAAATATTTCAGAGGTGTAGTCACCGCCCTGACAGGTGATGATGACATCCATCGCCTTCAGCTCGTTGATATTTTTTGCATCTTTGAGCGGTGGCACATCTTTGCCGATGGCGGGGCCCTTGCCACCGACATTCGACGTGGTAAAGAACACCGGCTCGGTGTGATCGAAATCCTTTTCCGCCTGCATGCGGCCCATGAGCACCGAGCCCACCATGCCGCGCCAACCCACCAGTCCTACCCGCTTCATTGCTTCACCTCTTAAAAAAACTATGAGTTCTTACCGCAAAGGCGAAAAAGTCGCAAAGATTTAAAGAAGTTTAAAAATATTTTCTTTGCGTTCTCTGCGTCTTTGCGGTGAATAACCTTATAGAGCCGCTACCACAGCATTACCCATTTCAGCTGTGCCGACTTTCTTGGTTCCGTCGGTGTAAATATCGCCGGTGCGCAATCCCTGATCGAGCACGCTGGAAACCGCCTTTTCAATTTTTCCGGCTAACGGCGGTTCGTTCAGTGTGTAGCGCAACATCATGGCCACGGACAGTATCGTAGCCAACGGATTGGCCACGCCCTTGCCGGCGATGTCCGGGGCGGAACCGTGAATCGGTTCGTACATGCCCTTGTTGGCGGCGTCGAGCGAGGCCGATGGCAACATACCGATGGAACCCGTCAGCATGGCCGCCTCGTCCGACAGGATATCGCCGAAGATATTGCCGGTCACGATCACGTCAAATTGCTTCGGCGCCCGCACCAGCTGCATCGCGGCGTTGTCCACGTACATATGGCTCAATTCCACGTCGGAATAATCCTTGGCCACGCGCAGCACTACCTCGCGCCACAGGCCGGAGGTTTCCAGTACATTCGCCTTCTCCACCGAGCAGAGTTTCTTGCGGCGCTTGCGCGCGGCATCGAACGCCACCCGCGCCACGCGCTCCACTTCGTGCTCGGCATACACCATGGTGTTGTATCCCTGGCGCTCGCCACTCTCAAGCGTGCGCACGCCACGCGGTTCACCGAAATAGATATCGCCCGTCAGCTCGCGCACGATCAGCAGGTCGAGCCCCGCCACAATTTCGGGTTTAAGCGTCGAGGCCGCGGCCAATTGCGGATAGAGAATAGCGGGACGCAGGTTGGCGAACAGCTTGAGCTCCGAGCGCAATCTCAGCAGGGCCTTTTCCGGGCGCAGCTCGCGCGGCAGCGTATCCCACTGGGCGCCGCCCACGGCCCCAAGTAACACGGCATCCGCTTGTTGCGCCAGTTTCAGCGTCGCGTCCGGCAGCGGGTGCTTGTGCGCCTCGTACGCCGTACCGCCCACGGGGGCCGTTTCGGTCTCGATTTTGAGGCCGAAATCCTTGCGCAGGCGCTCAAGCAGCTTGACCGCCTCGGCCATTACTTCGGGTCCGATACCATCGCCAGGCAATATCGCAATTTTCTTGGTCATCGTTCGTACCTTTACTTCGCGAACAGCCACGGCGCCTCTTTACGACGTCGTGCTTCGAAAGTCTTGATCTCATCCACATGCTGGAGCGTGAGACCGATTTCATCGAGCCCGTTCAACAAGCAGTGCTTGCGGAAGGCATCGATCTCAAACTTGAGTACCTTGCCCGCGGGTGTTGTTACAGTCTGCGCCGCAAGATCCACCGTCAGCCGATAGCCCGGCGTCTCCTCGGTTTCCCGGAACAGCTGATCCATGGCAGCGCTATCAAGCACGATCGGCAGTAAACCATTCTTGATACTGTTGTTGTAAAAAATATCGGCATAACTTGGCGCGATGATCGCGCGGAAACCGTAATCCATTAACGACCATGGCGCATGTTCGCGCGAGGAACCGCAACCGAAATTATCACGCGCCAGCATTACCTGCGCGCCCTGGTAGCGTGGCTGATTCAGCACGAAGTCCGGGTTGATACGGCGCTGGCTGTGGTCCATACCCGGCTCACCCGGATCGAGGTAGCGCCAGTCGTCGAACAGGTTCGGCCCGAAGCCGGTGCGATGTATCGATTTCAAATACTGCTTGGCAATGATCGCGTCGGTATCGACATTACCACGATCCAGCGGCATGACGAGGCCCGTCAGTTTTTCAAACTTTTGCATCAGCGAACCTCACGCACGTCTACGAAATGCCCGGCGATAGCGGCCGCGGCAGCCATGGCCGGACTCACGAGATGGGAGCGCCCGCCGGCGCCCTGGCGACCCTCGAAGTTGCGGTTCGATGTTGAAGCGCAACGCTCGCCCGGTTCAAGCCGGTCGGCATTCATGGCGAGGCACATGGAGCATCCCGGCTCGCGCCACTCAAAACCGGCGGCGCGGAAAATTTTGTCCAAGCCTTCTTTTTCGGCCTGAGTTTTCACCAGACCGGAGCCCGGCACCACCAGCGCGAGCTTGATGTTGTTGGCGACCTTCTTGCCTTTCACCACTGCCGCTGCGGCGCGAAGATCTTCTATCCGCGAGTTGGTGCAGGAGCCGATAAAAATCTTGTCGAGCGCAATGTCGCGCATCGCTGTTCCCGGTTTGAGACCCATGTACTGGAGCGCCCGTTGCATGCTGCCGCGTTTGATGGAATCGCTTTCCTTGTCCGGGTCGGGCACCGCACCGTCCACCGGCACCACCATCTCGGGCGATGTACCCCAGGTAACCTGCGGCTTGATGTCGGCGGCCTGGAGCACCACGTCCTTGTCGAACTTCGCCTGCGCATCGCTCGTCATGCCGCGCCACGCGATCGCGGCCTTGTCCCACATTTCGCCTTTCGGCGCATAAGGCCGACCGCGAAAATATTCAATCGTCTTGTCATCCACGGCGATCATGCCAGCGCGCGCGCCGGCTTCGATGGCCATGTTGCACACCGTCATGCGGCCTTCGACGGAAAGTTCTTTGATCGCGTCGCCGGCAAACTCGATGGCATGGCCGTTACCGCCGGCGGTGCCGATTTTGCCAATGATCGCGAGTACAATATCCTTAGCGGTGATGCCCGCGGGAATTTTCCCCTCGACGCGCACGCGCATGTTCTTGGCTTTCTTCAAGATCAGGCATTGCGTCGCGAGTACATGCTCGACCTCCGAAGTGCCGATGCCGAAGGCGAGCGCGCCGAAGGCGCCGTGGGTCGAAGTATGCGAATCGCCACAAACGACGGTCATGCCGGGCAGGGTTGCGCCCTGTTCCGGGCCGATCACGTGCACGATCCCCTGGCGCGCATCGTTCATGGCGAACTCGGTGATGCCATAGTCGTGGCAATTCCGGTCGAGGGTTTCCACCTGCAAACGCGACACCGGATCGGCAATGCCGCGCGCACGGTCCGTGGTCGGGACATTGTGATCGGCGGTGGCGAGATTGGCGTCCACGCGCCAGAGCTTGCGGCCGGCGAGACGCAGCCCCTCGAAGGCCTGCGGGCTGGTGACTTCGTGCACCAAGTGGCGGTCGACATAGAGCAGGCTGGTGCCGTCATCGTTCTGACGCACCACGTGCGATTCCCAGAGCTTGTCGTAAAGGGTGTTTCCGGCCATGCCTGCCACCGCGGTTGAATACTTGCGCAAATTTTAGGCAGGATCTATAAATAACACAAATTCATGTTTATCATATAAACTATTCTATTAAGTTATGGACATATCCGCCTTGCAAGCCTTCCTGGCCGTGGCCGAATCCGGGTCATTTTCACGCGCGGCGGAACGGATCTACCTGACCCAGCCGGCCGTCAGCAAGCGCATCGCCGCGCTCGAAAAAGACATCGGCGCCCGACTGTTCGACCGCATCGGCCGCGGCATTCACCTCACGCCGGCCGGCGAGGCCCTGCTCACCCGCGCCCGCGCCGTGCTGAAGGAGCTCGAGGACGTGAAGCGCGGCATTACCAATCTTTCCGGCGCCATTACCGGGGAATTACTGTTCGCCACCAGCCATCACATCGGCCTGCACCGGCTGCCGGAGTTGCTCAAGCAATTCCACGAAACCTACACGCAAGTGCGCCTGAATCTGCAATTCATGGACTCCGAGAAGGCCTGCCAGGCGGTGGCGCGCGGCAATCTGGAACTGGCGGTGGTCACACTGCCGCCCAAGGCCGCCGCGCCACTGAAAGTCGAGAAGATCTGGGACGACCCGCTGGATATCGTCGTCAGCCCCGGCCACCCGCTGGCGCGGGAAAAGCGCGTGAAACTTGCCCGGTTGCTGGAATACCCGGCGATTCTGCCCGGTCCCGGCACTTATACCCGCGAAATCATCCTGAACGCCTTCGGTCCGATGCGCGACCGCCTCCAGGTCGGCATGGCCACCAATTATCTCGAAGTGCTGAAAATGCTCGCGGCGATCGGTCTCGGGTGGAGTGCCTTGCCACGGACTATGATTGACGGAGGGCTCAATGTGGTCCAGATTGAAAAGGGGGAGATAAAACGTGAGCTGGGAATTGTCACTCACGAGAAACGCACTCTCTCCAATGCCGGACAGGCCATGATACGAATAATTCGGGAAAGTAGCGGCATGAGCCGCTGAGCAGGGCCCCCACGAAGTGGGGATGCGACCGGCGAATTGACGCAGGTCGCTGACAGAATGGGGTATTAATTTTCCCCGACACAAAGGAAGCGACAGCAAAATGAATTTTAAAGAGTTACTGGAACAGCTGGAAGAACGCATGGGTTATCACCAATTTCCGGTGAACCCCGCAGCGACCAATATCAAAGACGTGTTCGAGGGCAGCCCACTGCACCACGACATCATGACGCGTCTGGTGCGCGCGATTTTTGTCTCGAACGCCTGCCGTCGCCTGACCGATCCGGTGAATCTGGACAGAACCCTGCTGGCGCTTACGCCGATCCGCCAGGAAGTCCTTCGCGCCGCCCACACAGACGTGGATCTCTACCGCGTGCTCGACGAGCTTGGCGCCGCGCTGGGCAAAATCTTTTCTGAAAGCAAACCCGTCATCAAGGTGGTCGCACCGGCGATCCGGCGTACCGCCGAGATCATTCCCCTCTCCGCCTACCGCCACCTGCGCCGGCTCAAGTCTTCGGCCTGATCAGCAGCAAAGCTACCAGAAACGCCAGTCCTGCGGCGGCGGCAGCAATATTGAAGGTTACGGTTGGACCCAGCGTGGCCCAGGTATGACCGCTGTAAAAGCTTCCCACCGCCCCACCGATCCCGAAGCTCAGGCTTCCATAGATTGCCTGTCCGCGATGCTGATGTTTGCCCGTGAAAAAACGATGCACGAGCTGAATCGCTGTGGCGTGAAAGCTCCCGAAGGTCGCAGCGTGCAGCGCCTGCGCCGCCACCAGTACGGACAGATTTTCAGGAAAGTGGCCGATCAGCAGCCAACGTACCGCTGCAAGAAAGAAACTCGCGATCAACACCGCGCGCAACGATACGCGCGTGAGCAGGCGCTGCATCAACAGGAACACGCCGATCTCGCACACCACGGCAAACGCCCACAGCATGCCGATCACGGTCTTCGAATAACCGTAACTCTCCAGATAAATGGAATAGAAGGTGTAGTACGGGCCATGACTGATCTGCATCAGCAGACAGGCCAACAGGAAAGCGAACACCCCCGGTTGCCGCAACGCATCGCGGAACCGCCCCGCCGGTTCGACAGCGCATTTCATCTCCGATTCCGGCAAGGTCTGACTGAACAGCCAGATACCCACCATCAACGACAACAGCGATGGCAATATCCACCACGGTCCGTGCGCGTCGATCACCGGACCAAGTGCCAGAACCAATATGATGAATCCAATCGAACCCCACAGACGCACACGCCCATAGGCGCCCGGTCGCGCCGCCGTGTGTTGCATGACAAACACTTCGAGCAGCGGCAACGAGGCATTCCAGAAAAAACTGAACAGCAGCATGACCGCCGCCAGCCACCAGAACGATGTACCGAAGAAAACTCCGCTGAATGCCACGACCGTCAGGAACGAAGCCAGCCGCACCACCGCCATGCGCTGCTCACGATGATCCGCGATCCAGCCCCACACCACCGGCGCGACGATGCGCGAGAACATGAGAATCGCGATGAGATGCCCGATGTCCACCGGACTGAACCCGACGGACTGGAGATACAAACCCCAGTACGGCACCAGCACGCCGAGGGTGGCGAAGTATAAGAAATAAAAACCGGAAAGGCGCCAGTAGGGCATCTTGAATTAGCAGAGCCGCATTCATGCCCCCGCCAGGGGGATTTCAGTTTTTGTAGATCATCCCCACGGCCGCGCCGGCAGCGATCGACTCGGCCATGCCGCCGAGGAACCAGTAGAACGCCAGCTCGAACGGAATCGGCAACACCGCATACCAGACGAGATTCGGCAACACGGACAACAGCACGCCCAAGTACAGGCCATAGCGCAAACCCTGACCGAGACCGGCTTTGCCCGGTTCGTAGCCCTTGGTGTAAATCAGAGCGAAAAACGGGGCAAAGACCAGGTAGCCCAGCCAGAATACCCAGGTCATCCGCTCGATTTCCGGGAACGGGCGCCAGATGGAGGCCGTTTGCTCATAAATGCCCATGAGCAGGAAGCTGTTGATGACCAACTCCAGCGCGAAGATGACGATCAGCACTGCCAGACTTGCATACAACCAGCGCTTGACGTTCATAGCGACTCCTCCGTTATGTGGCAACGTCTTTTTATGCCTGTCCCGGAATCACCGGCGTGGGACTGTGGACGTCGGAATTCTGAGCACGGTGGCGCAGCGCGTGGTCCATCAGCACGATAGCCAGCATGGCCTCGGCGATGGGCGTGGCGCGAATGCCGACACAGGGATCGTGACGCCCGGTGGTGGCGACCTCGACTGCCTCGCCCTTCACGTTCACGGTTTTCCCCGGCAGGCGGATGCTGGAAGTCGGCTTGAGCGCGATGCTCACGACGATGTCTTGCCCGGAAGATATCCCGCCGAGCGTGCCACCGGCGTGGTTGGAAAGAAAACCATTGGGCGTGATTTCATCGCGGTGCTCGGTGCCCTTCTGCTCGACACAGCGAAAGCCTGCGCCGATCTCGACGCCTTTCACGGCGTTGATGCCCATCATGGCGTAGGCGATGTCAGCGTCCAGCCGCCCGAATATCGGTTCGCCGAGACCCACCGGCATGTGGCTGGCAACTATATTAATGCGCGCGCCGATGGAATTGCCTTCCTTGCGCAACGCGTCCATATAGGCCTCCAGTTCCGCCACCTTGGAGGCATCCGGACAAAAGAAGTCATTGTTCTCGACTTCGTTCCAATCCTTGAGATCCAGCTTGATCGGTCCCAGTCGCGCGAGATAGCCACGAACCATCATCTTGTAACGTTCGCGCAGATATTTTTTGGCAACGGCCCCGGCCGCCACGCGCATCGCCGTTTCGCGCGCGGATGAACGTCCACCGCCGCGGTAGTCGCGCAGGCCGTATTTCTGCATGTAGGTGTAATCGGCATGGCCCGGGCGGAATCTATCCATAATCTTGGAATAATCCTGCGGGCGCTGGTCGGTATTCTGGATCATCAGGCCGATCGGCGTGCCGGTGGTCTTGCCTTCGAACACGCCCGAAAGAATTTTTACCTCGTCCGACTCGCGCCGTTGCGTGGTGTGACGCGACTGGCCGGGCTTGCGCCGGTCGAGGTCCGGCTGGAGATCGGCTTCCGTCAGCGCCATGCCGGGCGGACAGCCATCGATGATGCCGACATAGGCGGGGCCGTGGGATTCACCCGCGGTGGTGACGGTAAAGAGCTTGCCAATGGTGTTACCGGACATGGCGGAATGTTACCGGCAAACCAGCGAAGTCACAAACCGTTACCCGGTCAGACCTTGCTTGTTCGCGATGTTGAGCGTCGTGAACAGACTGTAGAAAGGAAGCCGCTCCTTCCATTTGTTAACGAGCGGCATGAAAGGCAGGTCCTGGTCCGCGCCGAAGGCATGCTTGCCCTGCGTCACCTCGGCGTGCAGTTTCTTGAGCTCCACTGACAGCTGCTCGTAGAGCGGCAACAGATCGGAAAACTCGGAATCCTCCGGGTCATCCTCGTCCCCGGCACACATCAGGACCTCCTCGATTTCGAAGATCAGCTGGTCCACCAGGTCCAGAAATTCGTCGCGCGCTCTTGGTGTCATGGTAGCCAAAAGTAAGAATTCATGAAATATGGAACCACGGATTAACACAGATTAATAATCTCTTTATTTCAATCGGCGTTCATCTGTGTACATCTGTGGTTTCAGGAAATTTCTTTTTAAGACAGCTCCCATGGAACATCAAGGGTGCTTCGCTTCCGCCAGCACCCAGGCAATACCCACGCCCGCCATGAATGAGGAATTTTTCTTCACTAGCGGGCTGTCCTCGAAGGCCGCGCCGGAAAGACGATCATAGCGCGCGAACGCCACGACCCAGAAATCCGGGAAGCGCCGGCTCGCCGTGAAGGTCACGCGGCTGCCGCTGTAACCACCCGGCGCATCGTAGGCCGGACGCGTGGCCGTGGCGTGGGCCGGCAAAACTTCGTAGTAGTAGTCGTGATATTTCTCCGAGGCGTATAACGGCCCGACCGCCGCCCCGAAGCCCCAGCCGCCATTGTGGCGCGCCTCATAATTCAGATTGGGCGCAAAGACCCAGCCGATCCCATTCACGTGCGAAAGATCGGTCGCGACGACCGCACGCCAAGGCAGTCGGAGTGACCACGCTCGATCTTGCGATAAATAAATCTCCAGCGACGGGCCGACCTCCGCGGTCGGGTCGATGTCCGGCATGCCGCGGCGGGCCTCGTTGTCATCGCTCCGGGCCGGGGGCCCCGCACTCACGCTCAGCTCGAGCCGGACGCGCTCCGAGGTAAACAGCTTGCCATGCGCGCCCTCGCGATCGACCTGAAATATTTCGCCCCGGTACTGGATGTAGGGCAAGGGCAGAAGGTATCCGCGTTTTTCATCGGAACCCCGGTAATCGGGGATGCTCAAGCCGGCTAGGCCCAGCCCCAGCTCCCAGCGCGGCAAGTCCTCAGCACGCGCCGCCGGCGCGAACAGGCACAACGCGACTAAAGAAGGAATTACTATTTGGCGCATCGGCATTCCTAATATATTCTTGGATACATGGTAATCGGGCCCAACCGAAAAAGCGCGTCAGCGAACAAACTCCCCCAGAGTGAAGAGGTGCGTGCGCCAGCGCGCCACGGCTCCGATCTTACAGAACTCCCCTCTCTCGCTTGCGGGAGAGGGGTCGGGGTGAGGGTACCTTCTCCCCTGGCGGGAGGCGAGATGGAGGTGTCGCGGATGTCCGGTGGACATCCGCGCCATCGAGCGGGTGCGCATGATGTACGCGCACCCCGGCAGGAAACGATGGGGACGAGGGGTGATCCCCCTCACCCTTTGCCCTCTCCCGGAGGGAGAGGGGAGTCAGTGAGCATCTTTATTTCGATTGGGGCAAAGGGTGAGGGGCATGTGAATGAAAGCAACTCCGATTCCGGGTCGCCATCCGCGATCGTGGCACATTTGTAGAATCCTTTCCTGAAGCCAATCGTTCAATGCGTCGACATTCCGCCGCCCACACAGCGTTGTCCAAAACCGATTTCCGCCTCTTTTCCAGAATTCTACTTGCCGTCCTATTTGCCCTGCCACTCTGGACGGGTGAAGCCTCAGCAACAACTTCCGCGGCAAAAAGCAGCGTCAGCGCCGTTTCCGAATCCGCTTCGCGCTACACCAAGGGCCTGCTGTGGAAAATCGAATCGCCGAGCGCTACGACAAGTTTTCTGTTCGGCACGATCCACTCCGACGATGCGCGCGTTAATGTTCTGCCAGAGCCCGTCGCACGCTCGCTGGGCAACTCCAGCCACTTCGTCATGGAGGCCATTGTCAGTGGCGAAGCCCTGGTGCAAATGGCCGAGGCCATGTTTTTCAACGACGGGCGCACGCTGGAACAGGTCATCGGCGAGAAACTGTACCTGGAAACCAAAATGGCAATGACCGCTCGCGGCGTGCCAACGCTGGGCATCGAGAAGCAAAAACCCTGGGCGGTCATGATGGCGCTGTCCATGCCGACTCTCAAGACCGGCGAATACCTCGATCTCATGCTGCAGGCGCGCGCCACGCAACAAAACAAACCCGTGTCCGGGCTCGAAACCGTCGCGGAACAATTGGCGGTGTTCGACGACCTGCCGCTGCCCGATCAGGTGGCGCTGTTACAGGATACCGTGGATACACAAAAAGAGTCTGAAAAGGAATTCGAGGCGCTGCATAAGGCTTATCTCGCGCGCGACCTGGGCGCCATCGTGGCCATCACTGAAAAGAACAAACCGGGCGATGCGCGACTCTATGACGAAGTCATGGACCGGTTACTGGCGCAACGCAATCTGCGCATGGTCGAGCGCTTAAAACCGATTCTCAAACAGGGCGGTGCCTTCATCGCCGTGGGCGCGGCGCACCTGCCGGGCGAAACTGGCCTGTTGTACCGGCTTGAGAAAGCCGGGTATCGTGTTACCGTGGTCTATTAATTTACTGAAAAATCTTTAAGGAGACGGACATCCCTTCCAAAAAAATAAAAAAACGCAAGAAACTGCGCCGGAAGAAAAGCCGGAAGAAAACCTCGCGGCGCCCGGCGGCAGTCTCCTGGACGCGTTTATCCGATGAGAACCTACTGGACACCCGGCTGTGCGACCTGGGGCTTACGCTCGACGGCAGCAAGATCCAGAAAGAGGTCAGGCTGCTGTGGCATGACCTCGCCAACCGCGGCTTCGCGTTCCGCCCGCATTGCTGGCTTTCGGACTGCTGGTTTTGCCCGGACGGCGTGCCCGGAATTGCCATCCCGTTCTTCCTCGTGCACCCGCGGCTCATGCGCCTGGAAAAAGCGCACATGCTCGAATTCGACGGCACCACGCTGGAGTCACGCATGAAGCTGCTGCGGCACGAAACCGCGCATGCGCTGGCCAACGCCTATCGCCTGCACCTGAAGCAAAGCTGGCGCCGCCGCTTCGGGCGCAACAGCAAGACCTATCCCGAAAGCTACCTGCCGCGGCCCTACAGCCGCAATTACGTGCTGCACCTCGACAACTGGTACGCGCAGAGCCATCCCGCCGAGGACTGGGCCGAGACCTTCGCCGTATGGCTCGACCCGGGCTCGCGCTGGCGTGAGAAATACCGTGACTGGCCGGCTATCAAGAAACTCAATTACGTGGACACGTTGATGAAGGAGATCGTCGGCCACACGCCGCCGGTGCGCAGCAAGAAGCAGGTCGATTCGGTCAACACGCTGCGGATCACGCTGCGCGAATATTTCGCGGAGAAGCAAACGCGCCTGCAACAGGATCTGCCATGCTTTCACGAGCAGCAGTTGCGGCAGATCTTCCCCGCCTCGGTCAGCCACAAGAATGAGCGCGCCGCGCATTTCGTCCGGAAAATGCGGCGCGAGGCCATCAACAGCGTCGCCCGCTGGACCTCCGAATCTCGCTATCGTATCAACCTGACCATCGAGGACATGATCCACCGCTGTGAGGAAATGAATCTTCACGCCTCACGCGACAAGGAAGAAACCAAGACCGCGCTCATCGCTTCGCTCGTGATGCTCTACATGGGCTCGCTGCGCAGCGGGATGTCGCGCCTCGCCATATGAACAGATTTCATTACCCCTCTCCCCTCAGGGGAGGTGAGGTGGGGTTTTCGTGAACACACTTAACGTGTGTTCACGCCACCGAACGGGTGCCATGGAGTTTTATGGCACCCCGGCGGGAACAACCAGGGTGAGGGGTGAGACGCCGCGATATGGCATACCTCATCACCCTCACCCCCGCCCTCTCCCTCAAGGGAGAGGGGGTATTGAGACAGCATCATGAAAAAACTGCGCGTCATGATGGTGGTACACTACACGCTGGTGCCACCGGATGATTTGAAAGATAAAAATGATCCGCGCATGGAGAAGTTCCGCACCGAGTACGACGTCAAAAACGCGTTGATCAATCTCGGGCATGAAGTCCAAGTCGTGGGCGTTTACGACGATCTCATGCCGATTCGCAAGATGAACGAGGAATTCAAGCCCCACATCGCATTCAATCTTCTGGAAGACTTCGCCGGCAACAGCGCCTTCGATTATTACGTTGTCAGTTATTTCGAGATGATGCGCATCCCCTACACCGGCTGCAATCCGCGCGGTTTGCTGCTGGCGCGCGACAAAGCGCTGACCAAGATGATCCTCACGTACCATCGCATCAGTGTTCCGGACTTTTACGTCTTCCGGCTCGGCCGCAAGATCAGCCGACGGCGAAAATTCGTCTTTCCCCTGATCGTCAAGTCATTGACCGAGGAAGGCTCGGTCGGCATCGCCCAGGCGTCTTACGTGGAGAACGAGGACCAGCTGCGCGAACGCGTGGCGCTGATCCACGACAAACTTCATGGCGATGCCATCGCCGAGCAATACATCGACGGACGCGAGCTGTATGTCACGGTCCTCGGAAACGCCAAACTCGAGGTCCTGCCTATCCGCGAGCTGGTATTCGACAACGTCGAGCCGGGAACGCCCAGGATGGCAACCTACGCGGTTAAATGGGACGACAAGTACCGCGAACGCTGGGGTATCGAATACCAGTTCGCCCGCACCCTGCCGAACGGCATGGAGGAGCGCATCCAGCACCTGTGCAAGCGCGTCTACCACCTGCTCGACATGAACGGCTACGGGAGAGTCGACCTGCGTCTCACGGCTGACGGCGAAATCTACGTGATTGAAGCCAATCCCAATCCCGGTATTGCCCGCGATGAGGACTGCACGCATTCCGCCATCAAGGCCGGGATGAGCTATGACGACTTCATTCAACGCCTTATCCAACTGGGTACGACTTACCGGACCAGCGAGTAGCCTCCAGGGCCGCGGCTTTTTCCTGCCGCACTCTTACCAAGTCTTCTCTGGCCTGCGTCTTGCGTATCTTGAATCCTTGAATTATTGTCCCATTAGTTGACTAATTTAGTAAGCTATAGATATTATATTAACATTCTCTAATATTCTGTCTTTTGCCGATGTGTGGGAACCCTGTAATCAGAGATTTAAGAAGGTGCTTTGCGATGACTCAGCTAATTAACGGCTTTCCATCAGACGGCGTGGTGACGGTTAACCGCGTCTTGCTCAAAACCGGGTACACCGTGGATGACCTGCAGGAACGTGTCGCCATGCTGTGCGAAAACGTGAAGACCTATCACTCCGAAACTGGTTTCGTGGGCGGCTTCGTGTCCCTCAACAGTGGCGCCATTTCCAACGAAGGTTCGACCATCGGCCAGGCAGTCAAAAGCCCGCTCAAGGAAAAGGAGGCGCTGATCGTCACCTTCTGGCGCACGTTTGAGGAGCATGAAGCGTCACATCGCAGCGAGACCTTCCAGCCGCTGTTCAAGAAAGTGCTCGAGCTGTGCGAGAACGGTAATGAAGAGATCGCCTACACCATGCTCTGGTCCGGCAGTGCCTACTCCCCCGAGGAGGCCAAGGCCGCACGCCAGGCCAAGGCGAAATACGCAAACCAGGCGGCATAGCGGCGGATCATTTCTTCAACCGCTGGATGTCCGACAACCCCGCTAACCGCCGTGTCCCGAGCGGCCTCTTCAAGACGGCAGCAGCGGCGCCCTAAAAAACAGAGATCATTGCGGCTACTGCGCCCATTGCCGAAGGGGTCGCCACCGCTCGAGGCGATAGCTCTTTCGGCGGTGGCGACCAGGCGACTCAAGGAACGCAGTTCTTTGTGGCGACCCGGCGGACTCCCTTCGAAGGAGCTTCGCCTCGGAAGGGAGTCGCCCGTTCGCCTCGGGCAATGGGCGCTACAAGCGGGGTTGTCGTTTCATGCATTCACCGCGGCTTTCCGCTAAACTCCGTCAGCTCTTAACATGAGCCAGAACCTGAAGAAGAATGTCCCAGCGTCCCTACGTCGTCCCTGACGGCGCCCGTCGTGAACGCCTGTCCCGGCTTGAGAACCTCCTCCAAGAGCGAATCCTGATCCTGGACGGTGCCATGGGCACCATGATCCAGCGCTACAAGCTGGGCGAAAAAGACTATCGCGGCGAACGCTTTGCGAGCTGGGCGCATGAGCTGAAGGGCAATAACGACCTCCTCACGCTGACGCAGCCTAAAATCATTCACGACATACACGCCGCTTATCTCGACGCCGGCACCGACATTCTCGAAACCAACACCTTCAACTCGCAATCCATCTCCATGGCGGATTACAAGATGGAGGAGCTGGCTTATGAACTGAACCGTGAAGGCGCGCGCCTGGCACGGGCCACGGCCGACGAATACGAACGCAAAGATCCGGCACGCCCGCGTTTCGTGGCCGGCGTGCTCGGGCCAACCAACCGCACCGCTTCACTGTCTCCGGATGTGAACAACCCAGGCTTCCGCAACACCAATTATGACGAGCTGGTCGCCGCCTACACCGAATGCACGCGCGGGCTGCTCGAAGGCGGCGCCGATCTGCTGCTGGTCGAAACCGTGTTCGACACGCTCAATTGCAAGGCCGCGCTATACGCCATCGACCGGTATTTTGAAGAGCACGGAATCCGCGTGCCGATCATGATTTCGGGCACTATCACCGATGCCAGCGGGCGCACGCTTTCCGGGCAGACCACCGAGGCGTTCTGGAATTCCATCGCGCATGCGCAACCGCTAAGCGTGGGGCTGAACTGCGCGCTCGGCACAACGCAATTGCGCCAGTACATCGAAGAAATGGCGCGCGTCACCAACGTGCACGTCAGCAGCCATCCTAACGCCGGCCTGCCAAATGAGTTCGGCGGCTATGACGACACGCCTGAATTCATGGCCAGACAAATAAAGGAGTGGGCCGAGTCGAGCTTCCTGAATATCATCGGTGGCTGCTGCGGCACCACACCACCACATATCAAGGCTATTGCCGACGCCGTACGGACGGTGCGTCCGCGCACGCTGCCGAAGATCGCACCGCATTGCCGTCTCGCGGGTCTGGAGCCGCTCAATATCGGCCCGGACAGCCTGTTCGTGAACGTGGGCGAGCGCACCAATGTCACCGGCTCGGCCGTGTTCAAGAAACTCATTTTGAATAACGAATACGACAAGGCCCTCGACGTCGCGCGCCAGCAGGTGCAAAACGGCGCGCAGATGATCGACGTCAATATGGACGAGGCCATGCTGGAGGGGGAGAAGGCCATGTCGACCTTCCTGCATCTCATCGCCTCCGAGCCGGAAATTTCGCGGGTGCCGGTCATGATCGATTCCTCGAAGTGGACCGTGCTCGAGGCCGGGCTGAAATGCGTACAGGGCAAGCCGGTGGTGAACTCCATCAGCCTCAAGGAGGGCGAGGAGAAATTCATCGAGCAGGCGCGCGCCTGCCGCCGCTACGGCGCGGCCGTGGTGGTAATGGCCTTCGACGAGAAGGGCCAGGCCGACACGCGCCAACGCAAGATAGAGATCTGCGCGCGCTCATATAAGGTGCTCACCGAGAAGGTCGGCTTGCCGCCGCAGGACATCATCTTCGACCCGAATATTTTCGCGATTGCGACCGGCATCGAGGAGCATAACAACTACGCGGTGGATTACATCGAAGCCACACAAGAGATCCGGCAACGCCTGGCGCACGCGCATATCTCAGGTGGCGTGTCCAACGTGTCATTTTCATTCCGCGGCAACAATGCGGTGCGCGAGGCGATCCATTCCGTTTTCCTGTACCACGCCATCAAGGCCGGCATGACCATGGGCATTGTGAACGCCGGTCAGCTCGCGGTGTACGCGGACATCCCGGAGGAATTGCGCGAACGCGTCGAAGATGTAATTCTTAACCGCCGTCCTGACGCCACCGAGCGCCTGCTCGAAACCGCCGCGAAGTTCGCCGGTGAAGGCGGCAAAGCCAAGGCTGAGGATCTTTCCTGGCGTGAGGCGCCGGTGACCGAGCGTCTGACACATGCGCTGGTACACGGCATTGATCTCTATGTCGAACAGGATACCGAAGAGGCGCGCAAGCAGTTCCCGCGCCCGATTCAGGTCATTGAAGGCCCGCTCATGGATGGCATGAACGTCGTCGGCGATCTGTTCGGCGCCGGCAAGATGTTCCTGCCGCAAGTGGTCAAGAGCGCGCGCGTCATGAAAAAGGCCGTGGCCTGGCTCATCCCCTTCATCGAGAAGGAGAAGACCGCCGAAAGCCGCGCCAAGGGCAAGATCCTCATGGCGACGGTCAAAGGCGATGTGCACGACATCGGCAAGAATATCGTGGGCGTGGTGCTGGCCTGCAACAACTACGAGGTCATCGACCTCGGCGTCATGGTGCCAGCCGCAAAGATCCTCGAAACCGCGAAAAAGGAAAAGGTCGACATCATCGGCCTGTCCGGTCTGATCACGCCCTCGCTCGATGAAATGGCGCATGTCGCCAAGGAAATGCAGCGCGAGGGGTTCACGGTCCCGCTGCTGATCGGTGGCGCCACCACCTCGCGCGTGCACACCGCGGTGAAAATCGCGCCGAACTATCCGCATCCTGTGATTTGGGTCAAGGACGCCTCGCGTGGCGTCGGCGTGGCCTCCAATCTCCTGAGCGACGACCTGAAGACTGATTTTGTCGCGAAAGTCCATGCCGAATACGAGGAAGTACGCGCGCGCCACAAAGGTAAGAAGGCCGGGGCGCGCATGCTCACGCTCGCCGATGCGCGCGCGAACAAGACGGGAATCGAATGGAAGGGCTATGTCCCGATGGTGCCGCGCAAACCGGGTGTTACGGTATTCGACGATTACCCGCTCGATGAGCTGACGCGCTACATCGACTGGACACCGTTCTTCATTACTTGGGAAATGAAAGGCCGGTACCCGGCCATTCTCAAGGATGAAAAAACCGGCGTGGAGGCCACCAAGCTTTTCAACGACGCCCAGACGTTGCTCAAGCGCATCATTCAGGAAAAACTTTTTATCGCGAAGGGCGTGATCGGCCTGTTCCCGGCCAACAGTGTGAACGAAGACGATATCGAGGTGTACTCCGACGAGTCACGCAAGAAGGCATTGATGGTATTGCACAGCCTGCGTCAGCAGGACGAAAAACCCCCGGGGCGGCCGAATCGGGCGCTGGCGGATTTCGTTGCGCCGAAAGTTTCCGGGTTGCAGGACTATATCGGTGGTTTTGCCGTCGGAATTCATGGTGCCGATGAGCTGTCGAAAGTATTCGAGAAGGCGCACGATGACTACAATTCCATCATGGCCAAGGCGCTGGCCGATCGTCTGGCCGAGGCATTTGCCGAACGCTTGCACGAGCGCGTGCGC
>JANLIC010000185.1 GCA_024654125.1 Sulfuricaulis sp. | reverse complement strand
TGCGGCAGCGCCATCGCCTCGAGTTCGCTCCTGACCGAGTGGGTCAAGGGCAAGTCAATCGAGGAAGCGGGCAAGATCAAGAACACCCAGATTGCCGAGGAGCTCGCGCTGCCGCCGGTGAAGATTCATTGTTCGGTGCTGGCGGAGGACGCCATCAAGGCGGCAATCTCGGACTACCAGACGAAAACCGGCAAAGGCGCGAAGGCCGACGCCGCCTGAGCATCGCCAGGCTAGTGACGGAGCAAGACTGATATGGCAATTACCATGACCCAGGCCGCCGCGGAGCGCGTGCGGAAATTCATCGAGAAGCGCGGAAAAGGCGAGGGGTTGCGCGTGGGTGTGCGGACTTCCGGCTGTTCCGGGAAGGCCTATGTCATCGAGTACGCCGACAAGATCGAGTCCGACGATCATGTTTACGAGAGTCACGGCGCGAAGGTGATTGTGGACTCCAAGAGCCTTATCCATCTCGACGGCACCGAGCTCGATTACACGCGCGAAGGTCTGAACGAGGGTTTCAAGTTCAACAACCCCAACGTCAAGGACGCCTGCGGCTGCGGGGAAAGCTTCAATACCTGAAACGGCGGGTGCCACCGGCATGCACGCCGCACCGGGCAAAAATCATTTCGAACTCTTTGGTTTGCCGGTATCGTTTGATATCGATGCCGACGATCTGACATCGCGCTACCGTGAACTCCAGCGACGCGTTCACCCCGACAAATTCGCCAACGCCTCCGACCAGGAACGCCGTCTGTCCCTGCAAATGACGGCGATGGTCAACGAGGCCTACCTGACGCTCAAGGATCCGGTACGGCGCGGACGCTATCTCCTGAGCTTGCGCGGCGTGGACATGGACGAAGAGACAGACACGGCCATGGACCCGGCGTTTCTCATGGAGCAAATGGAACTACGCGAGAATCTCGAAAAGATTCGGCAGGCGGATAATCCGGGCAGGCGGTTGGCGGAGTTGGCGAATCGGATCGGGCAGTGCATGCAGGAAAAAATCGGACAGCTTCGACTTGCGCTCAACCGGAATTCTGCGGAGGAAACCAAACACGCGCGTAATCTTGTGCGCGAGATGCAGTTTCTGCAGAAGATGCATCATGAGATCGACAATCTCGAGGAAGAATTGGCTATATGATTTTTAAACGCAGATTAACGCAGATGAAAAAATACGATGAACGCGGATAAAACGGGAATGAAGTCTCTGTTTTGACCGGTCTCGACCTGCGTTCATCCGGCTTTTCATCCGCGTTTATCTGCGGTTAATAAATTTAACGATTCCAGCCATGACACTGTTTCAAATCAGCGAACCGGGACAAACTCCCGCTCCCCATGAGCGCCGCTACGCCGTGGGTATCGACCTCGGCACCACGAACTCGTTGGTCGCCTGCGTGCGCCGCAGCGCCGCCGAAACCCTGCCGGATGAAAGCGGTCGTCATTTGCTGCCCTCCGTGGTGCGGTATCTCGCAAAAGGCGAGCCGGTTGTGGGCCATGAGGCCATGGCCGTGGCGCACGAGGACCCGCTCAATACCATCGCCTCGGTGAAGCGGCTCATGGGGCGCGGCATCGAGGACGTGCGGCGACTGGGTAAATCCCTGCCCTACGAATTTATCCGGGGCGATTCGGCGATGCTGCGCCTGCGCACGGCAGCCGGTGAGCGCAGCCCGGTGCAAATTTCCTCAGAAATTCTGAAGAAACTGAAAGCGCGCGCCGTGAAAAGCCTGGACGTGGAGATCGCTGACGCCGTCATCACCGTGCCGGCCTATTTTGACGACGCCCAGCGCCAGGCGACCAAGGACGCCGCACGCCTCGCGGGACTGAATGTTTTGCGGTTGCTGAATGAGCCGACGGCGGCCGCGATCGCCTACGGACTCGACAGGAATCCGCAGGGTGTTTACGCCATCTATGACCTGGGCGGCGGCACGTTTGATATTTCCCTGCTGCGACTGAACCATGGAGTATTCGAGGTCATGGCCACGGCGGGAGACTCGGCGCTCGGCGGCGATGACATGGATCACGCCATTGCTGGGTGGATCATGCAGCAAGCCAGTATTGCCGATGATTCTGATCACAAGCAGATGCGCCGCCTGCTGCGCGATGCGCGCGCCGCCAAGGAGGCCTTGACCCAGGACAAGCGCGTTCCGCTCAACATTGTTCACGGCAATGGTGAAAGCTGGCAGGGCGAGTTAAGCCGCGATCAGTTGCATACCCTGATCGATCCTCTGATCGAGCGCACCATTTCTCCCAGCCGCCGCGCGCTGCGTGATGCCGGCATCACTCCCCGCGATATCAACGGTGTAGTAATGGTGGGTGGGGCGACACGCATCCCGCGGGTGCGCGAAAAAGTTTCGTACTTTTTCGGCCGCGAGCCGCTGGCGGACATCGACCCGGACAAGGTAGTGGCCATCGGCGCCGCCTTGCAGGCCGATATCCTGATCGGCAACAAGCGCGATGAAGAAATGCTCTTGCTGGATGTTATTCCTTTGTCGCTGGGGCTGGAAATCATGGGTGGCATGGTGGAAAAGATTATTCCCCGCAACACCACGATCCCGGTCGCCAAGTCGCAGGATTTCACTACTTACAAGGATGGTCAGACCGCGTTGTTGATTCATGTGTTGCAGGGCGAGCGTGAACTGGTTTCCGACTGCCGTTCGCTGGCGCGGTTTGAGCTGCGCGGTATTCCACCGATGACAGCAGGTGCGGCGCGCATCCGGGTTAGCTTTCAGATCGATGCGGATGGTCTGCTCAGCGTGTCGGCGCGGGAACAGACCACGGGGGTCGAGAGCAGTGTGGTGGTCAAGCCGTCTTATGGGCTGACGGATGCCGAAATTGAACGCATGTTGCGCGAATCCACCGCACACGCGGGGGCGGATGACGTGACCCGCAAGCTCCGTGAGCAGCAGGTCGATGCCGATCGTCTGATCGAAGCCGTACGTGGCGCGCTGAACGTGGACGGAGCATTGTTGAACGCAAGCGAGCGTGCTGAAATCGAGAGCTCCCTTACGGACTTGCAGGCTGTGCGTGGCGGGAATGACGGGGCGCGCATCAAGCGTGCCATCAAGAAGCTTGACGCCGCCACCCAGACATTTGCCCAGCGCCGCATGGACGAGAATATTCGCAAGGCCATGGCGGGGCACCGCCTCGAAGAGTTCGATGTGCCGCGGGACAAATCCCCGTCATGACGCGACTGACTTTTCTGCCGCACCCGCAAATCTGCCCGGAAGGCAAAACTCTCGAGGTGGAGCCGGGTATCAGCATCTGCAATGCGGCGCTGAATGCCGGCATTCCCATTGAGCACGCCTGCGAAAAGGCCTGTGCCTGCACCACCTGTCATGTGGTGGTGCGCGAGGGCTTTGACAGTCTGGGTAGCGCCGAGGAAAAGGAAGAGGATCTGCTCGACAAGGCCTGGGGTCTCGAGCCTGAGTCGCGGCTCAGTTGCCAGGCCAAGGTTGGCGACCAGGACCTGGTGGTCGAGATCCCCAAATACACCATCAATCTGGTTTCCGAGCAGCATTAGTCTATGAGTTTTTGCCGCAAAGGCGCAAAGATTTCTCGGGTTTTATTTTTATTGCGGCCCGGGGTGCAACGAAAACCCGTTGCACCCGTTCGGCGGCGCGAATGTTCACTGAGCATTCGCGAAAACTCCGCCTCACCCTTCGCGTCTTTGCGGCAGATGATCATATTTTAAGGAGCTGACCATGGGGCTGAAATGGACCGACACCCGTGACATCGCCATCGAGTTGAGCGATAAATTCCCGGAGGTGAATCCGATGTCCGTGCGGTTCACGGACCTGCACAAATGGGTGACGGAACTGGATGATTTTGACGATAAGCCCGAGCACTCGGGCGAAAAAATTCTCGAGGCCATCCAGATGGCCTGGATGGACGAGCACGGGGGGTAAGTGGTACATGTTGGGGGTATTGTCTCAAAACCCCTCTTTTTCGTTGTCTGGCCACATGTCAGACGCTACACTATAACTCGGGGTCGGGACTAAAAAACAATTTGATTCCAGAGCCTGCATCGCTTCTTTGTAAAGTACCGGAAATGACACGCAGAGATTTGCCCCCGGCAAGCCTGCAACCGCTGCGTTAGGCTGTTGAGGATTCGTCTTGTCCACTACTGAAAAAACAAATTTGCTCAGCCTGGATCGCCAGGCGATGCAGGAATTTTTCGCCGGCATGGGCGAAAAACCCTTTCGCGCCACCCAGGTCATCCAGTGGGTTCACCATTATGGCGTGGATGATTTCGATGCCATGACCAACCTCAGCAAGGAGTTGCGCGCGCGCCTGCGGGAGGCGGCCGAGATTCGTGTCCCGGAAATAATAGAAGACCAGACGGCGGCCGACGGCACGCGCAAATGGTTGCTACGGCTCGACGACGGCAACGCCATCGAGACAGTATTCATTCCCGAAGAGGAGAGGGGCACGCTGTGCGTGTCCTCGCAAGTCGGCTGCACCCTGAATTGCTCCTTCTGTTCCACGGGTCACCAGGGTTTTAATCGCAGCCTCGGCGTGGCCGAAATTATTTCACAGTTGCTGGTCGCGAATTGTGCGCTCGGGCGTGATCCCAAGGGTGAGCGCATCATCACCAATGTAGTGTTCATGGGCATGGGCGAGCCGCTTCTGAATTACGACAATGTTCTGCCCGCCATGCGCCTGATGCAGGACGACTATGCCTACGGCCTGTCGCGCCGGCGCGTGACCCTCTCCACGGCGGGCGTGATTCCGATGTTGGACCGGTTGCGCGAGGACTGCCCGGTGAGCCTGGCGGTTTCGTTGCATGCGCCGAATGATGCACTGCGCGACCAGCTGGTTCCGTTGAACAAAAAATATCCCATCGCGGAACTGCTAGAGGCCTGCCGGCGCTACTGTGCCGATGCGCCGCGCACCCGCGTGACATTCGAATATGTGATGCTGGATGGCGTCAATGACTCTCTGGCGCATGCGCACGAATTGGTGAAGTTGTTGCAAACCGTGCCCTCCAAGGTCAACCTGATACCCTTTAATCCCTTTCCGGATACACGCTACCTTCGCACCCCCCGGGAGGCGATCGATCAATTCCGTGATGTCCTGGTCGCGGCGGGAATCACAACCATCACGCGCAAAACCCGCGGCGATGACATCGACGCCGCCTGCGGTCAACTTGCCGGCCGTGTACAGGATCGTACACGTCGGCGCGAGCGCCTGGTGAAACGAGCTGTCCAGACATGAACGGACGTCATTTTTTATCAATACTTGTTTTTCTGCCTATGATTTTATCCGGCTGCGCGTCTACGGCGGAACGGGAGGCGCAGCAGGCGAAGATACACAAGATGGCGGAAACCCACGTTCTGCTCGGTTCCGGTTACCTTCAACGTGGGCAGCTGGAGGTCGCCAAAGAAGAACTGGAAAAGGCGCTGAAAATTTCACCGAATCACTCACAGGCCAATAACATCATGGCGGTATTGCAGTGGCGACTAAAGGATTATGAGAAGGCAGACAGGTATTTTCTCAAGGCGCTGGCCAGTGATGATAAAAATGCCTCAGCACAGCACAATTATGGCGCGTTTCTCTGTGATCGCGGTAAAATCGATGAAGGCTTGAAGTATTTTGATGCGGCCATCGCCAACCAACTGTATTCCCATGCGGCCGACGTTAATCTAAATGCCGGCGTCTGTCTGATGAAGAAACCTGCGCCGGTAGTGGCAGAAAAGTACCTGCGCGAGGCGCTGCGGGTCAATCCTAAACTTTCCGGAGCGCTGTTTCAGATGGCAAAGATAAGCCTGGACATGGGCAAGACTACTCCGGCACGCGCCTTTATTGAGCGCTATTTCCAGGCGGCGGAGGACTCACCTGAAAGCCTGTTACTGGCCGTGAAGATTGAACGCGCGCTTCGCAACAAGAATGCCGAGGCCAGTTACGCCATCAGGCTGCGTGGAAAATTCCCCACGTCACCCGAGGCCGAACAGCTGGCTTCCACGGCAGCACCGAAGAAGAAATAGGTCATGGATAACATAACACCGGATTCCAACAACAAAGCGGCGCCAAAGTCTGGCCCGGGCCGTATGTTGCGCCAGGCACGACTGGACCTGCGCCTGGCGCCGGAGGATGTTGCGCAGATTCTGCATCTGTCATCGAAACAGATCACGGCGCTGGAAGCGGATGACTATCAGCGTCTCCCGGGACCGACATATATTCGAGGATACCTTCGCAGCTATTCGCAGCTGCTTGGCTTGGTGCCGGAGAAGGTCATCGAGGCCTATAACAGCCTGATGATTTCCTCCAAGCCGGCGCCGCCCCCGCCCCCGTCTTCAGCCCCACCGTCGCAAATCACCAGTAGCAATCATCTGGTGAAAGCCGCCACTGTGGGGGTGGCCGTCGTGGTGTTGGGGCTGGTTTATCTCTGGTGGCAAAGTGAAAATAAATTTTCAGAATTCCCCCAAACGCCTGCCGTCATCGGCCAGGCGTCCGTCGATAAACAGGTTCCTTTAAATGATTTGGGCGACAAGCCAGCCACCGCGGATATTGTAAGTGGACCCGTTGCCGGGGGATCTGCGTCACCGCCGGATGTATCGTCTCTCGAGAAAGCCGCCGGACCGACGGCGGCACCCAGTGGTCAGTTGACCGTATCCGGCATGACGCTCAATGTGTCGCCGGCCGACCCACCCAAGCCGGTCACGCCGACCCCGGCTACTCCGGCCCCCGAACGTGCCACAACGCGCACCCGGCGGGCGGTTGAAATCCCCGCGGGTGTTCCCCGGACCCGCATGGTGCTGCACGCGATTCAGGAATCCTGGGCGGATGTCCGGGACGCTCGGAATAACAAGCTATTATACGAAAATGTCCCGGCCGGTCGCCGCATCAGCATCGAGGGGGTGGCGCCTTTCAGCGTCTTTGTCGGCAATGCCGACGGAGTGCGGGTAGAATTCAACGGCCAGAATTTTGACGTCAGCCGGCACAAGCGCGGACAGGTGGCGCGTTTCACGCTGGGCGAGGAAACGGCGGTGAACAATTAATGTTCGGTGAAAATCCCATCACGCGGCGCAAGAGTCGGCGCATTATGGTCGGGCGCGTCGCCGTCGGCGGTGACGCGCCGGTCAGCGTGCAGAGCATGACCAACACCGAGACCACGGACGTGGCCGCCACGGTGGCGCAGATCCAGGCCCTGGAAAATGCCGGCGCCGACATCGTACGCGTGTCAGTGCCGAGCATGGAGGCCGCGGAAGCTTTCGGAAATATCAAGCAACAGGTTTCGATTCCGTTGGTGACGGACATCCATTTCGACTACAAGATCGCGCTGCGTGTGGCCGAGCTGGGCGCGGACTGCCTGCGAATCAACCCCGGGAATATCGGCCGCGAAGACCGCGTGCGCGCCGTCGTGGAGGCGGCCCGGGACCGCGGGATACCGATACGCATCGGCGTCAACGCCGGATCGCTGGAGAAGGATTTACAAAAGAAATACCGTGAGCCCACTTCCGAGGCGCTGGTAGAATCCGCGCTGCGTCATATCGATATTCTGAAAAAACTCGGTTTTGAGGATTTCAAGGTAAGCGTCAAGGCATCGGATGTCTTCATGGCCGTGGCCGCCTACCGGCAACTTGCCACGCAGATCGAACAACCCCTGCACCTCGGCATCACCGAGGCCGGTGGCTTCCGCTCCGGCGCCGTCAAGTCGGCCATTGGCCTTGGCATGCTGCTCGCAGAAGGGATTGGTGACACCATCCGCGTGTCGCTCGCGGCCGATCCGGTCGAGGAGGTGCGGGTGGGATTCGATATCCTGAGGGCGCTGCGTATTCGTAGCAAGGGGATTAACCTGATTGCCTGCCCCTCCTGCTCGCGCCAGGAATTTGACGTCATTGGCACGGTGAATGCCCTGGAACAGCGAATCGAAGATATCCGGGAACCGCTCGACGTGGCGGTCATCGGCTGTTGCGTGAACGGGCCGGGCGAGGCCAAGGGGGCGCAGATTGGATTGGCGGGCGGAAATCCAAGCTTGCTGTATATCAACGGCAAGCCCGATCACAAAATCGCCAACGAAAAACTGGTCGATGAGATCGAACGCGTGATTCGTGAAGAGCTGCAGCGACGTCGGAATCAGGGCGACACGACGCCGGACAAGAAAGTTTTTCCCATCAAGCTGACCGGTTGAGGGGGCTCCAGTGAGCAAGGCCATACAGGCCGTACGGGGCATGAATGACCTGCTTCCGGAAGCGGTTGAGCGTTGGCAGCTGGTCGAAACCACAGCGCGCGATGTCCTTCACGCCTACGGATACCGGGAAATCCGCCTGCCTGTCCTGGAGAAGTCAGAACTCTTTACGCGTTCCATCGGCGGTCAAACCGACATCGTCGAAAAAGAGATGTACAGCTTTGAGGATCGCAACGGAGAAAGTCTCACGCTTCGTCCCGAGGGCACGGCCGGTTGCGTTCGGGCCGGCATCGAGAACGGTTTTTTGCACAACCAGATACAGCGCCTGTGGTACGCCGGCCCCATGTTCCGTCATGAGCGCCCGCAGAAGGGGCGCTATCGGCAGTTTCACCAGATTGGCGTGGAGGCCTTCGGAATCGACAGTCCGGATCTTGATGCCGAACTCATCTTAATGTGTGTAAGGTTGTGGAAATCGCTCGGACTGGAAGGCCTGACCCTGGAACTCAATTCGCTGGGCTCGCCGGAATCCCGCGCGGCCTACCGCGCCAAACTGACGCGTTACCTGGCGGCGCACCGCGCCGAACTCGACGAAGACAGCCTGCGCCGGCTGGAAAAGAACCCCATGCGGATACTCGATAGCAAGCATCCGGGGATGCAGCAGGTCATCGCGGGCGCACCGAACTTGCGCGACCATCTGGACATTGGCTCACGCGACCATTTTGACCGACTCGGCGATCATCTCAAGGAGTCGGGCGTTGCCTACCGGATAAATCCGCAACTGGTGCGCGGACTCGACTATTACACCCGCACTGTGTTCGAATGGACCACGGATCGGCTCGGCGCGCAGTCGGCCGTCTGCGCCGGCGGGAGATACGACGGCCTGGTGGAACAACTGGGCGGGCGGGCGGCGCCGGCCGCGGGGTTTGCTATCGGGATGGAACGCCTTGTCGGATTGCTGGCGCTCCAGCATCCCTCCCCATCCTCCGGCGCTCCCGAAGCCTATCTGGTATTACTGGGCAAGTTAGCCGAGAGGCAAGGTTTGCCGCTCGCGGAACGCCTGCGCAATGCCGGATTGCGAATAGAATACAACTGCGGGGGCGGTGAGCTGAAGGCGCAACTCAAACGTGCCGACCGCAGCGGTGCGCGTTTCGCGCTCATGTTGGGTGACGAGGAAATGCGTGACAAAACGGTCACCGTGAAGGACATGCGCGGTCAGGAAATACAGGTGTCGGTGCATCAGGACGTGCTGATTGATTTTCTGAATGAGAGAACGGGAAGGAGAATGAAGGCGTGAGTGCATACGCTGAGCAGGAAGATCTGGAAAAGCTCAAAGCGTGGTGGAAAAACTACGGCAATTCCGTGATCGTCGGCATCCTGCTGGGCGCCGCCTTTCTCGGCGGTTTCCGCTTCTGGACGCAGTATCACGAAGAACAGTTGCATGCGGCCGCCGCCGTCTATGAGCGCATGTACCAGAGCTTTCATGGTAAAAATCCCAAGGAGGTGCAGCGCTTGGGCGAATCGCTGATCAACCAATACGCCTCCACGCCTTATGCCGGGATGGCCGGATTGCTGCTGGCTCGACTTCAATTTGAAGCCGGTGACGTCGCCAAGGCCCGCCAGCATCTCCAGTGGGTGCTGGACAAGGCCGACGATGCCGCGGTCAGGCACGCCGCACGTCTGCGTCTGGCACGCATTCTGCTCGATGCGGGAAAAATGGAGGAGGCGCTTCCTCTGCTCCATGTCAAGGACCGGGCGGGTTTCGATTCAGAATATAAGGAACTCGAGGGGGATATTCGTTTGGCAATGGGACAGCATGATGCCGCGCGCTCAGCTTACCGCGAGGCGCTCAAATTTCTGACTGTCGGCTCTCCCTATGCCGTGATACTCAAAATGAAACTCGATGATCTGGGTCCGGAGAAGGCCTCATGAAAACTACCGCCGCCATTCTGACCTTCCTGGTATTTCTATCGGGTTGTGGGGGCAGTAAGGTCGTGCGGGAAGAGCCGGCGAAACTCCTGGATTTCGTGCCCGAGATGCGGGTGAAACAACTCTGGACCGCGGACAGTGGCGCCAGCGCCGCTAAGTCAGCAGTCGTTTTGACGCCCGCGCTGTATGACAACGTGGTCTATACGTGCGACCCCGAGGGGCGGGTACGCGCGTTTTCCACTAACAACGGACGCGAATTGTGGGAAACGCACGTGGATCGACCGGTGACGGGAGGGATCGCTGCGGGAGATGGACTCGTCGTCGTTATTACCAAGAAGGGTGAGGTGATCGCGCTCGACCGGAAAGATGGCAAGCAACGCTGGACTAGCCGATTATCCAGTCAGTCGCTGGCACCGGCGGCCGTGGCTTCCGGTGTCGTGGTGGCGCAATCGGTGGATGGCAAACTCACCGCCCTGTCGACTGCTGATGGAAAGCGGTTGTGGCGATATGAGCGCACCGAACCGCCGCTCAGCCTGTATGGAACGGCCAGCCCCGTGATTGTCGCGGACGCGGTACTGTCTGGCTTTGCCAGCGGCAAGGTGGTAGCCGTCCAACTCCAAAGTGGCAAGCTCCTGTGGGAGTTGCCGGTGGCGCAACCTCAGGGGCGAAACGAAGTTGAGCGCCTGGTAGATGTCGATGCTTCTCCGGTGATCGTGGGCAGTGTTCTATACGCTGCCAGTTACCAGGGCAAGATTATTGCGCTGGATGCGCAATCCGGGCGCCTCTTGTGGTCGCGCGAAGTCTCCACGTTTACGGGCCTGGATACGGATTTGAAGAATATCTATCTCACCGACGACCGCGGCAACGTCCTGGCGTTTGATCTGCGGACCGGGGCGAGCGTCTGGAAGCAGGAGCAACTGCGGGCGCGTCAGCTGAATGCCCCGCGTTACATGGACGGGCTGGTGGCAGTCGGGGACTTTGAGGGTTATGTTCACTGGCTGTCGAGCGATGACGGACATTTTGTCGCGCGTTACCGGCTCGGCAGCGGTGCCGTCCAATCTCAGGCGCTGGCGGATAACGACAAGCTCTACGTGAGCAATCAATCCGGAAATCTTGCGGCGTTGCAGCTGATAAAGAACTGAGAAAAACCGAGACCGCCAGAGCGCCAATTTATTAGGCCAATAAAAAATACTAAATTTCTGTCAATCCTTACGCTCATGAATTGTCGCGGGCATTATTGAGATAGATGTAAATCACCGAGACGCGAGGGGTTTCCCAATGCAAACAGCTAACCCCACGTCATGGTGACTTGGCCGCCAAAATCAAATGAAACCAGTTATCGTCCTCGTTGGCCGGATAAATGTCGGCAAATCCACTCTGTTCAACCGGTTGACGCGCAGCCGCCGTGCACTCGTGGCCGATGCGCCGGGATTGACGCGCGACCGGCAGTATGGTGATGGCAGGATTGGCGATCGTCCCTATTTTGTCGTTGACACCGGCGGTGTCGTCAGTGGTCTGGACGCGATCGGAGATCGGGGTGACGTCGCCTCCGGCGTCGCCTCCCAGGTGCGCACCGCATTGGCCGAGGCCGATGCCATTATCCTCATTGTCGATGCGCGAGAAGGCATGCATCCCCTCGATCGGCAGCTGGCCACGGATCTGCGCCGGCAGGGGAAAACGGTGTGGGTGGCAGTGAATAAAGCAGAGGGACTTGAAGCGGCCACGGCGGTGGCGGAATTCTATGCGCTCGGTTTCAGCGAACCGGCGGCTGTTTCCGCGGCGCACGGGGAAGGCGTTACCGATCTGATCCAGCGTGTGCTGTCGGATCTGCCGATGGCCGAAGAAAGCGATCCGCAAGGCGATACACCGCGTATTGCCGTGATCGGGAAGCCTAATGTCGGGAAATCCACGCTGGTGAATGCATTGCTGGGAGAAGCGCGCGTGGTGGTGTGTGACGCACCGGGCACGACGCGTGACAGCATCCACGTTCCGATTGAACGTGACGGGCGCCATTACATTATTATTGATACCGCCGGCGTGCGACGGCGCGCACGGATCGATGACCCGCTGGAAAAATTCTCGGTACTCAAGACACTTCAGGCCATTGACGAAGCGAACGTGGCTATTCTCGTAATCGATGCGCACGCCGGTGTGGCCGAACAGGATGCCTCGCTGGCGGGGTATACGTTGGAGGCGGGGCGCGCGATGGTGGTGGCTGTCAATAAATGGGATGCGGTGGATGAATCCGATCGCGCCTGGGCCAAGCGCGAACTGGAACGCAAGCTGTCGTTTCTGGATTTTGTCCGCGTACATTTTATTTCTGCACGCCGCGGTACCGGGGTGAGCAATCTGTTTCGTTCAGTGGATGAGGCCTATGCCTCGGCTCACCGTACGCTGACAACCCCCAAGCTTAATCGGGTGCTGCAGGCGGCGGTAACGGCCACGCCGCCGCCCTTGGTCCATGGCCGGCGTGCGCGTCCCAAATACGCCCATCAAGGCGGTAAGAATCCTCCTCGGGTGGTGATTCATGGCAATCAGGTGGCTGCGTTGTCCAAGTCTTACCGTCGTTATCTCAGCAATACCTTTCGCACGGCCTTTCATCTCATCGGTACCCCGGTGCGCGTGGAGTGCCGCCAGGAGGACAACCCCTATCGCGACAAAAACACCGGTGGACACCGCTCCCGGCGCCGAACCGCGCGCCGACGCGCGTGAAATCCGTGTGATCTATACTAGAAAAGTAATTTGAATCACAACTAAACCACCGGCCAGGTCGCTGCAAAAGACAGGGCTTCCGATTCAGGGGCACGACAGGGTTGTTGCGTGAGCGCATTTCATAAGAGTTCTCTCCGATCCGGTTACCGGCTGGCTGAATACACGATCGAATCGGTTCTGGGCCATGGCGGGTTTGGAATCACCTACCTTGCGCATGACACGGCGCTGGGTGCCCAGGTGGCGATTAAGGAGTATCTCCCGCACGAGATCGCCAGTCGTGAAAACAAGACGCAGGTGATCCCCCATCCGGACCGCGATGCGGTGCGCGATTATCAGAACGGATTGAAAAATTTCGTGAAGGAGGCGCGGGCGCTGGCGCGCTTCAAGCATCCTCACATCGTGCGGGTGCTGCGTTTCCTCGAGGCCAACAACACGGCCTATGTGGTCATGGAGTATGAGGAAGGGCAGAGCCTGGCGGATTACCTCAAGCGCAACGGTCCCCGGCTGGATGAACCTACGCTCCTCAAAGTTTTCATTCCGATCCTGAATGGACTGCACGCGGTGCACGAGGCGGAAATGCTGCATCTCGATATCAAACCGGAGAATATTTATCTGCGCAAGGACGGCAGCCCGATTCTGATCGATTTCGGCTCGGCACGTCAGGGCACAGTCCATTTGCACAAGGTCGCCTTGACCCATGGTTATGCCCCGATGGAGCAATACCCGGACAAGGGTACGCCGGGTCCGTGGACCGATGTCTATGCGATTGGCGCTTCCATGTATCGATGTGTCACCGGCAAAAAACCGGATGAAGCACTAGAACGCTACGAGGCCATATTGAAATATCAGGTGGATCCGATGACTCCGGCGGTAAAGGCGGGGGGAAACTCCTATCAACGGAACATCCTGGGATGCATCGACTGGGCCATGCAGGTCTATCCGCGTGATCGGCCGCAGACAGCGCGGGAATTCCAGGACGCCCTCATGGGCAAGGGCCGGGCACGCTCGAACACCATCAGTCAGCCCGCCACATTCAATCGATCGGCATCGAGGGCCACTTACCGGCGTCCTCCGCCGGTCTCATCGAAAAAATGGAAGAGGGATTCGAGTTCATCCGCCGTTGGCTGGATGGCGGCGGGTTTCATGATAGCCAGTCTGGCCGTGGCCGGTCTGGTGTACTGGTCAGAAATCAAGATGCATCTTGAACAGTTCGAAAAAAGTCCGGCTGAACCGACAACGCCTTCCCCTACGGTGAAGAAACCCTCCGCCGCCGCGGCGGTAACGACGGCTCCCGCGGCGTCGGCGGAGCTCAGAGGATTCGGACCGAAACAAGCGACATTCGCCAGCACCTTCCCTACAGTATTGGCAACATCGATATCTGGACATCAGGACTGGATTCAATCGGTGGCTTTCTCGCCGGACGGGAAATGGTTTGCCTCGGCCGGTCTCGACAAAACCATCCGGCTCTGGGTCACGGCCACCGGAACCGCGCTTGGCACCTTGCGTCAGAGTTATGCCGTGAATGCCATTGATATTTCCTCCGATGGGAAATGGCTCGCCTCCGCGGGTGATGACGGCACCGTGAGGTTGTGGGAGACCAAATCTGGAACGCCGCGCGGCGCGCTGAGCGGCCCGGGTTATGCGGTTTATGCCGTAAGATTTTCCCCGGACGGGAAACTGGTCGCGGCGGCCGGGAAGGATCGGGGTGTGTTTGTATGGAATGTGGCAGACGGACAACGTGTGCATACGCTGGAAGGACATACCAGCGATATTTATGCATTGGCTTTATCCCCGGACGGCAAGTATCTGGCCTCCGCCGGTGCCGACAGAATGCTTCTCGTCTGGAGCATGACTCATGGCCGGGAGGCGTTCCGCATGGTTGGCCACAAGGACAAGATTCTGTCGCTGTCTTGGTCGCCTGATGGCAGGTGGTTAGCCTCCGGTGATGCCGGGCACGCGATACGCATGTGGGATGCGTATAACGGCACATATTTGCGGGCCATGATGAACAATCAGGCCATTTTGTCGCTTGCCTTTTCTCCGGACAGCCGCTGGCTGGCTGCCGGTCTCGCGAATAATTCAATATATATATTTAATGCCAGCGATGGTGTTGTGATGCAAACATTGAGCGGTCACCAGGATCATGTTCAGTCTCTGGTATTCTCTCCCCGCGGGGAGTTGCTGGTCTCAGGCAGCCGCGACAAAAGCGTTCATCTCTGGAAGACAAAATAGAGTTTCCCTCCGACCCTTCTTCGCGGCTGCGGATTGGCTTATTTATTGCCCGTGCTCCAGTTGTCCGGGAGAAAAATCTCCGGGTCGACTCGGCTGTTGTTCAGACTGACGGTCCAGTGGAGATGCGGTCCAGTCACGCGTCCGGTCATGCCGATTTCTCCGATTTTCTCTCCGGTCTCCACGCGTTTACCGCGCTCGACCAGGATGCGACTCAAGTGGTTGAACATGCAGATCAGCCCCTGCCCATGGTCGAGGAATACGGTTTTGCCATTGAAAAAATATTCTCCGGTTTCCACCACGATCCCGCCCAGGGGCGCGACCACGGGAGTGCCGGTGGGCGCGGCGATATCGATGCCGCTGTGCGACTGGCGCGGTTCATTGTTGAAAAAGCGCCGAAGCCCGAATAGGCTGCTGAGGCGTCCCTGTGCCGGCGGGCGGAATTGCAGAAATTTAAAAGGGAATTCTGACCAGGTGGTGAATACTGCCCGGATGACTTCCGTCTCTTGTTCAATGCGCGCCAGATCCTCCGCGGAAGGTTCAACCAGGCGCCGGTTCTCGATGGTCAGACGTTGTTCGGCATAAACCTTGGACCGTACATCGAATGAAATCTCTCGCTTACGCTCTGTGCCGCTCCCGACATGGAGGGTTTGCGGACCGGGGGAGAGCGACAGTGGCAGACCGACTACCGCCTGCCATTTGCCGGCGTGGGGCATGACCAGAACACGCTGATTGTCGTAATGCACCAGGGGAACGGGTTCGGTATCGGGTGCGACCGGGACGATGGCAATGCCACCGGGCACTGGATTCTCGCGCGGTAGAGACCGCCCGGTCGCATGGTTGCCACGACTTGTACTTTTGAGCCGGGCGGTCTCTCCCTCACCCTCACTCCCTCTCCCAGTGGGAGCGGGTCCCATCACCCCGACCCTTCTCCCGCTTGCGGGTGAGGGGAGTTCGGTAAGATCGGAGCCGTTGCGGCCCTCGGCCGCAGCTTCATGATTACTGGTTTGCGCCTGGACGGAAACGCTCAATGCCAGAGCCAGCAGGGAACAAACCCTAGTCTTCACGGGTTTTCTCCACCACACAATCAAGACGGCCGCGCGCGAGCCGGGCCCGTACACGTTCACCTATTCTGATCTTGCCGGCATCCGTGACGATGGCGCCGGAATCGGCGCGCTGCACGATCGCGTATCCGCGTTCCAGCGTCGCGAATGGACTCAGCGCATGCAGAGTTTGCATGCGCTCGCGAAGCCGAGAATGGGCCAATTCCAAACGCCGTTTCATGCCCGTGACAAGACGTGAATACAAATGCTCGTTTTCCATTTGCAGGGACAGAAATCGTGGCCGCGGCGCGTGCTGGAGCAGCCGCGCTATCGCGTCCCGCAATTCCGCGTGGGCGTGGCGGAATCCCGCGGCCTGTCCCAGGTATAGTCGCTGTGCGAGTGTTTTGAGGCTTTGTTGCAACAGGTTAATCCGGTGGCGCGGGTGTACCAGTCGCGCCGCCAGCCAGTCGACATGCTGGTTCCGGTATCGCAATAAACCTGGCATGGACTTAAACAGTCGCGATTCGATGCGCTCGAATTGCGCGAGCCACTCCTGCTGATCCGGGCTCAGCATTTCAGCCGCGGCTGTCGGTGTCGGCGTACGGGCATCGGCAGCCATGTCGGCGATGGTGAAATCGGTTTCGTGACCGATCCCGCTGACAATGGGTATGGGGCAGGCGTGGATCGCGCGTGCCACCGCCTCTTCGTTGAACGCCCACAGATCTTCGAGCGAGCCGCCTCCTCGCGCCAGGATCAAGGCATCGCAATCACGCCGCTCGCCGGCGAGCCATATGGCAGCGGCGATTTTCTCCGCCGCCCCCTCACCCTGAACCGGCACTGGATATACCAGCACCGGAATTGCCGGGAATCGACGGCGTAACGTGGTCAGAATGTCATGCAGCACCGCGCCCGAAGGGGAAGTAATGATCCCGAGCCGGCGTGGAAGCCGCGGCAGGGGTTTTTTGTGGGCGATGTCAAATAAACCTTCCTGCGAAAGACGTTGCTTGAGCGCATCGAAGGCGCGGCGGAGGGCGCCTTCGCCAGCTTCTTCCAAGTATTCAATGATGATCTGATAGTCACCGCGGCCTTCGTACAGGCTGACACGGGCGCGCACCAAGATGTGCAAGCCGTCCTTGAGAGCGGTGCGCAGCTGACGCTGGTGCTGGCGAAAGAAGGCGCTGCGAACCTGCGCTTGGGCATCCTTGAGCGAGAAGTAGATATGCCCCGAGGCGGGGCGGGAAAGGTTCGAAATCTCACCCTCGATCCAGAGTGGGGGGAAACCTCCCTCCAGCAGCAGCCTGACTTCGCGATTGAGCCGTGAGACTGTGTAAATGTCACGTGCCGTCGCGGCGGCGAGAGATGCCTGTTCCATTTGCGGCAACATAACCTCATTATATTGAAAAAAAATAGCCGCGCAGGGCGGCTAGGATCAGGATTAGATCGTTAGCATGATAAAAAAAGCCGGGCAATGCCCGGCATTGTGAATCAAATAGCCTGGATCATCAGGGAATCTTGGTGTCGGGATTGGCGTTGTCCTTCGCCTGCTGCTGCGCCAGTTTCGCTTCTTGCAGGGCTTTTTTGGCCAGTTTCATGGCTTTGTCGGATTCTTTCACGCGCGAGGCCCTATCGCCGGCCTTGGTGGCCGCTTCCATGGCTTCCTTGGATTCTTTCAGGAACTTTTCCGAGTTGGCCCACAGAAAGCCGGTTTTGGCGGCCAGTTTGATTTCATTTTCTGCCTGGGCGGCAAGGTCATCGTATTCTTTTTGGTTGAAGCTACTGGCGCAGCCGACGATTGCCAGGGATATGGCACCCAATATAATAAACGTATGTTTCATTCTTAATCCTCCTGTGCCTGACTGTGTCAGTTGTTGTGGCGAGATGAGGCGCTTTTGAGACCCAGAGCCCGTAAAAAAGGCCGAATCCCGACCCTAAGATATCCTGTCGCCGCAAAACAGGCAATCCCGGGAAAGAAGTTAGATTATATTATCGATCCGGCCTCACGAAAACCCCAAAAAGCTGTTTCGACAAACAGCCTTCATTCCCCTGTTATTATTACCAGATCAGCAATAGACCCGGAACATAAACAGGCGCTGCCACGTTAAAACACATTTCTTGTGGCGTCAACCCAGATGCCGATTCCCCATTGTATGGTGCTTCAAGTCGCCGTCTTGGGGCGAATGGGCCCGCCAGTTTGCGGATTTCGGGTCGATCACTATAATACGGCATGCGAATTGCCCAGGAAGCCCTGACTTTTGACGATGTCCTGCTGCTTCCCGCGCATTCGAGCGTCTTGCCCCGGGACGTGGACCTGAAGACCTCCCTGACGCGTACTCTCAGCCTGAATATTCCGCTGCTGTCAGCCGCCATGGACACCGTGACGGAAGCGCGTGCCGCCATCTGCCTGGCCCAGGAGGGTGGTCTCGGCATCATCCATAAGTCCCTCAGCCCCGACCGCCAGGCGGACGAGGTGCGCCGCGTCAAGAAGTTCGAAGCCGGCATCATCAGCAATCCGATCACGGTAACACCGGATACCACCATTCGGGACGTGCTGGAACTCACGCGTGCCCACCACATTTCCGGCGTCCCGGTGACGCAGGGCAATAAACTTGTCGGCATCGTGACCAGCCGTGACCTGCGTTTCGAAACGCGTTACGACGAACCGGTGTCGCGCATCATGACACCGCAGGAAAAGCTGGTGACGGTCAAGGAAGGGGCGGCGCGCGACGAGATTTTGAAACTCTTGCATCAGCACCGCATCGAAAAAATCCTGGTGGTGGACAAGATGTTCGGCCTGAAGGGCCTCATCACGGTCAAGGACATCCAGAAATCCACTGAATATCCGCGTTCGGCCAAGGACCTCAAGGGTCGCCTGCTCGCCGGCGCCGCGGTCGGCGTGGGGCAGAGCACGGAAGAACGCGTCGAACGGCTGGTCGAGGCCGAAGTCGATGTCATCGTCGTCGATACGGCGCATGGTCATTCACAGGGCGTGCTCGAGCGGATGCGCTGGATCAAGAAAAAATTTCCGGACATGCAGGTGATCGGCGGCAACATTGCCACCGCCGAGGCGGCGAAATCGCTGCGTGAGGCCGGGGCCGACGGCGTGAAGGTTGGTATCGGCCCGGGCTCCATCTGCACCACGCGCATGGTGGCCGGTGTCGGCGTACCGCAACTCACGGCAATAGCGAATGTCGTGGGTGCCCTCAAAGGGTCCAACATCCCGGTCATCGCCGACGGCGGTGTGCGCTATTCCGGAGACATTGCCAAGGCGCTGGCCGCCGGTGCGCACACCGTCATGGTCGGCAGCCTGTTGGCCGGTACCGACGAATCGCCCGGGCAGGTCGAAATTTATCAGGGCCGTTCCTATAAATCCTATCGCGGCATGGGCTCGCTCGGTGCCATGGGCGAGGGATCCAGCGACCGCTATTTCCAGGAAGGCTCGCGCGGCGACAAGCTGGTGCCGGAAGGTGTTGAGGGTCGTGTCCCCTACAAGGGCCCAATGATCAACATCATTCACCAGCTGATGGGCGGCCTGCGCTCCAGCATGGGTTATACCGGTTGCGCCACGATCGAAGAGATACGCACCAATACCCAGTTCGTGCGCATTACCAACGCCGGCATCCGCGAGTCCCACGTGCACGACGTGATGGTGACCAAGGAAGCGCCGAATTATCAACGGGAGTAATAATTAGTAACCGCAGATGAACGCAGATAAACGCGGATAATGACAAAGATCTTTTCGGTGTTTTTCTAATCTGCGTCCATCTGCGTTTATCTGCGGTTTCATGTCTTTAAGCATATGACCGATCCGCATTCGCAAAGAATCCTCATCCTCGATTTCGGATCCCAAACCACGCAGCTGATTGCGCGGCGCGTGCGCGAGGCCGGTGTCTATTGCGAATTGCATTCCTGGGATACCCCGGTCGAGGGAATCCGCCGCTTTGCCCCGCGCGGCATCATTCTCTCGGGAGGGCCGGAATCCGTGACCCTCACAGAGACCCCACGCGCCCCGAAGGAAATTTTCGACATGCAAATCCCCGTTCTCGGGATCTGCTATGGCCAGCAGGCCATGGCGACACAGCTCGGTGGCAAAGTCGAGGCGGGTGACAAACGCGAATTTGGATATGCGCGGGTGCGCATGCATGGGCATTCAAAATTATTTCACGACCTGCGGGACGAGACGGAAACATCCGGCGCGGAATGGCTGCACGTGTGGATGAGTCATGGCGACCGTGTTACGGGCTTGCCCCCGGGATTTAAAGTGATTGCAGAAACGCCGGCGGCCCCGTTTGCCGGCATCGCCGACGAGTCACGTGGGTATTACGGTATTCAGTTTCACCCCGAGGTGACGCACACCACGCAGGGCCGCAGTATCTTGCAGCGCTTCGTGCATGACATTTGCGGCTGCGATTCGTTGTGGACACCGGGTAACATCGTCGAAAGCATGATCCAATCGGTGCGCGAGCAGGTCGGCAAGGACGAAGTGGTGCTGGGACTGTCGGGAGGCGTGGATTCCTCCGTGGTTGCAGCGCTCTTGCGCCGCGCCATTGGCAAACAGCTGACCTGTATCTTCGTGGACAACGGCTTGTTGCGCCTGAACGAAGGCGATCAGGTGATGGACACCTTTGCGCGCCATATGGGCGTGAAGGTCATCCGGGTCGATGCCGAGAACCGTTTCCTGTCAGCCCTCAAGGGAGTAGCCGACCCGGAGAAAAAGCGCAAGATCATCGGCGGCATCTTCGTCGAAGTATTCGAGGAACAGGCAGCCAAGATCAAAAATGCTCGCTGGCTGGCACAGGGGACAATTTATCCGGACGTGATCGAATCCGCCGCGGCCAAGACCAAGCAGGCGCATGTCATCAAGTCGCACCACAATGTCGGCGGGCTGCCGGAAAAAATGAACATCAAGCTGCTTGAGCCGTTGCGCGAGCTATTCAAGGACGAAGTGCGTCGCCTCGGCGAGGAACTGGGACTCCCGCACCAGATGATCTACCGCCATCCTTTCCCCGGGCCGGGTCTCGGCGTGCGTATCCTCGGCGAGGTGAAGAAGGAATACGCCGATCTGCTGCGCCAGGCGGATTCGATATACCTCGAAGAGTTGTACCGCCACAACCTGTACGAAAAAATTAGTCAGGCGTTCGCGGTATTTCTGCCAGTGAGATCGGTGGCCGTGCTCGGCGATGCGCGCGCCTACGATTACGTCGTCGCGCTGCGCGCGGTCGAGACCGTCGATTTCATGACGGCCAACTGGGCGCATATTCCCTACGAAGTGCTGGGGACGATCTCCAACCGCATCATTAACGAAGTGAAGGGAATCTCGCGCGTGGTCTATGATATCTCCGGCAAGCCGCCGGCGACCATCGAATGGGAGTAATGCCCACGAGCGTGAACGACGAGGTGTACATGCGCCGCGCGCTCGAACTGGCCCGCCATGCGGAGCAGGCGGGCGAAGTTCCCGTCGGCGCGCTGGTGGTACTGAACGAAGAAATCATTGGCGAAGGCTGGAACCAGCCGATCGTCGCGCACGATCCCACCGCCCACGCCGAAATCGTGGCCTTGCGCGCTGGCGCGGCCCGGATAAAAAATTACCGACTGTCGAGTGCCACCCTCTACGTGACGCTCGAACCCTGTGCCATGTGTGCCGGCGCCATTGTCCAGGCGCGCATCGCGCGCGTGGTATACGGCGCCGCCGACCCGAAGGCCGGCGCCGCCGGCAGTGTGTTCAATCTGCTGGAATCTCCTGCGCTGAATCATCGGGCGCAAATCACCGGCGGTATCCTTGGCGGAGACTGTGGGAAAAGCCTCAAGACGTTTTTTCAGGCACGACGCAGCTGTGAAAGCGCGACTCGTGATCCGTGAATCGTAAATCGTGAGGCGCAGGGGCGCTTCACGCATTACGAATCACGATTTACCGTTCACGACTCACGGTAGTTATATTGCTGGAGCCTTCAGATCGAGCGCCTTCGGCTTGTTTTTCGCCTTTTCTTCCTCGTCGAGTTTCACCAGCACGTCGTAGTACGTCCGTATCCGATTGACAAAGCGGATGGGTTCCGTCCCGCGGGCGTAGCCGTATTTGGTCTTGGGGTACCACTGCTCATCGGCCAGCCAAGGGAGGTAGTTCTTGACGTCGTTCCACTTGTTTGGATCGTGGCCTTGCTTCTGCGTGAGAATGCGCGCGTCTTCCAAATGGTTGATGCCGATGTTGTACGCCGCCAGCGCCATCCACAAGCGGTCCGGTCCAATGATGCCGGGGGGGAGGCGATCTATCAGGCTCTTGATGTAGCGCGCCGCCCCATCGATGCTCTGTGCGGGATCCTGACGGTTTTTGATACCCAGGTACGCGGCGGTATCCTCCGTCAGCATCATCAACCCGCGCACCCCGGTTGGCGAAACGGCTTTCTGATCCCAGAAGGATTCCTGGTAACCCAGGGCGGCCAGCAGGCGCCAGTCCAAACCATATTCCTTGCCTGCTCCTTCATACAACAATTGGAACTGCGGCAGCAGCGAGCGGATGCGCACTTTGTAAACGCTGAGATTGATGAAATCCAAACGCACGGCCGGCCCGTAATAGCGGTCGATGAGCTGAGCCAGTTCTCCGGAGGCGCGGCTTTGCTCCAGGAATTTCACGGCCGCGTCATACAGGCTCTGGTCCGGGCCCAGAGGGAATGCCCACGCCAATGATTCAGGTATCTGCATCGAAAAGGCCACCTGCAGATCCGGAAAGTATTGCCGGTCAATCGCGACGATGTTCGAATCCGCGATGGTCAGCTCGAGCAGCCCTTCCCAGACGGTCTCCAGCAGTTCCTCGGTATCCTTGTCGACTTCATTCCACTTGAGATCTGGGTATTCCTTCTGGAGCTCACGCAGTCGTTCGGCGTAACTTGTTCCGGATTGTACCTCGATCTGACGGCCTACCAGTTCCGGGACATTGGCGGGGCGCTGGGTTCCGAGCCGGTAGATTACCTGTTGCCGGATTTCCTGGTAGGGCGGTCCAAACCGCACCAGTTTGGCGCGCGCCTCGGTCACGGTAATACCGGCCGCGGCCATGTCGGCCTCGCCTTTTATAAAACGCGGCATGATGTCGTTGAATTTCTCGGCCACAATGAACCGTGGAGTCACGCCGAGATAGCTGGCGAAGCTTTTGACCAGATCATGTTCGAATCCGCCAGTTCCTTCCGGTGTCTCGAAATACGTGGTCGGACTCGATCGCGTCAATACCATTAGTTCGCCGGAGGCGATGACCGCTTGCAGCTTGTTTTTCTCGAAGAACGAAAAGAACAGCAAACAGGCAGTGAGCAAGACAAGTAGCAGGGCGGAGCCCCCTGATCGCCATGCGGCATGATACGGTTTGTTTCGTGGCGCCGTCGGGATACGATCCATAGGTCTAAACTAATGCAGCTGAAAGAACTTGTCACGCACGCTTCAGTATGTTTCAGATGGCGCGTGCTGGTATAATGTCGTTCCTCCGGAGAGGTACCGAAGCGGTCACAACGGCGCTGACTCGAAATCAGATGGGCGGAAACGCCACGGGGGTTCGAATCCCTCCCTCTCCGCCA
>JANLIC010000308.1 GCA_024654125.1 Sulfuricaulis sp. | reverse complement strand
ACTTCAGTCTTTCAACCCCTCATGGAGCGACGCCAGGTCGTCGGCATGCTCCTCTTCGCTGGCGAGGATTTCTTCGAGCATACGACGTGTGGTCGGATCATTTTCAGCGATATAAGCGACCATCTCGCGATAACTCTCAATGGCGACGCGTTCGGCGACCAGGTCTTCCTTGATCATTCCCTTGAGTGAATCGCCCTCGACGTATTCCGCGTGGCTGCGCGCAGTCAATCCGTCAGGGGAGAAGTTCGGCTCGCCGCGGAGCTGCACAATGCGCTCGGCGATGCGGTCGGCGTGCTGCATTTCCTCGTTGGCATGCTCGAGAAATTCCGCCGCCACGGGCTCGGCGTGGATGCCGGCGGCCATGAAGTAGTGGCGTTTGTAACGCAGCACACAGACGATCTCGGTTGCCAGCGCTTCGTTCAGCAGTTTGATCACGGTCTCGCGATCCGCCGCGTAGCCCGACGTGACAGCACCGCTTTCGATGTGCTGACGCGCATGCTTGCGCAGGGTCTGGATATCGGTCAGCAATGGCGGCGTCTTCGATACGTTTTTCAGCGAGGATGGTTCCATGCGCTACTCCTTAAAAAATATTGCAAAATATTGCGATAGTTGGAATGAGCCTGTCGATTGCGACGGTCGACACTCGACTGCCGCACGGCCCTCTCGGAATGCGCATGAGGGTGCTTTACCTTGTCTGGTCGTGGGATCGGGAGACAAGGCGCCCCCATCATTCACGCGTTACTTCTTGTCTTTGCTGGTTTCGTGGCCGACGACGCCGCCGATCACTGCGCCGCCCACAGTTCCGGCGGTACTGCCGCCCGTGAGAACGCTGCCGGCGACGCCGCCGACACCGGCGCCGATCGCCGTATTCTTCTGTTGCGAAGACATGGTGCCGCAACCACCGAGCATTAACGTGGCGACTATCGCGCTGACTGAAAATAGTTTTATCGCTTTCATATTGAATGCCTCTTTATCAAACAACAGGTTCACAGGAAAATTCGCCTCTATGTTGATCTCTCTCGCTGCCGCGGTGTGTCCCGGTTCGCCCGGTTCCGGGCCACAGGTCACTCCGCTCCCGTCGGCGCCCGGCAAACTGCCTGACGCCTTCCGGAATGCGGCTTACATCTTGCCGTGGTGCATCTTCGCTTGGTTCATACAGCTGTCCTTGGCGCCGCCCGCGAGGACGTCACACTTTTCCTTCGCTACCGTGTAATCGGCGTCACGTTTATCCATGGTGGCGTCTTGGCGCGCATCGGCAGATTCCTCGTTGGCCTTCTTGTTCGCCTTCGATATCTTCATCTGCGATTTGGCGTCGGCCTTGGCGGCAGTCTCCGCGGCCTTCGCTTCCTTCAGGCACACGTCCTTGACGTTGCCGGCCAGGTCATCGCACCTTTCTTTGGCGATCGAGTAATCGGCTTCCGCTTTGGTGACGAGCGCTTCGTAGCGGGCCTGGTTGGTGTTTTTGTTGCGCGCTTCGAGATTGGCCTTCGCGACCTTTTCCTTGCCCGTGGCCTCGGCCATGCATACGTCGTTGGCATTACCGGACAATGATTTGCAGTTGGTCTTGTCGGACTTGTATTCGGCCGCAATGCCGTCCATGCCGGCCTTGTAATCGTTCTTTGACATGGTTTTCGCCATCGCGCCGGCGCTGAACGTGAGGCTGATCGTGACCGCGATCGCCGTGGCAGTGAATTTTCTCATAGTTTTTTCCTTTAAGTGTGAGTTGGATTAAAAGTGTGGGGTGTACGATTTCAGACTTTATATTGAATATTTGCCGCCGTATGTACGTTGGCATACGGAGTGCGT
>JANLIC010000293.1 GCA_024654125.1 Sulfuricaulis sp. | reverse complement strand
GGCGTGAACTCTCCCGTCTCGAGAGTTGTCCCACCGGCCATGAGCGCGCTCATGCCGATGAGGTTGCCGCCATCCAGGATGGCCACATCGCGGAATTGGGTCGCATCCGCCGACATGGCGACCGCGATCGTCGGGTTCGAGGAGAAGTGGGTGAACGGTTCAGACTGGGAGACCGACATGGTATCCGCCATCGACAGGCTTTCTTTTAGCCCCGCGTCGCTGAGATTCTGGACCTGGAAAATGTCGCCGGTGAGGGCGTCAAATACGCCAAATCCGTCTTCGACCTTGACCACTGTAGACGTCGGCCAAAAACCGCGGATATCCGTTGAAGAGCGCGGTTGACCGCCAAAATCCTTCACCGGGCGGGCAGCGAGGCGGCTTCGTCATAGATTGGGCCGTACAGGGTGCCCGGTCATAGAGTACGCGAGTCACAAAATAGGCTGAAGACTGGAGGTCAGATCTCCAGCCTTCATGGGCGCCGCGCGGTTGAAGCGCAGACAGGAGTCAGGATGCATCAGGCGTCGCCCGAAGTCCAACAAGTGACGGTAAGGGGCGTCGCTGATGGAAGGGCAGGATGGGGAGACGTATCGGTTATTTTCCTGCGCGCGCGCGGAGTGCCGTGCTCAGGTCAAGATATGCAGCCTGTGTGATCGGGGCCAGGTCTATTGCTCAGACCAGTGCAGGACGATTCAACGCAAGGTGAGCCAGCAGCGCGCAACGCGGCAATATCGGTTGAGCCGTCGCGGTCGCATGCTTCATGCAGCGCGGATGCAGAGGCTACGGGAGCGCGAACGGGACAAGTTTCTTGAGCAGAAAGTGACGCATCACCCGGTGACACAAGGGGCGGACGCGGCTGACATCCAGGGTGCCGGCATTCCCGCCGGCGATACCCAGGAGAAAGTCGATGATAAATCCATGGAGGTGTGCGCTTCGCCCGAGTCTGCGGGAAGTGCGGATGGTCGTGATGGACCGAGATGGCTCCGACGTGCTGAAGGCACGACTCACGCCGAGGCCCCAGCACCCGCGGGCGCTCTTGACGCTGCTCGAGGGACTCAGCCTTTGGAGTGGGGAGATCCTGCCTGTTGTAGTGTCTGCCGAAGACCCTTACCAGGGTGGGCTCTTCGGCGACGAGCTGTGGCCCGCAGAAAGCCAGCTCGTGCGGTTTCGCATCGCGTCCCCCGCACGTCGCAAGGTCCGCCTCGACGGCCTGGGTGATTTTCGTGCCGTCCGCAACCTCGTGGAGGGCCTGTAATGACGATCAGCAAAGCCGAGGAGGCGGAGATGCTGCGACTATACCACGCAGAGAAGTGGAAGGTCGGCACCATCGGGACCCACTTAGGGAGGCATCACACCACGGTGGTCCGCGTGTTGACGCAGGCAGGCGTCGGGCATTCCGTGCTGTGCGTGAGGCCGTCACTCTCTGACCCGTATATTCCCTTCATTCGGGAGAAACTGACGCAGTACCCCAAGCTGTGCTCGAGCCGACTCCACCAAATGATCAAAGAGCGGGGCTACACAGGCGGACCCGACCACTTTCGGGTCATCGTCGCTCGGCACCGTCCTCGCCCAGTGCACGAAGCGTATCTTAGGCTTCGCACGTTACCGGGTGAGCAGGCCCAAGTGGACTGGGGTCACTTTGGGAAATTGGAGGTGGGGAACGCCATGCGGTGCCTCTACGCCTTCGTGATGGTGCTCAGCTACTCGCGACAGGTCTTTTTACGATTCTACCTGAGCGCCGCGATGGCGTGCTTCTTGCGAGGTCATGTGGAGGCCTTCGAGTTCTTTGGAGGCATTCCGAGGGTCCTACTGTATGACAACCTGAAGAGCGCGGTCCTCGAGCGGCGCGGCGACGCCATTCACTTTAACCCGACCTTGCTCGAACTCAGCGGGCACTATCGCTACGAGCCGCGCCCCGTCGCCGTGGCGCGAGGCAACGAGAAGGGTCGAGTCGAGAAGGCGATTCGCTATATTCGTGACAGCTTCTTCGCGGCGCGTAAATTCCGGGATGTCGACGATCTCAATCACCAAGCGACCGAGTGGATGACGGAGGTCTCGGCTGAGCGACGCTGCCCAGAGGAGCGCAACCGCACGGTGGCGGAGGTCTTCGATGATGAACGCGGCAAGCTCTTGCCGCTGCCGGACGACCCCTTCGACACCCACGAACGCGTCCAGGCAGCCGTGGGCAAGACTCCCTACGTCCGCTTCGATCTCAACGACTACTCGGTCCCGTCCGAACACGCCCGAAGCAGCGTGACGGTGCTCGCGAGCTTGGAGACCGTAAGAATCACCGATGGCAAAGACGTGATTGCCACCCACAAGCGGACCTGGGATCGAGGGCAGCAAATCGAGGATCCCAGGCACATCGCGGAACTCTGGGAACGAAAGGCGAAGGCGCGTGAACACCGCGGCTACGACCGCTTGTGGCACGCAGCGCCGAGCAGTCGCCAGTTTTTCGAGATCCTCGCCGAGCGCGGCAACAACCTCGGCAGCGCCACCTCGCGCCTGTTGACGCTCTTGGACGCCACCACCGCCGAGGAGCTGGAAAGCGCCATCTCCGAGGCCATAGCCAAGAACGCCGTGCATGTCGGAGCGGTCCGTCAGATCTTGGACCGTCGCTACCAGGAGCGCGGCAAGCCACCTCCGTTGGCGCTCCGTGTCGGCGGCGGGAAGTACCAGCACCTCGTTGTACGACCCCACTCCCTGTCGAGTTACGACGATTTGAACCCGTCGTCTGAGGACCCGTCGTCTGAGGACCCGTCGCCTGAGGACCCGTCGCCTGAGGAGCCAAGTGATGACCACACGTGAACCAGCAGAACTACAAACCCGCCTCCAAGCGCTCGGCTTTCATGGACTACTCAGAGCGTGGGACGACATTCACAGCGAGCCATGGCTCGCGAAAGTCGTCGACATCGAGCAGGCAGACAAGCGACGCCGTGGACTCGAGCGCCGGCTCAAGAACGCTCAGATCGGGTCCTTCAAGCCCCTGACCGACTTCGATTGGCAATGGCCGAAGAAGCTCGATCGGCAGGCCGTGGAGGACCTCACGTCACTTCGTTTCGTTGTGGAAGGCACCAATGTCATCCTGCTTGGACCAAACGGTGTGGGAAAGACCATGATCTTGAAGAACCTCGCCCATCAGGCTGCCGTCCAAGGCCACAGCGTGCGCTTCGTGACGGCTAGCGACATGCTGGCCGAGCTCGCCGCCCAGGAGACCTCCACGGGGCTCGCTCGGCGTATCAAGAAGTATGTCGCGCCCAGCCTCGTTTGCATCGACGAGGTCGGATATCTCTCCTACGGCAGCCGCTACGCCGATCTCCTTTTCGAGGTCGTTACGCGCCGCTATGAGGCCAACAAGGCGCTCCTCATCAGCACCAACAAGCCCTTCAGCGAATGGAGCGAGGTATTCCCCAACGCAGCCTGCGTCGTCACGCTCGTGGACCGTCTGGTGCATCGCGCCGACGTGATCGATATCCAGGCTGAGAGCTATCGGAGAAAGGAAGCTCAGGAACGAGCCGCGCGCCGCAGCCAGCTGAGAAAAACGACCAAGAAGACGCCACCCGCCCGTCAACGCTAACCTGATTCGCCCCCCTTGCACCGGGTGTTGATCCTCTGGATCCATGCCCGGTGCTTTTCTTCACCGGAATTACGCGGTTTGTGACCACCGGCAACAATAGGCGAGCTCCGCGTGGCGCGTCTCGTCGTCGTGGATGCCGCGTAGGATCTCAGCGACTCGCGAGTCCGTGCAGTGTTCGGCAGCTTCCGCTGCTTAGAGGGCTGCAAGACACTCGCCGATGCAGCCTTCACGGATGACGGCTTCAAGGACCTCCCGAGGGCTGCTCTCGTCGAAGGCATTATTCAAGCTGAGCTTATCTGGGGAGACATCACAGCCCGCGTAGACGCTGGTGAGAGCGAAGCAGATCTTGGCGTGGCGGGTCTCGTCGACCATGGCCCGTTGAGAGGCCTCAACTAAGTCAGCCGGTGCGCCAAAGGCCAGTAATTGCAGAACGAATCGAGCGAAGGCGCCGACGGCGGCGTGTTCCATGCGCGCCGCAACGAGCCAATAATCCGCGAGCTGGGCTCGCTGGTCTGAGGTGAGCTCTCCGATGTTCGGAGA
>JANLIC010000180.1 GCA_024654125.1 Sulfuricaulis sp. | reverse complement strand
CGCCGGGGTGACGAGCCCCTGTTAAGCAAGAGACATTAAATAAACTTCGCGTTAAAAACCCATACCGCCACCAGGCCAAGCAAAAAACACGCTCCCGCGTATAACGCCGCCCACAATTTATAACGCTTGGTCAGTTCGGCCTGCGTGAAGGCCGACAGGATATACGGCCGTGAGCCGTCGCGAGTGGGACCCATGACACTGAGGCCGTCGGCGGAATGGATAACCTGTTCCTGGCGGTTCTTCATGGATTCACGCCGGGCCTGCGCGCGAGCGAGGCGCCACTCGATCTCGTCGATTTTTCCGTCCTTGTTCAGATCGAATCGTTGCAACAACTCGGTTTGGTCTTTCTTCCAATCCTTGAGCATTTCGCGCACATCTTCGTCCACCGACGGCATGCTGGTATAGCTGCTCACGCTTTTCAGCAGCCCGAGCGCGTAGAGCCGTTCGCCATTGTTAATGCGTTCCTCGGTCAAACGATAACTGCCATGGCCTGAGTGGGATGTGAAAAAGTTGGAGACGCCCGCCGGCCGGCGGGCGATGCCACCCAGGCTGGAGCTGGATCGCCACCTGTCCTTGTGTCGCGGGGAGACGTCCGCACCTTCGGGATCGATGACCACGCGACCGGTTTCATCCTGCAACCAGAAAGTTTCGGTGCTTTCGTCTTTCTCGATTACTTCCCAACGGGTTTGCGCATGGCCCTTGTAGTGGATTTTTACTTGTTGTTCGATCTGGTAGCGATACCAAACGCAGGGCAGACCGGAAAGCTTGGCAATGATCGGCGGGCCGTCCATGAGTTTGCCCATGCCTTCGAGTTCCACGTAACCCTGCGGCGCGGAGCGGATTCTGGCGGTGGGGGTGTCTTCGATGAGGCGAATATGACTGACGTTGCGCCAAGTGCGCCACGAAGTGTAGGCACAGCCGGCGGCCAGCAGCGCCACGCCGATGCCGACGGCAGCAGGATCGCTCTGACTGATTTGGCGGGCAAGCTCCGACAGCCACTGCGCTAACAGACCGGAAGAGGACATGGCTAGTCAGGAATCAATAATACCCCCTCTCCCTCGATGGGAGAGGGCGGGGGGAGAGGGTGATTGCTTCGTGTTTGATGTAATTCGAACATGATGTAGCGAGCTTCCGATTTTCCCCCTCACCCTAGTTATTCCCGCCGGGGCGCAAAAAAATCACTTGCACCCGTTCGGTGGCATGAATGTCCACTGGACATTCATGAAAACCCCGCCTCACCTCCCGCCAGGGGGGGACTTTGTTTTTGAATGCGCGTCAGGTATTAAAAAGCGCCTTGACGTTGATGTCCTTGATCTCGCTTTCCTTGAATTTGAGCAGGGGCTTTATCTGGAAGCGGAACAGCGTGGCGATTACATTGTCCGGGAAAGTCTCGATGCGGATGTTGTTGGCATTGACCGAGTCGTTGTAAAACTCGCGGCGGTCGGCAATCTGCGCCTCGAGTTGCGAGATGCGGTTTTGCAGATGCTGGAAATTCTCGTTCGCGCGCAGCTCGGGGTAATTTTCCGCCACGGCAAAGAGATTCATCAAGCTGGCCCGCAACTGGGTCTCGGCCGCGCCGACGGCGGCCACGTCACCGGCTTCGCGTGCCTTCCCGACCGCCGCCCGTGCTTGGGTCACGGCTTCCAGTACCCCGCGCTCGTGCTGCATGTACTGTTTGCACGCCTCGACCAGCTTGGGCAGCTCGTCATGGCGCTGTTTCATGAGCACGTCGATGTTCGACCAGGCCTGCGCGACGTTGTTTTTGAGCCGCACGAAATTGTTGTACATGGTGACGGCGTATAGAAACAGCGCGCCAAAAATGCCGAGAAAGACATAAGTAACAATTGACATGGTCTCTCCTTGGTAAGCCGACGATGGCTTTAGTAAAAGAGTATAGACGCCATTACCGACGTCGCTAGCGCGTGGACTTTTCCTCGAGGCCGATGGCGACTTCCTCGATGGCATGCCCATGAATATAAAAGCCGCGTAATTCGGGCTTGTCCCGGGCGCCTGGCGAAATTATCAGGTATAGCACGTCGGTATATTCATGTTGCGCGATATCGGTCGGCGAGGGCAGCGGTGGGGAATCGGGGTGCGAGTGATAGATCGCTGCCAGTTCTTCACCGTGGTGACGCATGGTGCGCATGACGTCAATTTGTTCTTTGGGGTCGAGCATGAAAAAATGTTTTCTATCCTCGGCCCGGTTGGAAACGGGATAGCACTTCCATAATCCGTGGCGGTCGCGCGAGATCAGGCCGCAAATTTCCTCTTGCGGCGAGGCCTGCGCCAGCCGCATCAGTTCGTCGACGATCGGGAGCGGGAGCTGGATGGCGTTCAAGCTTTTCCGCACACGGGACAGTCCGGGTCCTTGCGCAGTTTCATCTCGCGCCATTCCATGTTGAGCGCATCGAACAGGAGCAGCCGGCCGGCCAGCGTCTGGCCAAACCCGAGCAGTACCTTGATGGCCTCGACCGCTTCAATCGAACCAATAATGCCGGCGGCCGGTGCGAGCACGCCAAGCGTGGCGCACGCTTCATCCGGACCGCCACCTTCGGAATAAAGACAGCGATAGCAAGGCCCGCCCGGAGTGAATACGGCAACCTGGCCCTCGAAGCGCACCACGGCCCCAGAGATAAGCGGCTTTCGCGCACGCACGCAAGCCTCGTTGATGGCGAAGCGGCTGGTGAAATTGTCGGTCGCGTCGATGACGGCATCGGCTTGGCGCACCTGTTCTTCGAGCGCGGCGCCTTCGAGTTTTTGGTTGATCGTCGTAACACGCACGTCCGGATTGATCGCCTCGAGCCCGCGCGCGGCCGAGGCAACCTTGTCCTGGCCGACACGTTCGGAGGCGTGCACAATCTGGCGCTGCAAATTGGTAAGGTCCACTTTATCGTGGTCCACCAGAACTAGGTGACCTACGCCGCTGGCGGCCAGATACATCGCCGCCGGTGAGCCCAATCCGCCGAGGCCGATGATCAAGACACGCGCGGCGAGAAGTCTATCCTGGCCACGAACATCAATCTGCGGCAGCAGGATGTGCCGGCTGTAACGCAACAGCTGTATATCGTCCATCGCAGTTGAACCGGGTCGAGTTAGCGGTGGCACGCTGTTACACGAATGTGCCCGGCCAGATCCCGATGGGAAACGATATCACGATAACCGAGTCGTTGCAGAAGCTCATCAATGACACCAGCCTGATCCCAACCGTGTTCAAACATCAGCCAGCCGTTGGGTCTGAGAAATTTCTGCGCATTTTCTGCCAGGTGGCGGATGGCATCGAGGCCGTCATTTCCGGACACAAGCGCGATCGCCGGTTCAAAGCGCACATCGACCTGCTGCAGATGAACATCGTCGGCCCGTACGTAGGGCGGGTTGCTCACGATGATGTCCAGCGTTTCCCCGGCAACAGCTGCAAACCAGTCTCCTGTGCGAAATTCAACATGAGTCAGGCCGAGAATTTTGGCATTGGTTTTCGCGATGTCGAGCGCCGCCGTTGAAATATCGGTGGCGATGACGCGACAACGCGGACGTTCTTTTGCCAGCGCCAGCGCGATGGCACCACTGCCGGTGCCAAGATCGGCGATGGTCCATGTTGCGTCGCGTTGAATAGGTTCTAGCGCCTTTTCTACCAAGAGTTCGGTTTCCGTGCGCGGTATAAGCGTTGCCGGCGTCACATTGAGCTCCATGGACCAGAATTCACGCGCGCCGGTGAGGTAGGCCACGGGCTCGCCGTGCTTGCGACGATTGAGCAGTTTGTCCAGTTGCTGTTGCTGTTCGCCGTTCAAGGCCATTTCGTTGTGCGTGATCAAATCACTGCGGTCAAACTTGCAGGCGTGCATCACCAGCACTTCCGCATCGAGCCGGGGCGTGGGGCTGGTCAATTCCAGCCCTATCAGCGCTTCCTGCAAGGCGGTGCCTACGGTAACGGGAGGGGGATGCCGAGCCGCCGGTTTCATGCTCAGGTGTTCAGCGCCGCGAGCTGGTCGGTCTGGTCGGCGGTGCGCAGCGCGTCGATGAGTTCGTCGAGCTTGCCTTCCATGGCCTGATCGAGCTTGTAGAGCGTGAGGTTGATACGGTGATCGGTCACGCGACCTTGCGGAAAATTGTAGGTGCGGATGCGCTCGGACCGGTCGCCGGTACCGACGAGGCTCTTGCGATGAGCCGCCTCCTGCTCACGCTGTTTGCGTTGTTCGGCCTCCAGCAGGCGTGCGGACAGGATCGACATGGCGCGCGAACGGTTCTTGTGTTGCGAGCGCTCGTCCTGGCATTCGACCACGATACCGCTAGGCAGGTGCGTGATGCGGATCGCCGAGTCGGTCTTGTTGACGTGCTGGCCGCCAGCGCCGGAAGCACGGAAGGTGTCCACCTTCAGTTCCGCCGGATTGATATCGATGGCATCGATTTCTTCCGCCTCTGGCAATACCGCCACGGTGCAGGTGGAGGTGTGGATACGGCCTTGGGCCTCGGTGGCGGGCACTCGCTGCACCCGGTGCGCACCGGATTCGAACTTGAGTCGAGAGTACACGTCCTTCCCCGAGATGCGAGCGATGACATCCTTATAACCGCCGTGTTCGCCGGGGCTGTGGCTCATGACTTCAACGTTCCAACCGTGGGCCGTGGCGTAATAGTGGTACATGCGATACAGGTCACCGGCGAATAGTGCCGACTCGTCGCCACCGGCGGCGGCACGGATTTCGAGAAAAATGTTACGGTTATCGTTGGGGTCCTTTGGCAGTAACAGGGTCTGGATTTCGGCTTCAAGTTTGTCAATCAGTTGCTGGGCAACCGTGAGTTCTTCCTGCGCCATCTCGCGGATCGAGGAGTCCTCATCCTTCAGCATCAGGGTCGAGGATTCCAGTTGCTCGCGCGCGTGGCAATAGTCGCCGTAGAGCTTCACCACCGGGCTGATCTCGGCGTATTCTTGTGACAGTTTGCGGAACTGATCCTGCTTGCCGATGACTTTGGGATCGGCGAGCAGGTGCTCGATTTCCTCAAAGCGTTCCGCAAGGCCGGTGAGCCTTGTTTCGATAGACGGGTTCACAATGTTTACTCTTCGTCCAGATTAAATAGGCGGCGGGCGGCATCCAGCAGGGCCTTGTTGCCTTCGTGATCGGCCTTGCGCAACACGTCGGTCGGATTGTGCGTGAACTTGTTGGTCAATGCGCGTGCGAGATGCTCGATTACCCTGGCTGGGTCGTCGCCGTGGGCCAGACGCTGGCGGGCGCGCTCGACTTCGACTTCGCGCAGGGCATCGGCGGATTCGCGCAGGGCGCGGATCGCGGGGACCGCGTCCAGCGAGGCGACCCAATGCATGAAATCCACCACCTTGGTGTCGATAATTTTCTCGGCCTCACGCGCTGCGGCTTCGCGTGACTCCATGTTTTCTTGTACAACATCTTTGAGATCGTCAATGGTATAAAGATAAACATCGTCGAGTTCGCTGACCTCGGATTCGATGTCCCGCGGCACGGCGATGTCCATCATGAACATGGGTCTGTGCTTGCGAGCCTTGAGGGCACTTTCCACGGCGCCCTTGCCCAGAATCGGCAATTGACTGGCGGTGGAAGAAATCACGATATCCGCGTCCGCCAGGCGTGTCGGCATTTCCGCGAGTGAAATCGCCTCGGCGCCGAACATGGCGGCCACCTGCTCGGCGCGATCGACCGTACGGTTGGTGACGATCATGTGGCCAATCCCCTGCTCCTTGAGATGCCGCGCGCACAGCTCGATCATGTCGCCCGCGCCGATCAGCATCACAGTTTGTTCCGAGAGTTTGCTGAAAATCTGCCGCGCAAGACGCACCGCGGCCGAGGCGACCGATACGGCGCTGGCGCCGATGGCGGTGTCGGTGCGCACTTGCTTGGCCACCGAGAAGGTTTGTTGAAACAGCCGGTTCAGGATCTTGCCGGTGGCGCCGGCCTTGTGCGCGGTGGCGAAGGCCTCTTTCATCTGCCCGAGAATTTGCGGTTCGCCCAGTATCATGGAATCGAGCCCGGCGGCGACACGGAAAGCGTGTTTGACCGCTGCCTGGTCCGGGTGCCGGTAGAGGTAAGGCCGAATGTCCGCGGGTGGCAGCCGGTGGTAATGACAGAACCAGTCGATAATATGGTCCGCGTGCGCCGATTCGAGGCCGCAATAAAGTTCTGTGCGATTGCAGGTGGAAACGATGGCGGCCTCGCTGGCGCCGCCGCCGGCGGTGACATCGTGCAGCGCGCTGACCAGCTTATCGGAGGCGAACGCCGCCTTTTCGCGGATCTCCACCGGCGCGGTGTGATGATTGATGCCAAAGGCGAGCAGATGCATGCGAAAACCGGATATGTCTCTGGAAGCCCGGGATTTTGACCCAACAGGATTCAGTGTCAAGGAGCCCCGTCAAAATCCCGGGCGAATGGCAGGTTCCGGTGCAGACAGACATTGGCCGGAAGATACATTCTTGTTTCTCAGGTCGTGGACGGCGAAGCGGCCTTCCATGTTCGCAGGACAAGCACGACCAGTCCGATTTCAACCGCCAACAGCAGGATGCCAAGGCCGAGAAGCAACCATTGATTCCCTGACCACCATAGGACGAACTGTATTGCCAGGGCCCAATGCGCAACAATCGCCATGAAGCTCAGAGGCACGACCACCCAGATCACCGGCCGTCCATTCTGCCGTAATGCCAGGGCCAGCAGGGAAAAACCCAACACGGCCAGCATCAGGTCAGCCACGCCGAAGAGCGGCCACCATGCCAGACCGCCGAGACCGTGAGGCTGGTGCAGTGCCAGCGCCGCCGACAGGATAACGACGCTGGCGATCTGCATTCGTTCGTTACCGGGCAGAAAGGAAAAAAACGGGAATCGCTCCGTCATGCCCGTGAGCAGGTGTTTCTGCACACGCAGGCCGGCCTCCAGCGTGGCGACCAGGAGGCCGATCATGACCACGGCGGCCAGGGTGCGGGCCAACGACGGATCCAGCCCGATGCCGCTGACCAGCCGCGCAAAACCGTTGATGTAAAGTTCAAAGACCTTGCTCAGGTCGCGCAATCCCTCCCACGAGGCGTAATGCTGGCTCCATTCCGGTGTGCCGGCGAAACCGGTGCTGCCGATGATGATAGCGCTGAGCGCCAGCAGACCCAGCGCCAAGGCGCCGCCGTATCCTATATATCGCGCATCGGATTCACGTTTCATCTGGCGCGCGGTGATGCCGTTGGCGATCAGCAGGTGGATGCCTGCCACGGCGCCCGAGGTCAGCGTGACGAACAACCAGGGAATCGTCGCCGGAATATCGGGACCGGCGTGAAATTCCGGAGCCACCAGAACCGGATGTTCGATCACCACGGCGAGAAGAAATAAGAAGAGCAGGGTTCCAAGAAGCAGAGTGGTGAGATAACCGCGGGGACGTATCAGTTTCCACATCGGTTGTCGCGTAGCGTGGTAACCGTAGAGAAACAACAACAGAATCCACACCACGTTGGCATCGAATGTCACGGAGGATTCGCTTGTCTCCAGATTAAGCTCGCCGGTGAAGGCAGATGGGAATTCTCCGAGCAGCCAGACGGCCATCAGGCTCAGGGTCAAGGATATCAACGAGGCGGGAATGAATTGGAAATTCTCCCGTCCGCGTAGAAACCCTCCCAGGACATAGGCCAGCACGACGATCACCCAGAACGGTAATACCGCTTGCGGAAATCCCGACAGCAATTGCGCCGCCAGCGTGGCGCTCGCGGCGTTCATAATGAGCAACAGCAGGAAAGCGAACAGCGCGAACAGAATATGCGCTGGACGGCCGAGCAGGCGCGCCGCGATTTCCGCCGGGTTCAGCCCCGGGTAGCGCAGGGACAGCCACAGGGAGCCGAGGCCGTAGGTGCCGGCGGCGATTACCGTGCCGATGAGCGCCCAGAGAAACGCCGGTATCCATCCCCAAATCAGGGATATCAGACCCCCCATGACGGCGGCGCCGGCAGCCAGGGAGGCGAGGTGATGACCGAATATCAGATGACGCTTGAGACGGAGGCGGTCGTCATCGGCAGGACGATCCGGCGTCGGTATACTATAATTATCCTCAAGGCGGAAAACGCCGAGCGCCAGAAGCCTGGAATAAAACCGATAGCCGAAGACAAAGATCACCGTGGCGGCCAACAGCAGAAACAGCGCATTCATGATTCGTTTCCGTGACTCAATGCCAAGTCAAAGTTCATTCCGATATTCTCCCGATAACCAGTGGCATCTTTATTTATGGATGTTAGAGGCTGTTAGGGCTAATTTAAATGGTAGGCGAATATTCCCCGGGCATTGACGGTCATACGGGTATTCGGACCTCCGCAAGAGCCTTACACTTACTATATATATGATTTCCCACGCTGCCCGCTTCCTTTCGATCCTGTCTATTTTGTTGATGCTGACGGCTTGTGCCGGCACGGTCAAAACCGAGGCGCAACCCGATTCTGCGCCAGTCACGCCTGCCAATATTGACGAATCGTTGCCGCGGGTCGAGCTGACAACGGAAATTCTCTATGACATGCTGCTGGGAGAGATCGCCGGCCAGCAGGGTCAAATCGGTGTGGCGGCGGTCACTTTGGGCAAGGTCGCCCAGCAGACGCGCGACCCGCGCATTGCCGAGCGCGCCACGCTCGCGTCCCTGTATGCCAAGCGCTACGAAGAGGCGCTACAGTCTGCCCGATTGTGGGTCGTGCTCCGTCCGCAAGATACTGAAGCGAGAGAGGCCCTGGTCACGGCCTTGCTCGAACTCGACCGCATCGAAGAAGCCAGGGAGCATTTCGAAACGCTCTTCACTTCCGAAGAAACGCGACGAAACCTTGACCAGGCCTATCTGCGCGTCGCCGCCGTGCTCGGACGCACCAGCAACCGCGCGGTGGCCATCGATGTCATGCAATCGCTGGTGGCGCTGAATCCAAAGCTCCCCACGGCGCATTTTGCCATGGCGCACCTGATGGTCCGCGGCGGCGAGCTCGACCGGGCGCTGGTCTCGGCCGACGAGGCCCTGAAACATCGTCCGGAATGGGAGGAGGCGGCGCTGTTTAAGGGGCGCATCCTGCTGTCGCAGAAAGAACCGCAGAAGGCGCGCGCCTTTTACAAAGCGTTCCTGATCGACAATCGCAACGCCAACACGGTTCGCCTGAATTACGCGCGTTTCTTGGTTGACCAGAAGGAATGGGAGAAAGCACTCGAGGAATTCAGGCGCGTCGCCGACAACCTTCCCGATGACGCCGACACTGTTTATGCCGCCGGCCTGCTGTCGCTGCAGAATAATCGTTTGGAGGAAGCGGATAAATATCTCAGACGAGTGCTGTCGCTGCGCTCCCATAACGATCAGGCACGCCTCTATCTCGGACAGGTAGCGGAGCAACGCAAGCGGTATGACGAGGCGGTGGACTGGTATCTCTCGGTGAAGGAGGGCGAATACTATTTTGAAGCCCAGTCCCGTCTTGGCGTCGCCCTGGCCAAGCAGGGAAATCTCGACCGTGCACGTCAGCACCTGGATAAAGTCAAGTCGCAAACCGATCCCCAGCGCGTGCAGGTGGCATTGGCGCACGAACAGATCCTGCGCGACGCCCGGCAATTCAATGAGGCCCTGACGGTGCTGAATGAAGCGATCAAAACGGTGCCGGGTGACAAGGATCTGCTGTATGCGCGTGCCCTGGTGGCGGAAAAACTCGACAAGCTGGATATTACCGAGCGCGATTTGCGCGAAATTCTCGAGAAAGACCCCAAGAACGTCAACGCATTGAACGCGCTGGGTTACACCCTGACGGACCGTACCAACCGGTACGATGAAGCGCATGCGCTGCTGCAACAGGCTATAGCGCTCAAGCCGGATGATGCCTTCATCATGGACAGCTTGGGATGGCTGCATTACCGTCTCGGCAACAGCAAGGAGGCATTGAAGTATCTGCGACGCGCGCTCGAAATCCGCAATGACGCTGAGATCGCGGCGCATCTCGGCGAAGTGTTGTGGGTCACTGGCGACCGGCATGAAGCCGAGTCGGTCTGGAACCGCGCACTACGCGAAACTCCCGACAACGAATCGTTGAACGGCATCATCAAGAAATTCAAACCATGAGGCCAGTTGCCGGCCTCGTCCTTCTCGTCGCCTTCATTGCCGGTTGTGTCACTCCTCTCCCGCCCGCTCCAGTCGCGGATATCGATGCCGCGTGGCAAGCGCGGCAAATCGAATTGCGGCGGATCACCGCGTGGCAGGTATGGGGACGGCTCGCGCTGCGCGCACCCGATCAGGGTTGGCATGCCTCCCTGCGCTGGGATCGTGACGGAGAAAAAGTCCGCCTGGATATCACGGGTCCGCTGGGTCGCGGCCACTTGCAACTGGTGCAGGACAGCCAGGGCGCCGAGTTACGCGATGCCGACCAGCACGTCTGGCGCGCGGAAAATTCGGAAGTCCTGCTGTATCGCGCCACCGGCTGGGCGCTGCCGCTCAACGGATTGAATTTCTGGGTGGTCGGGTTGCCAGTGCCAGGGAGCGTTTCGACGCAACGGCTGGACGCCCAGGGCCGCCTGAAAAGGCTGGAGCAATCGGGTTGGGACATCCAGTTTCTCGAATACACGCGTTTTGGGGCCCATGATTTGCCGAGCAAACTGTTTATCACGCGACGAAATTCTCCTGAGAAAGGCCACGCCGCCGGACAAGATATTCTTGAAGTGCGACTCAGCATCGAACGCTGGACATTCAAACCTTAATCAGTGACGCTTTTGCGCATGCGAACCTGGCCGGCGCCCGCCAAGCTGAATCTATTTCTGCACATCACCGGTCGTCGCGCGGACGGCTATCATACGCTGCAAACCGTTTTCCAGTTTCTCGACTATGCGGACGAATTATCGTACGTCGTAACCGACGATGGTTTGATAACGCGCGCCGTGCCCGTGGCGGGTGTAAGCGAAGACCAAGATCTGACGCTACGTGCGGCCCGCCTCCTAAAGCAATCCTGCGGTGTCACGCAAGGCGTGCGAATTCAACTCACCAAGCGGCTTCCCCTCGGTGGCGGTCTCGGCGGCGGAAGTTCCGACGCCGCCACGACATTGTTGGCCTTGAACGAATTATGGGGCACACAATTGGCCGTTTCGGAATTGGCGGCGCTGGGATTGAAGCTTGGAGCCGACGTGCCGGTATTTGTTCACGGACAGGCTGCGTGGGCCGAGGGGGTTGGCGAAATCCTAACCCCTGTGGCGCCGGACGAGGCGTGGTATCTGGTGGTGGTTCCGCCCGCGCCGGTTTCCACGGCGCGGGTTTTCGCGGAATTCGAATTGACACGATATAGTCCGCCCCTCACAATACGCGACTTTCACGAAGGGCGCGGCCTGCGAAACGACCTGGAAGCGTCGGTGCGAAACCGCTATCCGGAAGTGGACCGCGCGATGCGCTGGCTTTCGGAGTTCGGCGAGCCGCGCATGTCAGGTTCCGGCGGGTGCGTGTTCCTGAAAGTGGTGGACGCGGAACGAGGCCGGCAGATTCTGGAAAGAACTCCCAAACCGTTTACCGGCTTCGTAGCCCGGGGATTGAATCGGCATCCATTATCGGCAGGCGCGGCGACAGTTCATCTTGGGGCGTAGCCAAGCGGTAAGGCACCGGATTTTGATTGTTCGCCCCATCCGTGGGGCGAACCCTCGCTGTGCTCGGGCTGGCGCTCAAGTTCGCTCCTGGCGAACTTGTCCGGCATCCCAGGTTCGACAAATTCGCCGGGAGCGAATTTGGACAGGAGCGAAGCGACTGGCCCGAGCCGACAGGCGAGGGCGAGCCCCAGGGATGGGGCGAGCAATCCTGGTGCCGCCAGGATGAGGAGACGGGGCTCAGATTTCTGGGGCGTAGCCAAGCGGTAAGGCACCGGATTTTGATTCCGGCATTCCCAGGTTCGAATCCTGGCGCCCCAACCAGTACAATGGTTCGGGATTGGCAAGTGGGCGATGGCGCCCCAACCCGTGCAATGCACGGACATTGATGGGGTAGCTGGCGCCCCAACCGATTTTGTCGTGGACCATCCGACTCATAGGGGAGATTACGTGTCCTTGGACAACATGGTGGTGTTTACCGGGAACGCCAACCCGGCGCTGGCGGAACTGGTGGTGCGGCATTTGGGATTGCCGCTCGGCAAGGCGGTCGTCGGCCGCTTCTCGGACGGCGAGATCCAGGCCGAGGTCATGGAGCATGTGCGCGGTAAGGACGTGTTCATCGTCCAGCCGACTTGTGCGCCCAGCAACGACAACCTGATGGAGTTGCTGGTCATGATCGACGCGGTGAAGCGCTCCTCGGCGCGGCGCATCACGGCGGTTATTCCTTATTATGGTTATGCGCGCCAGGACCGGAGGCCGCGCACAGCGCGGGTGGCGATCACCGCCAAGTTGGTGGCGGACATGATTACCGTCGCCGGCGCGAATCGGGTATTGACGATGGATCTGCATGCCGACCAGATTCAGGGGTTTTTCAACATCCCGACGGACAATGTTTACGCGTCGCTGGTGCTGCTCGGTGATATCTGGCGGCAGGAGATCAAAGACGTGCTCGTGGTGTCCCCGGACGTGGGCGGCGTGGTGCGGGCCCGGGCGATGGCCAAACATTTGGAAGCGGACCTTGCCATCATCGATAAGCGGCGTCCGAAGCCGAATGAAGCCAAGGTGATGCATATCATCGGCGAAGTCGAAGGGCGAACTTGTGCGCTGATGGACGACCTGGTGGACACGGCCGGGACCTTGTGCGAGGCGGCGGGGGCGCTCAAGGATAATGGCGCGAAAAAGGTGCTGGCGTATTGCACGCACCCGGTGCTGTCCGGAAAAGCGGTGGAACGGATCAGCAAATCCCAGCTCGATGAGCTGGTGGTGACCGACACCATCCCGCTCAAACCCGAGGCCAAGGCCTGCCGGCGCATCCGCCAGTTGAGCGTGGCCGAACTGCTCGCCGAGTCCATGCGGCGCATCGCGGAAGAGGACTCAGTCAGCGAGCTGTTCATGGACTGATGATTTCGGCACCGGCCGTTGGCCCGGGCCATTCTGTGCCCTCCATGCCTGGTCGCGGGAATGGGGGGATTGTTTTATATAACTGGAGACAGACAATGAGCACAAAATTTGAATTGACTGCCGAGCCACGCTCAGCGAAAGGCACGGGTGCGAGCCGCCGCCTTCGCCGCAGTGGCAAAGTACCCGCCGTGCTTTATGGCGCGGGCAAGCGACCGACGATGGTTTCGCTGGACCACAATCTGATGGCGCGCCACCTGGCGAATGAAAAGTTTCACACCTCGATTCTGACCGTGACGGTCGGCGGGGAAACCGACCAGGCCATTCTGCGCGATTTCAACATGCATCCCTACAAGCCCATCGTGATGCACGTGGACCTGCAGCGCGTCAGCGCCACCGAGAAGATTCACATGAAGGTGCCGATCCACTTCGTGGGCGCTGATGTGGCCCCGGGTGTGAAGATCGACGGCGGTGTCGTGACGCATCTCATGAACGAAATCGACGTAACCTGCCTGCCCAAGGACCTGCCGGAATTTCTCACGGTGGACATGTCGGCCTTGAAACTCAATGAGTCGGTGCATTTGAAAGACGTCAAGCTTCCGGAAGGCGTGACGATCACGAGTCTGGCGCACGGCGGCGACAACCTCGCGGTGGCGGCCATCTCGGTCATCAAGGTGGTGGAAGAGGCCCCGGTGGTGGCAGCGCCGGTGGAAGGCGAAGCCGCCGCGGCGCCGGCGGAAGGCGAGGCCAAGCCCGGCGAAGCGAAAGCCGGCGAGGCCAAGCCCGGCGAAGCCAAGAAGGGCGAAGCCACCAAGGCAGATGCCAAGAAGCCGGAGGCCAAGAAACCCGAGGCCAAGAAGGAAGGCAAGTAATCCCCAGGCTTACGAGCCATGCGTGCGTCGCGCGCCACGGCTCCGAAGATACGGAGTAGCGCGAAGCGCATCGGCTCGCTCCCTTCTCCCTTCGGGAGAAGGGATGGGGATGAGGGTGATCCCCCTTACCCTTTACCCTCTCCCGGGGGGAGAGGGTAAGTCAGTGGGCATCTTTTTTTCGATCGGGAAAATGTGACATGTCCCAAGGCATCTCTCTCATCGTCGGCCTGGGGAATCCGGGCGCGGAATACGCGGAGACCCGGCACAATGCCGGGTTCCGTTTTCTGGACATTCTGCGGGACGCCACCGGCGAGAAATTGCGCGCCGAACCCCGTTTCACCGCAAATGCCGGGAAGTTCAATCTGGGCGGCAAGGACATCTGGCTGCTGGAGCCGCAGACCTTCATGAATCACAGCGGTGACGCCGTTGCGAAGTTTGCCCATTATTTCAAAATCCCGGCAGCGGAAATCCTGGTGGCACACGACGATCTGGATCTGCCGCCGGGAACCATCCGGCTGAAGGTGGGCGGCGGCGACGGCGGACACAACGGCCTTACCGACATAACCGAAAAACTGGGCACTTCCGATTACGTCCGTCTGCGTATCGGCATCGGCCACCCCGGCAATGCCGCGCAAGTGGTGTCATACGTTCTGAAAAGGGCGCCGGCGGCGGAGCAGACATTGATTGACGCGGCTATCAAACATGGCAAGGCGCATTTGCCGGAGATTGTGCACGGCGAGTTTCAGAAAGTCATGAACAGCCTGCACACGCACCAATCTTAATAATCCCCTCTCCCGCGCAGCGGGAGAGGGTAGGGTAAGGGGGTCAGTGAAGTTGTCATGCTCTTTCACCCTCATCCCCATCCCTTCTCCCTCAAGGGGAGAAAGGTGCGAGCCGAGGCGCGCTACGCGCGCTTTCTTTCACTCGGGGAGAGGGGGAGTTGGAAAAAATGAGGTCATATGTATGGGATTCAAATGCGGCATTGTCGGTCTGCCGAACGTGGGCAAGTCCACGCTGTTCAACGCGCTCACCAAGGCGGGGATTGCGGCGGAGAACTATCCTTTCTGCACCATCGATCCGAACATTGGCATCGTCGAGGTGCCGGACCCGCGTCTGCAAAAACTCGCCGACATCGCCAAGCCCGAGAAAATCCTCCCCACCACCATTGAATTCGTGGACATCGCCGGCCTGGTGGCCGGCGCTTCGAAGGGCGAGGGCCTGGGCAACAAGTTTCTTGCCCATATCCGCGAGGTGGACGCGATTGCGCATGTGGTCCGCTGTTTCGAGGACGAGAACATCGTGCATGTTTCCGGTGGCATCAACCCGCTGGCCGACATTGAAATCATCAACACCGAACTGGCGCTCGCCGATCTCGAGGCCGTCGACAAGGGCATGCAACGCGCCGAGAAAAACGCCAAGAGCGGCAGCAAGGATGACATCAAGCTGCGTGAGCTGCTGGTGCGTGTACACAAGCATCTGGATGGCGGCAAGCCGGTGCGCAGCATGGGGTTGAGCGATGAGGAACACAGGTTGCTCAAGCCGCTGTGCCTGTTGACTGACAAGCCGCTCATGTACATCGCTAATGTGAGTGAAAAGGGATTCAGCAACAATCCCTTTCTCGATCAGGTAGACAAACTCGCGCGCTCGGAAAATTCCGTGGCGGTGCCGATCTGCGCCCGAATTGAAGCAGAACTGGCCGACATGGATGCAGAAGAGAAAAAAGTGTTTCTCGCCGACATGGGGCTGGAAGAACCGGGCCTGAATCGCGTCATCCGCGCCGGTTACCAATTGCTCGGCCTGCAAACATTTTTCACCGCCGGGCCCAAAGAGGTGCGGGCATGGACCGTGCGTCGGGGGGCGCAGGCGCCCCAGGCCGCCGGCGTGATCCACACCGATTTCGAGCGCGGGTTCATCCGCGCCGAAACCGTTTCTTTCGACGACTACGTCCGGTTCAAAGGCGAACACGGTGCGCGCGAGGCCGGTAAGCTGCGACTCGAAGGCAAGGACTACGTGGTGCACGACGGTGATGTCATGCACTTCCGCTTTAATGTCTAGGGAGATGGTTCTATAGTTGGGTCTTGCCGGCGCGTTTCCCTTGTCAGTCTATGCGGATATCGGTATCTTTTGCGCCCCCAACCTGACCGGATCGCGCGCGTAGCGCGCCACGGCTCCGAGTGAAGGAAATCGCGCGCAAGCGCGCTCGGCTCGTTCCCTTCTCCCCTTGGGAGAAGGGATGGGGATGAGGGGTGATCCCCCTCACCCTTTGCCCTCTCCCCGAGTGAACGGGGACGCGCGAAAGCGCGCACGGCTCGCCTCCCTCTCCCGCTTGCGGGAGAGGGAATGAGGGTGAGGGCCGGGAGAGGGGGAGTTGGCGAGAATCTCCAATTCGATTTGGCTAGGTAGCTCAGACGGTTAGAGCGCGGCACTCATAATGCTGAGGTCGGCGGTTCGATT
>JANLIC010000276.1 GCA_024654125.1 Sulfuricaulis sp. | reverse complement strand
GCGCAGCAATACCAGGGTTCGGACAGGCGCGGGATCGGCGCACCCGTCCCGCTTTCCACCAGTTCCGGAATCTCCGCGCCCAGCGCCGCATGCGCCAATTTCCAGATTGACGCGAAGATTTCGCGCCGGCTTAATTTTTCTGCCTCGGCCTGTGCCACCCGTTCCTGCACCGCAATCTGTAAGCAATCGACGCGCGCGTCGGGATTCTTCCATGGATAGCCCAGTAGCCTGGGGTCGAATTCGCCGATGTGCGATTGCAATTCCGACAGCTCCAACAGCAGTGAACCTTGAGGGATCAGCAGACGGATCGCCAGTTGAATCGGCGGCACGCTCTCGACCAGATCGAGCTCAAGCAGGCGTTTGAGCAATGCGATATAGCCTTCCAGCGTGGTCCAGGGGGTGAAGGCCACGAAAGTCGGCGCCAGGGCAATGCCAGCCTTGCGACACAGTGCCACGGCGCGCGCGAAATCGTCATTCGTGTGGTTCTTGGCCAGCCGCTCCAGCACGCGATCGTCGACCGATTCCACGGCACTGGTGATGAACAGGCAGCCGGTGGTTTTCAATACCGGCAGCATCTCGGCGTGGTTTATGAGATGCTGGATTTTGATGGTGGCGTCGTAAGTGATATCTGGGAATTCAGCGTGCAGGCCCTGCACCAGTTTGAGCGCATGCGCTGGGCCGTTCAGGAAATCCGGGTCGCCGAAGGAAATATGCCGCGCGCCGGCCACCACTTGCTGGCGCACGTCGGCCATGACGGTATCCAGCGGGATCACTCGGAAGGTGCCGTGATACACCGGCACCACCGGGCAGTGGCGGCACAGGTGCTTGCAGCCGCGCGTGCCTTCGGCAAAGCCGACAATCCTGGTCCCGCCGTCCGGCAGCTGCAAATGCGCGTAGCGCTCCAGGGGCGGCAGCGCGCGGCGATCGGGCGTGATGAATTCTATCTTGGAAAGATTCACTACCGGCTCGGTTTGTATTCTGCCATCGCCGGCGCGCAGGCGTTCTACCAGCGACACCAGTGCCGGTTCGACTTCACCGCCGAGAACCGTTTGCACGCCCAGCTCGCGCAGCAACTTTTCATTCATCGGCGCGTACAAGCCGTACACGCACAGGTGCGCCCTCGGCGCCAGTTCCCGCACCCGCGGGATCGCCTCGATCGCGATGCGCGTAGCGGTGTGCATGGCGACATAGATCGCCACCACGCGCGCATCGCGCAAAACTTCGGGGTCGAGGCGTTGCAGGGTGAGGTCGAGGCAATGCACCTTGCAACCGGCACGCGCGAGCCACGCCGCTGGCTCGGCCAGGCCGAAAGGCTGGCGGCCAATTTCGTAGGGATTGATCAGGACGACTTTCAAGTTAGATGTCATCTCAGTGCCCTGCGTCCTTGAATAAGAAATTCCTTCTCCCTTCGGGAGGTGAGGCGGAGTGGTCGTGAATGTCTTGTGGACATTCACGCCGCTGAACGGGCGCATGGAATTATTATGCGCCCCGGCAGAAAAATACAGGATGAGGGGGGAGAATAAATATGCGTGTTTACTCGCCCTCACCCTAACCCTCTCCCGAAGGGAGAGGGGATATCTTTTTGAAGCGCTCTTCGCGTTTGCGTCGGGCTTTCAGGCGCGGTTATTTTTTGGCACCGGCGGCCTGGAAACCGGCCGGGAGCTGGCCCATATCGCCTTCACCAAACAGGAACCCGACCATATGCTGCTCGATGACCTTGATGCTCCCCGGGTCAGCGCTGCTGAGCTTGTTTTCGTTGATGATCGTGGCCAGGCGTGCCAGCCACTGCTTCCAGCCTTCCTTCGAGACATTTTCAAAAATTCGCTGGCCCAAGGCCCCCGGATGCGGCGGGCGCTCCAGACCTTCGGCCTCGCGTTTCAGTACGGCGCAAAGAATGGTGCGTGCCATGCGTGCCTCTTGTGCGTAAATGACTTGCTGCATTGTATTACGGTTTACAAGGCTACAGCTTATTGCCACAGTAAATGCGGTGATATGGCGCAGGTTTCTTGATTCCAGTCGAATCGAGTACCATGCTTTACATCTGGATTCATGAATGAGGAGCAATGTTATGGGCGCAATCGAATATTCCACCCGCATCGGCGAAGCTGAGATGCGGCTCACCCCGGCGGCGCAAGTCAAGTTCGCCGAACTGCTGAAGGAAGCCGACAGCGACATCGCCGGCATTCGCGTGTTCGTTTCGGGCGGCGGTTGCAGCGGCATGACCTACGACATGACCTACGCCAGCAGCGTGGACAGCGCTTACGACAGCGTGCTCGAAGGCCCGGGCTTCAAGGTCTTCGTCGATCCGGTGGCGCTCAATTATCTGCAAGGCAGCGAAATCGACTTCACCAATTCGAGCTTCGTGTTCAACAAAGTGTTCCAGGCGGTGGGCGGCAAAGGCACCTGTGGCGGATGCGGCGGCGGCGGTTTCTAGCGCCCAGTGCCCGAGGCGAATGCTCTTCAACAATGGACGCAGGTAACCGCAATGAACACTGTTACCTTGGGCGCTACTGCCGCCGTCTCCGAAGGAGCTGCGCCTCGGGATCCGGCGGCTAGGCCTAACACGGCGCCTGTCCGGAATGCGGTCCCGCGCCGCATTCTGCTGATCGCCCCGCACGACAGTTACCGCACCGCACCTTTCCTGGCGGCGGCCAAGGCCCGCGGCATCGAAGTCCTGATCGCCTCCGAGGCCAAGCATTCCCTCGTCAGTGCCTACGCCGATGGCCTGCACCTCGACCTCGGCGATATCCAAGCCTCCCTGCAAACCATCCTGCGCGAATCGCAACAGCGACCGTTCGCGGCCATACTCGGCAGCGACGACGCCAGCACCGAAATCGCCGCGCTCGCGGCCGCCGAACTCGGTCTCCCCCACAATCCCACAGCGGCGGTGCACCTCGCGCGGCGCAAGGACCTGGCACGCGACCGGCTGGCGCAAGCCGGCGTGCCGGTGCCACGTCACTGGCGGCTCGATCTCACGCATCCCCTGGCCGAGCAAACTGAAGACATACGCTTTCCCTGCGTGCTCAAGCCGGTGGCGCTCGCGGCCAGCCGCGGCGTGATTCGCGCCGATAATCTAGATCAACTCGCACAGGCAGCGGCACGCATCCAAGTATTGCTGGCGCGCGCCGGACTGCGCGAGGCGCAGGAACGCGAAACCATTCTGGTGGAGGAATTCATTCCCGGCTTCGAGGTGGCGGTGGAAAGCCTGCTGACGCGAGGTAGCCTAGAAATCCTGACCATCTTCGACAAGCCCGATCCGCTGGACGGGCCGTATTTCGAAGAGACGTACTACATCATGCCGTCACGGCTGGATGCGCCGACTCAAAAAATCTTGCGCGAAACCATCTCCCGCGCCTGCGCGGCTTACGGTCTGCGCGAAGGCCCGATCCACGCCGAATGCCGCATCAACGACAAAGGCATATGGATACTCGAAGTCGCCGCGCGCACGATTGGCGGATTATGCGGACGTCTGCTGCGCTTCGGCACCGGTTCCAGCCTGGAAGAATTAGTATTGATGCATGCCTTGGGCGAACGCCCGGAGCTGAACAGCGAAGCTGGCGGCGCCGGAGTGCTGATGATCCCGACCCCCCAGGCCGGCATCCTGCGGCGCGTCGAAGGCGTGCTGGCGGCCGGGAAAGTGCCGTACATCGAGGAAGTGGTAATTAACGTGCGCGAGGGCTACGAGCTG
>JANLIC010000271.1 GCA_024654125.1 Sulfuricaulis sp. | reverse complement strand
TCCGCGCGTGTCTTTCCCGTAGGAACCCGCTTCGCTGCGAAAACACGGGGTATGGCAGACATACTTTCTCGGCATGTAACCAGCGTCGATAATAACGTCGCGAACGATATTGGTCACGGGCACTTCTGCCGTGGGAATCAGGTAATAGCGCGGTTCACCGGCCAGAGCAAACAAATCCTGTTCGAATTTCGGTAATTGTCCGGTACCACGCAGGCTCTCGGCATTGACCAGATAGGGAGCATAAGTTTCCGTATAACCGTGCTCACGCGTGTGCAGATCCAGCATGAACTGGATAAGGGCGCGGTGCAGGTGCGCCAGCGGACCATTCATGATGGCAAAGCGCGCGCCCGCGATCTTGGCGGCCGTGTCGAAATCGAGCATTCCCAGCGCCTCACCCAATTCGACGTGTTCTTTTGGCGTGAATTCAAATTTACGGGGCTCGCCCCAGCGGCGGATTTCCTTGTTTTCGGTTTCGTCCTTTCCATCCGGCACGCTGTCATGCGGAATGTTCGGGATGCCCAGCGCGATTTCACTGATATCATTCTGTATCTGCGCGAGCTCGTTCTCCGACTGCATGAGCGCCGCACCGATATTTGCTACTTCCTGCATCAGGCGGGAGGCATCCTCCCTCTGGGATTTGGCCGCTCCGATCATTTTGGATTTCTCATTGCGCTCGCTCTGGAACTGCTGGGCGATCACCTGCACGCGTTTGCGTTTCTCTTCAAGGTCTGCCAGCGCGGCGGTATCAAGTTTGAATCCGCGTCGCGCGAGTTTGCGGGCAAACTCGTCAAGGTGGGTCCGAAGCTGTTTGGGATCTAGCATGCTGGAAAGGGTATTTAATTCTGGTAAGATTTAATAATCAGTTTTCATTGATACGCGCTTTCCACGAAACAACATGGCCCGGCGGCAGTAATTTCTTGAGATGCGACATGATTCGCTTGACCTTTTCTGGTTTGTCGAAAAACTCGATAACCAGAGGAAGGTCGAGCGACAAATCGAGCAGCGACGAGGAATGCACCACGCCGGAACGTCCGAAACCGGAAACCCCGCGAAATACCGTTACCCCCCTTACCTTCTCTTCGTCGTGCAACTTGGCGAGGAGCATTTTTTGCAAGTCGCCAGCCTCCGTCAAATAAATCCGCACCATGGTTATTTCGCTATGCGTCATAACTGCCTTCCCAGCATGACGCCAATCCAGGTGGCGCCGACGCACAACACCAGGCTTCCGCTCATGTTCGCCACAGCCTTGGCCCAGGATCCCTGTTCGATAAGATTGAAGGTCTCAATGGAAAACGATGAAAACGTGGTGAACCCTCCCAGGACCCCGATGAGAATCCCGGCGCGTAATACGGGATTGTCAGTCAGGCGATCAATGAACAACACAAACAAAAAACCCATGATCAGGCATCCCAGCACATTCACCACCAGCGTGCCATAGGGAAACGACCGTCCGGCGACCAGGTGCACCCAGTTCGACATCCAGAAACGCAGCAGGCTGCCCACCGCTCCACCCGCCGCAATGGCCAGCAGCTGTCTCATGCAAATAGATGTTTCACCGGCAGAATACGGTTTGTTTGCTCATGAGCCGGACCCGGCTTTATCGTACCAGTACTTTGCCAACTCCGGGTCCGCTTTCAAGCCCAGCCGGCCTTCTTCATAGGCCTGTGCCAGGACTTTCTGAGCGCGCTTCTGGCCGTGATTCGCGGCGCGGCGCAACCACGCAAGCCCCTCGGCTTCATCGCGCTTAACCCCCAATCCATAGGCGTAACCGACGGCGATGCGGTATTCGCTGTCGGCATGGCCGTGTTCTGCCGCCTTGCGGTACCAGCTTATCGCTGTTTCAAAATTGCGCTCCACACCATTCCCTTTCTCATGCATCCGGCCAATCGCGTATTGGGCATGGATATTGCCGTTCTCGGCCAGCGGCTGCCACAGCTCGCGCGCACGAGCATATTGACCGGCCTGATAGGCCTTCGAACCGAGTCTAAACTTATCGACGGCAACCGGCGCGGAATGTTCCTTGGCGGCGGGAGCCGGCGTGTCTGCCATGACCGGGAATGAACAAAGACAGCAGACAAAACCCAGCGCGATCAGATTTGATTTAGTCATTATGTGCTTGTTAACGGATTCACTTGGCTTTATCTCCCGGTTTTTTCTTTTTGACGTCGGCGGTCATCTCATTCGCCTTGTTATCGAGCTGACGCCAATGCGCCAAGCGTTCGGCAATTTTAACCTCTAATCCCTGCCCGGTGGGGAAATAATAGCGGCGTCTGCCAAGTTCTTCAGGAAAATAATTCTCGCCGGCGGCATAGGCCCCGGCCTCGTCATGGGCGTATCGATAACCTTTCGCATAGCCCAGCTCTTTCATGAGCCGCGTGGGGGCATTGCGCAGGTGCAACGGCACTTCGAGCGAACCCCGTTCGCGGGCGTCATTCATTGCCGCATTCATGGCCGTATAGACGGCATTGCTTTTCGGCGCGCACGCCAGATAAACCACCGTCTGGGCGATGGCGAGCTCTCCTTCCGGGCTACCCAAGCGTTCCTCCACGTCCCAAGCATTCAAAGCGAGTTGCAGTGCACGGGGGTCGGCGTTGCCGATATCTTCCGAGGCCATGCGCACCACGCGGCGAGCGATATAGAGCGGATCGCAGCCGCCGTCGAGCATGCGCGCCAACCAGTATAAGGAGGCATCCGGGTCGGATCCGCGTACCGACTTATGCAGCGCGGAAATCTGGTCGTAAAATGCCTCACCTTGCTTGTCGAAACGGCGCACACCCCCCGCCACCACTTCCCGGATCAGGTCGACCGTGATGGCCTGTTTGCCATCCTGCGTCACCGCGAGATCCGCCGCCATCTCCAGGAGATTCAAGGCACGGCGAGCATCACCATCGGCCGCTCGGGCCAACAGCGCACGTGCCTCGGGAACCATCTGCAGCCGTTCCTTTCCCAAACCGGTGCTTTCATCCATCAGCGCCCGATCGATGGTCAACAGGATTTCATCCATCGTGAGGGCCTTGAGCACATAGACCCGAGTACGCGAGAGCAAGGCGTTATTCAATTCGAACGAAGGATTTTCGGTGGTGGCGCCGATGAAAGTCAGCGTGCCATCCTCCACGTAGGGCAGAAATCCATCTTGTTGAGCCTTATTGAAGCGATGGACTTCGTCAACGAAAAGCACGGTCGGGTGCCCATTCGCCCGCGCCTGTTTTGCCTCCCTCACCGCCGCGCGGATGTCCTTGACGCCGGCGTAGACTGCGGAGATGGCAATGAAATGCGCCTGGGTACGGCGCGCGATCAGGCGCGCCAGCGTGGTCTTGCCGGTGCCGGGCGGGCCCCAGAAGATCATCGAATGCAGAATGCCGGCCTCGATGGCCTGCCGCAGCGGTTTGCCCGGTGCCAGCAGATGCGTCTGGCCGTAAAAATCCTCCAACCGTTGCGGACGCAGGCGGTCCGCCAGCGGCTGCCATGGCATCGACTGGGTTTCCGGAAACAAATCCTGCATCGCCATGTGAAGAGTTTCCTGAAAATGACAACAACTTTGAAGCTGTCTCAAAAAACGTCGCGAGCGGCCGTCAGCCGGGCGAGGGTGAGGCGGAGATTTTCTCGCCCCAACCCTGGGGCTCGCCCCTTCGCGCGTTGCGCTCGGGGCCGGCGTCGCTTCGCTCCGCCGTCCAATTCTGCTCCCGGCAGAATTGTCACGAACGTACAGTGGACGTTCGTGCCGCCAAACGGGCCGCCAAGGATATGGCGGCCCCGGGCTTTCCCGCGGAGCCGGATGGCGCCGCGGGAAAGGAGCGCTGCGCGCAGCAGTTTTTGTGACAGCTTCTATTCGCCCACCACATCCACGCCTTCAGGTGGCGTGAAACTGAAACGGCTGGAATCGATCCGGGCATTTTCCTTCGGTGACTCAAGCGTCACACGCGTCACATGCCCGAAGCCATCCACCATTTCGAGCGCACGCAATTTGCCTTGCGTAAATCCAATACGGATGTCCTCGTAGCCGCTGTCCTTGCGCTTCGGAGTCAGCTGCACCCACTCGAGATCATTCTGCACGTTCAGGGGTTTGATCGTGAACTTTTCATTCAGACGGCCCTTGCCGGCAAGGAGCATGGCCGGCGTATCACCCAACCCACCGGAATGAGTCCGTACGGTCACCTGTTGCAGGCCGACATCGTAGATCCAGAGGCGTTTGCCATCGGACACGATCTGCTGACGGTATGGTTTTTCGTAGTCCCAGCGGAACTTGTTCGGGCGTTCGATCCATAACCAACCGGAAGATTCCTGGATCGGGTTGCGCCGCTCATCGAGTACCACTTGCTTGAAACGTGCACTGAAGCTGTTCACCTCGTTGAAAAAGCGGTGCAGGCTGTCGGTGCCGGACTTGTGCACTTCGGCAGCCTGTGCCGGGTACGCGGCGATCAGGAGCAACGCGATAACAACCCGAATTCGCTTCATGGCGGCTATGAGGGGTTGAATCAGCCGATACGGGGCGGTGGTGGCGCCAAGACTTCGCGGCTGCCGTTGGGCTGCAACGGCCCGACAATGCCGGCGCGTTCCATGTCCTCGATCAACCGCGCGGCGCGATTGTATCCGATGCGCAGCCGGCGCTGTACGCCCGAAATGGAGGCACGGCGTGTTTCGGTCACTATTTTAAGTGCCTCGTCATACAAGGGATCGGATTCCCCATTGCCGCCGCGCTCGCCGTTACCGCCTTCCTTCAGGAAACCCTGATCGTTCACACCGGTGTCACCGACGAGTATCTGCTCGTCGTATACCGGTTCACCGTTCTTCTTAAGAAAAGAGGTAACCTTGTGCACCTCGTGGTCGGCCACGAATGCCCCGTGCACGCGCTGCAGCGACTGACCCAAGCTCAGGTACAGCATATCGCCGCTGCCGAGCAACTGTTCGGCACCCATCATGTCGAGCACGGTACGCGAATCGACGCGCGCCGACATCTGGAACGCGATGCGACTGGGGATGTTGGCCTTGATGAGCCCAGTGATCACATCCACCGACGGACGTTGCGTCGCCAACACCAGATGCAGCCCGGCGGCACGCGCCTTTTGCGCCAGGCGCGTAATCAACTCTTCCACCTTCTTGCCTACCACCATCATCAAGTCCGCGAGCTCGTCCACGAGGATGACGATCAGCGGCAGGGGCTTGAGTTCAGCCGCCGCTTCACCCGGCAACGCCAGCGGATCGGTGATCGGCTTGCCAGCTTCCTCCGCGTCCTTGATCTTACGGTTATAACCCGCGAGGTTGCGCACACCGAGTGCCGCCATCAGGCGGTAGCGGCGTTCCATCTCGGCGATCGACCATTTGAAGGCGTTGGCTGCCTGTTTCATGTCCGTCACCACCGGCGCCAGCAGGTGTGGGAGCCCCTGGTATACCGCCAGCTCCAGCATCTTCGGATCGATCATGATCATGCGCACGTGTTCCGGCGTGGATTTGTATACCAGACTCAGGATCAACGAGTTTATACATACCGACTTGCCCGAGCCGGTGGTTCCGGCGATCATCAGATGCGGCATCTTGGATAGATCCACGACCACTGGATTGCCGCTGATGTCCTTGCCCAGTGCGAGTGTTAGCGGCGAGACCGATTCTTCATAGACTTGTGAAGCCAGCACTTCGGAAAGCCGGATGGTCTCCCGTACCTCGTTCGGAATTTCGATACCGACCGATGTCTTGCCCGGAATGTTTTCCACCACGCGCAGACTGACAACGGAAAGCGAGCGCGCGAGGTCGCGCTGCAGGTTGGTGATCTGTGCCGCCTTGATGCCGGGGGCCGGCTCGATTTCAAAAAGTGTGATCACCGGGCCCGGGTGCACCGCCACCACCTGTGCTTCAATGTCGAAGTCGAGCAGCTTTTTCTCGAGCAGGCGCGCCATGCTTTCAAGCGATTGCTTGGAGAATTGCGGGGCCTTGTCCTTCTCCGGAGGATCGAGCAATGACAAGGGTGGCAACTCACCGGGCGCGGGCAGATCAAAGAGCGGAACCTGTTTCTCCTTTTCGGCGCGCCGGCTGGGCACGGCTTTGGTCATTACCGGTTCAATGCGCGGCGGAGCGTGTTTATCCAATACTTTCGTTTCTTCCTCCACGGTTTCGCGGCGCGCGCGGCGCGCGCGCATGCCGATGAAACGGTCGATCTGCGCGGAGGTAAATTCGTATAGCCAGTCGGCCAGTGAAAAGCTCCAGCGTCCGACACTGTCCATCAGTTTCAGCCAGGAAAGACCGGTGAAAATCGTGACGCCCGAGAGAAACAGTGCGAGCAGAAAAAGTGTCGCTCCGGTAAAGCTGAAGGTCGAGGCCAGGCCCTGTCCCACGGCGTTGCCCAACCAGCCGCCGCTCGCAAACAGCATGCCGGTCTGGCTCTGCGCGAAGTGAAGCCCTGCCAGCCCGCAGGCCCCGATCACGGCCGCGATGAAACTCCCGGTCATCAGCAGGCGATTTCTCCAACTCGCGGGGGTCGGGTCCTTGCGATGCCGATAGAAGCGCCAGCCGGCGATGCCGATCATGACGGGCAGCAAATAAGCGACATAACCGAAAAGGTTGAACAGCACGTCTGAAATCCACGCCCCAGCCCGACCGCCGGTATTGAAGACGACCGTGCTCGATCCGCGATGCGACCACGACGGATCCGAGGTGGAGTAAGTCCACAGCGAGATCAACAGATAGATGGCGATGGCCCCGAGGACATACAGGGATGCTTCACGCAACAGGCGGAGGATACGCGGTGTCAGCGGTGGGCTGTTCTTGGTGCGGGTAGCCTGCGTCACAACCTTCCTTAACGTGCCGTCGGGAACGGCGAATTTTCCCATTTTTCAGGGTTTTTCGCCAACTCCCATGGATTACGGAGACAGCGCCGCAGCCACCATCGGGTGAACGATCTTGCCGCTGGCGACATTGATACCCTTGGCGATGGCCGGGTCCTTCTGACCGCCATCCGACGCCAGCTTCAGCACGTAGGGCGTGAGCACCGTTGATAACGCCTGGGACGCTGTACGAGGTACCGCGCCCGGCATGTTGGTCACGCCGAAGTGCACCACACCATCCTGTACGTAGGTGGGATGGTCGTAATCTGTCGGCCGAATGGTCTCGATGCAGCCGCCCTGGTCCACGGAGATGTCGATAATCACGCTGCCTGGTTTCATCCGGCGCACCATTTCTGCCGTCACCAGCTTGGGAGCTTTGGCCCCGGGGATCAACACCGCGCCGATCAGCAAATCGGCACTGAGCACCGCTTCGTGGATCAAGGGCGTATAGGACGGCAACGCCGTCACGTTCGGACCGAACGCGTGCATGCGTTCCAACTCCTCGCGCCGCGGCGCCAACACCGTTACCTGGGCGCCGAGTGCAGCGGCCGCCGCGACAGCATTGCCCCCGGCCACCCCGGCGCCGAGAATGACGACATGGCCGCGTTCCGTGGATGGCACCCCGCCGAGCATGACGCCCCGACCACCCGCGTGACCATGCAGAAGTGTAGCGCCAATATGCACCGAGAGACGCCCGGCGATGTCGCTCATGGGAGCCAGCAGCGGCAGCCTTCCATTGTCCTCGACGGTTTCGAAGGCAACCGCCGTCAGGCCCTTTTCCTTCAGCGCCTGTGCCAGTTTCGGCGTAGACGCCAGATGCAGAAATGAAAACAAAATATGATCTTTGCGCAGCAGGTCGTACTCCGGGGCGATAGGCTCTTTGACCTTGAGCACCATCTGCACGCTGGCGTAAAGCACCGCGGCATCCGGCACGATCCGCGAGCCCACGCGAAGATAATCCTCATCCGGATACCCGCTCGCCACACCGGCGGTAGATTGGATGAAGACCTCATGACCGTTCCGCACCAGATCGCTCACGGCCGGCGGAATCAGGGCCACGCGCCCTTCGCGCACTTTCACTTCCTTCGGAATACCGATCCGCATCCCGTCTCCTTTACCATTCTCGCATCAATGTCGTAACATACGCGCTGAATTCACCACCATTTCCGAGCGCTGCACGATAAGAACTTCCGTCATGTTTGTCTATCTAATGTTTTCCTGTTTCTCTACGGAGTCGCCGCAAAATGGATAAGGTTAAACACTGCCGGCTGCTGATTCTCGGCTCCGGTCCGGCCGGATACGCGGCCGCGGTTTACGCCGCGCGCGCCAATTTGAATCCGGTCCTGATCACCGGCCTGGAACAGGGCGGCCAGCTCATGACCACCACCGACGTCGACAACTGGCCCGGCGACGTCGAGGGCCTGCAAGGCCCGGCGCTGATGGAGCGCATGCAGAAGCATGCCGAGCGCTTCAAGACCGAGATCATCTTCGACCATATTAACAAGGCGGAAATCCAGCAAAGGCCCTTCCGGTTGACCGGCGACTCCGGCGTCTACACCTGCGACGCCTTGATCATCGCCACCGGCGCCTCGGCCAAATATCTCGGCATTCCCTCGGAAGAGGCCTACAAGGGCAAGGGCGTATCCGGCTGCGCCACCTGCGATGGATTCTTTTTCAAGGGCCAGAAAGTGGCTGTCGTCGGCGGCGGCAATACCGCCGTGGAAGAGGCGATTTATCTTTCCAAGATCGCCTCGCATGTTACCGTGGTGCACCGGCGCGACAAGTTCAAGGCCGAGGCCATCCTGATCGATCAGCTCATGGCCAAAACCAAGGGCGGCAACATCTCCGTCGAATGGAATCACGAGGTCGATGAAATCGTCGGCGAGAAGAATGGCGTCAGTAAATTGCGCATCAAGGACAAGAACGGCAAGAAGAAGGAACTGGACGTGCAGGGCGTGTTTATTGCCATCGGGCATGCGCCCAACACTGCTATTTTTGAGGGACAGTTGGACATGAAGGGCGGCTATATCAAAACGAAGTGCGGTGACCAGGGCGACGCCACGGCCACCAGTATTCCCGGCGTATTCGCCGCCGGCGACGTGCAAGATCATGTCTACCGTCAGGCCGTTACCTCCGCCGGCACCGGTTGCATGGCAGCACTGGACGCGGACCGCTATTTGCAGAAACTTAAATAGCTGTCGCTGATATCATCAACAACACCCTCTCCCTTCGGGAGAGGGTTGGGGTGAGGGGAATCTTTGTGGAGCCTGACCCATGCCGACCGATAATCAGGATGACGACGAACCCGACCTGTTCCGCAAGACCGTCGGCAAGATCCGCACGGTAAAACAGGACAAGATTCACCCCCACCGCAAAGGCCGCAAGCCGGTTCCCGACCAGACCCTGCGCGACCGGCAAGAGGTGATGCAGAGTTTATTGTCCGACGACTACGAACCGGCAGAAGACATCGAAACCGGCGACGAGACACTCTTCATTCGTCCCGGCCTGCAACACTCCGTTATTCGCAAGCTGCGCCGTGGCCAATATGCCATCGAAGCCGAACTAGACTTGCACGGTGCCACCTCGGTCCAGGCGCGCGAGGCCGTGGACGCCTTTCTCAAGAAAGCTCGCGACCAGGAAAAGCGCGTGGTGCGCATCATTCACGGCAAGGGCAACACATCGATCGGAAAAATACCGGTGCTGAA
>JANLIC010000263.1 GCA_024654125.1 Sulfuricaulis sp. | reverse complement strand
CAGAACCGCTATACCACCCTGCAGGCCGAAGCGCTCTACCGCACCGGCCGACGCGCCAATCCACTCAAGCTGGTATTGAGCCCGCTGTTCCGCTTCATTAAATTTTATTTTCTACGCCTGGGATTTCTCGACGGCGTGCCGGGGTTGGTGCACATCGCGATCGGCTGCATTAACAGCTTCAGCAAATACGCGAAGCTACTTGAATTGCACCGTAAGGGAATAAAGGGGTAAATCCAATTTGCTATGCTGCGAACACCTGGAAAGCGACGCGAACCCACGTAAATCGCCATTAATGCCATCGCGAGCATCGCATGCTCCTGATAGAATGGCGTATTCACCATTCCGCTGACGACCGGGACAACCAGCGCCCCGAAGCCGGCGAACCAGCGCCAATCGTACCACTCGCGTTTATACATGGCCTTGAACAACTCGTAAGTGACGACTCCGATCAGGGACAGGAACGCGAGAAGGCCGAGCAGGCCTTCCTCAACCAACTTCGTTAGAAACAGATTGTGGGCGTGTTTCAGATTGTCTTGAGCGCCCGGCAGGCGCAACGGAGGATCGAATTTCAGATGCGACAGATCGATACTGCGATAATTGCGCGGACCGATCCCCATCCACAATGAATCCGTTTGGTGGATCTGTGCTAAGGCAATGCGGACATTCTCGTAATGCTCCCGGTCACTTTGTAATAAACGTTCGCTCGCAAAACGTGCCTGAATATTTGAAATCATCATGCCGGCGGTATTTAGCTTCATCATGGCAAATCCTGCGGAAACCGAAAAAATAATTCCCACCGCCAGCGCGGCCCACAATCTTGCGCGATTAACACATACGGCAATGAACAACACCGCCAACACGAGTGCCAGCAAAGCGCCGCGGCTGCCCATCGCGACGAGCGCGAGCAACATGGCGAACATGGCCAGTGTCCACGGCCAGAGAGGCGCCTTTGCCCTTGGCTCCGGACCACGTGGCAACCAACGGGTAAGAAAAATCCCGAGTACCAGAATGAACACGATCGAAATATAGATCGCCGACTGCGTCAGCACACCGGCCGAGTGCAGCTCGAACAATCCGCGCCGCGCGGTCGCCACCTCGAACAAGGCCACCGCCAACCCGATGACAAGACCCCAAATGGCAAAATAGGACAAGGTGCGATGCTGCGAAACGCTGTAGCCCGCGCGATAGATACACCAGAACAGCAGCACATAGCGCAACATGTCCCAGAATCCTTTCAATCCATTCAGAAAGGGCCAGTTGAATGCGGTACTGACAGCACTGGCGGCGAGCATTGCCAACAGGCAAACTTCGACAACGTGTGGGCGGAACTGCCGCAGTTTCATCAAGGAAAATCGCTGCGACAACCACACGATCAGATACATCACCAGCACCAGGTTTTTCGGCGTTTCCATGGTAGGTAATACGAACAGCAGGACACAAAGCAGGTAAAACTCGAGCTTGACCATGGCTTTAAATAAATCAAATTCCTAAGGAATTAATGCCTTGTGTGAATCACTAAAATACAGGACATTCAGATGATGAGATTATACCGCTCTAAGTTCGAAGAAGTCGTGCAGCTGCTCGATCCAAACACCCATACACTGCTCGACGTCGGCTGCCGTGACGGCCGGCTGAAAAAAAACCTTCCGTCGACCATCGAGTATAGCGGCATCGATCTCTTTCCCGGGCCGTATGTTAGCAAAGTATGTAACATCGAACAGGGGATTCCCTACCCGGATAACGCATTCGATGCCGTGGTGGCGCTTGACATCCTCGAACATACCGACAACATCTGGTTCTCGTTCAGCGAACTGGCGCGGATCACCCGCCATCAACTCATGGTGGTCCTGCCAAACTCCTACCATTGGAAAGAGCGCCTGCGTTTCCTGCGGGGCAAGGAAGGCGGCAAACACATCATGTCCCCCGAACCCATCCAGGACCGGCATCGCTGGCTGCCTTCGTACACGACCTCGTACGCATTCGCCAGGCACATGGCGGACAAGTACAGCTTGTCACTGCCGACAGTATCCATGATGGTGGATGACCGGCACAACATTTTGCGCGAGCTCGCAGCCAAGCTGTTTCCCCCGAACCTGATGAGCGTCAATGTAATGTTTCTTTTTGAGAAACCGTCAACAGCTCGCGTGACATCGGCCTGACGGGCCACTCGGACGAACATACCCGATCACGAGGTTAAGAATTCCCAAATTAAGAAGCCCGCAATAGAACTGCAAGAAACTCCTGGTAGTGCCGCGTGCGTTCTGTATAGGAATATTGCCGCACCCATTCGCGGGCTTGGGTGGCCAGGCAGGCAGCCAGCTCCGGCGAAGTCATGAGTCTGTTTACCCCATCAGCCAATTCACGTGCCGAGTCCGGGCTCACCAGCAGCGCCTCCTCACCGTCGCGAACCAGACTCATGGTGGTCGGCTGACGCGTCACCACCATTGGAACTCCGCTCGCAGCGTATTCGAACAGCTTCATCGGCGAAGTGAAATAGCGTGATTGCACATTATTGCCCAGCGGCAGCAGCAATGCTTCCGCCTGCTTCAGGAACGCCGGCACGTCCTTCGGCGACAGAAATCCCACATAGTGAACCCGCTGCTCGACACCATGGCGTCGTGCCACCGTCTCGATAGCGTGGCGTGTCTGCTCTTCAGAGCCGGGCTTTCCACCGGCCAGCTCAAGAATGACTGATGGCGGCAGATATTTAATTGCTTCGATCATGATATCGGTGTTTTTCCACGCCAGGAACTGGCCGGCGTAGCGCAAGTGAAAACGTCCATCATCCGCCCTGTTCGCGCCAGTGGCGTTCTCAAAAGCGCGTAGATCGACGCCGTTCGGAAGCACCACGACGCGCGCATGTTCCGGAAAAATCTCGTCCAGCAGCGTTACTTGCGACCCCACCGTGGCGATGATGCCATCGACCTCTCGCAGCACTTGTGTTTCACTGCGTCGACTGAACCATGCCCGCACACGCCGGTCGCGTTCCCGATATACCATGTGCGGGAAAGCACCCTCGTGCAGCTCGATGATCACCCGGACTGGCTTGTGGTGTGAGCGCAGGCGCAAGGCCAACGCCAGGCGCGCATGATCCATCGTGCGCACGGCGAGCACGACGGGAACATCGCTCTCTTCCATCAGGGAATCGACGGCACGGAATAGACGGCGTTTTCCGCCAAACCCTTCCGGGATGCAGTGAAATTTCAGGGATGCCCCCCCCGCCAATCCATGACGTGTTACCGCCTCCGCCAGACCGGTTCCGGACAACGCCTGTGGAGCGCGGTAAAACAAATGTACCTCGTAACCGAGACGTGAAAGCGAATCGTAATCGCGCAAGACCTGGATGGTCTGGCCTGAGCCCGTGAACTCCAAACGGTGCAAATAAATGATGCGGCAATTCATGCGGGGTGTTTGCGTAAGTGCCTACCGTCGCGGCGCGGCCATCGCGCTGGCGAATATCTTTTCCATCTTGTCGAGCATCGGATCCAGCCCGAAATGCGCAAGCGCAAACTGCCGTGCCTGGCTCCCCAGCCGGCTGCGCAGACTGTCATCAGCCGCGAGCCTTTCAAGCGACTGCCACAGGTCATCGGTGTTCTTCGGCTTGACCATCAGACCGGTGGAATCGTGCGTGACGATTTCTCCGATACTGCCGATCGGCGTCGTCACCACCGGCAACGCGCACAACATTGCCTGCATGATGGCCTGCGGCACGCCTTCGTTGGCGTAGGATGGCAAAACAAAAATATCCATGGCCTGCAACCAGGGTAGGACATCGCGCTGATCGCCTTGCATAAATACACGGTCCTGCAAACCCAGGGCCTGCACGCGTTGATGCAGTAGTTCGCGTTGTGGCCCATCGCCAAGGATGACCAATTGGGACGGGCGTGCGGACAAGCGGCTGAATGCCTGAAGCAGGTATTCGTGCCCCTTCCAGCTGCGCAGAGTCGCCACAATCCCGAGAATCAATACGTTGCTGTCGAGGTACAGCTGTGCGCGCCGGGCGGCACGGATACCGGGAACAAAGTATTCAGTATCCATTCCCGTCGGTACCGAGGTAATCGTGCCGGGATCGTAACCATTCTCCATGGCAAGCTGCAGCCGCAGTTTTTCGCCGGTGGTGACGATATGTGTCGTCGCCTTCTGGTACAGCCAGCGCGTCAACCGGTTTTTCGGAACCGGCGCTGAGATGTGGCGAGTCCGCACCAACGGCGGCCGGCGCTCCAGCAACAACGAAGCCAGTGCTACCAGCCACGTGTCAGTCGAGCTGTGTGTATTGATCACGTCGACCGGCGTGGTCTTGAGCCATCGGCGCAGCGCCAACACACCCTGCAAACGTTTGCGCCCGATCGGCAGTGCCACAGCGGGAATCTTGCGCCGTTGCGCCTCGACGAGAATGCGCGCTTCTGGCGGGCATAACAGCGTGACCCGGTGCCCGCGTCGCAACATGCCTTCCGACTCAGTGAGGATACGGATCTCCTGTCCGCCCCAGCCGCACGAGGCCTCGGTGTGAACGATGCGCATCGGCGTCATCTTTTTTGCGCAATATTTCTTTCAACACGCACTTTCCATTCGCGAGCCGTGGCGGCCATGGTACGGGCACGGTGTTCATACGCGTGCTCATGGAATACCCGCTCATGCGCGCGCTCGGCAATCTCACGCGCCCGCAGAAAGTTCGTCAGATAATGCCGGATCTTTCCAACACAATCATCCATGCTCGAGAAATCTACCCAATCCCGGCCGGGTTGAAAGTCATCCTTGGCATGTGCCCGTACATCGCTCAGGAGAAAACCACCGCAGGCGGGAACACCGTAGCAACGCTCGGGCAAACCCCAGCTCTTCTCCGGGCCGTCGTCACAGGCCGCCCCAAAAGTCAGGTTAATCCGACTACGTTGGATCAGGTCGATCTGTTCCCGAAGCGGCATTTTCTTGCCGTGTCGGAACCAGGTCGTCACACCCAAGGCCGAGAGGCGCCGCTCCAGCTCTTTGAAGAATTCAGCGCGTCGGGAGAACTCGGGATATTTTTTTTCATCCAGAGTGCCGACGAAGGAAACGTCGTAGCGGTAACTTTGCGGATCACGCAGGTCCACAAGCGTGCGTCCAGCGAGATTGTAGCGGCTGACCCAGGCGGCATTGGGCAGGTAGCGGGCATCGGCGGAAAAAGCAGAAGCCCCCTGCATGCTGTGCGCCATATAGATATCGAGTACCCGGAGCTTTCGGAACCACCACAATCGGCGCCGCTTGGCGCCCTTGTTCCACGGCGCGTCACGATTCCACCCGATAAGCGGGATCCGACGCTGGCGCAAACGCGACTTGAGTCGCAGCGTGTCCCAAGGGCGTTTCATGGCATCGAACATGTCAATCAAATAACCCTCGCAATCGTGCAGCTGCGCATCCGTCGGATTCCAAAGGTTTTCGTAAACGGCATAGCCACAGCCTTCGAGACCTTCGCGAATGGGAATGAAGTTGCGGTAATTGACGATGAAATTCATGATTTCGCGAGCAGTTTCCCATAGAGTTGAACCAGCCTGTCACTCATGGCCATGAGTGTGAGTGGTTCCATTGTTTGTCGCGCGGCCAAACCCATGCGTAGGCGGGTTTCCGCATCGAGTAAGGTTTGCATAAACGCCGCCTGGCCTTCGACATCCAGAGCATCGCACGCAAAACCGTTTTTTCCATTCTCGATCAACTCCGCCGCGCCACACTTGAGGCTGGTGACAACGGGAACACCGCTGGCCATTGCCTCCAGTACCACATTGGGAAACGGATCGTAAAGCGACGGCAATGTCAGCACATCGGCGGCACCATAATAAGGCCTGACGTCCTCCTGGGCCCCGGCAAAAATCACGCGTCGGGAAAGGCCAAGTGCATGGGCACGTTGCTGATACCGGTCCGCCTGCTTGTCCCGACCCACCACCAGCAAGAAAGCATTCTCCGGAAGCTTGGACATGGCTTGCAGCAGAACTGATATTCCCTTGCGCTCAAAACCGGAGCCAACAAATAAATAAAGTATGGCCTCGGACGGGATGCCGTGACGCGCGCGGATGGTGTCGCGGTGTTTCCTCAAGTCGGGATGGTAAACCGCCGTGTCGACGCCACTGTAGATCACGGTCAATCTTTCGTCGGACAGATGAAAGTACTGCTTGATCTCGTCCCGCACCATGCGTGAATTGCAGATCACCGCCTTGAGCCGCGGGCTGGTAAACATGGCCTTTTCCGCCGCTTTCACATAGGCATGATAGGGATTGAGCGCCAGGCGGAGGCGTCCGGCCCAGCCGAGGGCGCGAGCGCGCTGTTTCAGCCATTCGCGGTGCACGCCATCCCCGGCACGGTAGACATCGCAACACGCGATGCGCTCATGTGACTGTACCAAGTCAAACTTTTTTCGTGCCAGCGTCCTGCAAGCACAGCGCGCGAAAGCGTAATCACGCCACAAGCTTCCAACATGAAACGGCCGGCACGTCAGCACCTCGAATCCGTCCCCACTGCTCCATTCACGCGCCACCAGTGTAAGGCGGACGTCCTGTGCCTTGAGGGCATCAATGGCGCGGGCCACGAAGCGTTCCGCGCCGCCGTCCGGCGCATAGCGCTGACGCACTAGGGCAATCGTAAGGGATTTCATTGGGCCGGAATAATCTGCCGGACGGCGCTCAGGACATCATCCACAGATAGATCAGTAAGACATTCGCTCACCTTGCCGCCACCGCAGCCATCTATTCCACACGGCCGACAGGAATACGGCAGGGTCAGCACGCGATGACGCACCTGCCACGGGCCCCAGATCAGCTCGTTGCTCGGCCCGAACACAGCGACACAGGGCGTTTGCACCGCCGCGGCGATGTGCATGGGCACGGAATCCACGCCGACGAAACATTTGGCTTGCGCCGTCAGCGCCGCGAGCTGATTGAGGCTGAGTTTACCGGTCAGGTCCAGCACCGGTTTCTTGAGCAATGCGGTGATGCGTGCGGTGAATTGAAGTTCGGGTTCACTCGGCGCGGCTGTGAGGACCACCGATTCGCCTGCGGCCTGCAGCGCGCCGATGAGCGCCGCGTTCTTTTCCACCGTCCAACTCTTGAACATCCAGCGCGAGGTCGGATGCACTTGAATGAATCCCTTGGGCGTCAGTCCGTGCCGGGTCAGCTGGTCGCGTACCGAACGCTCGGCCTCCGACCCGGGGACCAGCGTCAGACGACGCTCGTCAGCACGCGGCTGGACACCGATCCGGCGCAAGGCATCGAGATGCATTTCCACTGTGTGTCGGCGTGCCGGCGTCGGGTACAGATGGGTAAAGCTATTACGCCACAGCCGCCCGCGCTTGCCGGAGTAATCTCGCGCCACGCTGAATGTGGGCTTCAGCAACAGGCTGAGCACCGCACCACGCGCGTTTTCCGTGAGGTGGATGATCAAGTCGTAGTGACGCGCGCGCAGGGAGCGCAGCAAGCGCCACTCGTGCGCCAGGCGCGACGTCCACTCCTGCTGCTTCCAGCCGCGGTCGATGGTAAAGATGTCAGCGATCGCGGGATGACCGGACAGCATCGGCTCGGTGTCGCGATACACCAAGGCATCGATCTCGAGCTGGGGCGCGTGATTTTTTAAGACGGTGAAAACCGGGGAGGTCAGGAGCACGTCGCCGAGGTGACGGAGCTTGATCACCAGTACGCGGTGCAGGGTGGAGAGGTCGACAGCGTCCTTGAGCATCGCCCCAACGATAGCAGATTTTTTTCCGGCTTACCCCTTGAGCGCCGCGAGCACGCGCTCGGGATTGAGCTGGCGCAGGCAATTGAGATGGCCCAGCGGGCACTCGCGCTCGAAGCACGGGCTGCAGGAAAGATCGAGATAAAGCACACTGGCCTTCGGCGTCATCGGCGGCGTATGCCGCGGATCGGACGAACCGTACAGGGCCACCACCGGACGGTCGAGCGCCGCGGCCACGTGCATCAGCCCGGAGTCGTTGGTCACCACCGCCGATGTCAGCGACAGCAGGTCGATCGCCTCCGCGAGCGAGGTCTGTCCGCCGAGATCCAGACAGCGGCCCAGCGTGAGTGATTGCACGGCGGCGGTCTCGGGCTTGTCTTTGTCCGATCCGAACAACCACACTTCCCAGCCTTCGGCCAGTTTCGACTTTGCCACCTCGGCGAAATACTGCGCCGGCCAGCGCTTGGCTGGACCGTATTCGGCGCCGGGACACAGCCCCAGCACCGGTGCGGCGGGAAGATCCCGTTTCAGGCGGCCCAGCGCGGCACGGGCCTTTTCCGGGTCCGCCTGCAGGCGTGGTGCCGGGATCTCCGGAATACCTTCACCCGGCATCAGCGCCAGTGCGACAAACCGGTCCACGGTACGCGGAAGTTTATTCCGGTCAAGCCGGCGCGCGTCGTTGAGCAGTCCGTAACGGAACTCGCCGGTGAATCCGGTGCGCACGCGCGCCCGCGCCACGAATGGCACGAGCGCGGACTTGAGCGAGTTGGGCAGGACGATAGCGCGGCCGTAATCGCGCGCGCGCAGTTCGCGGCCGAGGCGCAGACGCACACCGAGATCTAGCCGCCCATGCACGAACGGCGCCGCGATTGCCTCGTCCACCTCCGGCATGCGCGCCAGCAACAGATGTGTCCAGGCGGGGGCGAGGACGTCGAGTCGCGAAACCGGATGACGCAGCTTGATAACCTTGAACAGGCTTTGCGCCAGCACCATGTCGCCGATCCAGGACGGGCCGACGATCAGGAAGCGTTGTGCCATTATTTCCAGGCGCGCGGTTACTGATCGTCGCGCGGCTGATCAGGAAAAGAATTCACGGATCTCATTGGCCGCTGATACATCCGGCGGATTCTAGGCAGTACGCACAGCGGGTTCAACCGCCAATGAGATGCATCATCCGGAAATCACGATATGACTTCCTGCATGGTTTGTATTTCCGGTTTCTGTCCGGCCCCGACTGATAAAACACGCCGAAACAGTTAAAGTGCCCCCATGACGGTAACGATCCTGCTGTGGGTGCTGGCCGCGGTGCTCGTGCTGGTGGGACTCACGGGCCTGTTTTTCCCGGTCATTCCTGGCGCCGTACTGATGTTCGCGGGACTGGTGGTTGCAGCCTGGGCCGACGATTTTGTTTTTGTAGGCTGGCGCACCCTGACGGTGCTGGGTGTGCTGGCGCTGCTGACCTACCCGGCCGATTTCATGGCCAGCGCCTTCGGTGCGAAACGCTACGGCGCCTCGCCGCGCGCCGTAACCGGCGCCGTCATCGGTGCCGTGGTTGGTATCTTCTTCGGCCTGGTCGGGGTGCTGCTCGGACCTTTTCTCGGGGCGGCCATCGGCGAGTTCTCGGCCCAGCGCCACCTCGGACGGGCCGGGCGCGCCGGGATCGGCGCCACCGTGGGGATCGTGCTCGGAACCGCTGCCAAACTGGCGATCGCCTTCACGATGCTCGGGATATTTGCGGTCGTCCGCTTTACTTGAAGTATCAGTCTTTGAGGACGTACACCGCCCCGCAGTAGGGGCAGCGTTCCTGGCCGCTGTCTTCGATCGGCAGGTACACCCGCGGGTGTGAATTCCACAGCGACATGCTTGGCATCGGGCAGGACAACGGCAGATCGGCGCGCGTGACCTCATAACGGTTCTGCGCGTTGGCCTCAATCGGTTTTTCTTCCTTCTTGTTGGCCGCCACGACAGTCTTGATTACGCCACCGGCGTCAGCCAGTCGGCGTGCTGGTGGCTACGGCCATGCACCACGTCAAAATAAAGCGCCTGGAGCTTCTCGGTTACCGGCCCGCGCCGGCCAGCGCCAATGGCGCGGCCGTCGAGCTCGCGAATCGGCGTGACTTCAGCAGCGGTACCGGTGAAGAAGGCTTCGTCGGCGATATACACCTCGTCGCGGGTGATTCGTTTCTCGACCACCTTGATATCGAGCTCAGTGGCGAGCTGCACCACGGTCGCGCGCGTGATGCCGTCGAGCGCCGACGTGAGATCGGGCGTGTAGATAACGCCATCACGCACGATGAAAATATTCTCGCCGCTGCCTTCGGATACGTAGCCCTCGGTGTCGAGCAGCAGTGCCTCGTCGCAGCCGGCGGACAGGGCCTCGCGCAATGCCAACATCGAATTCATGTAATTGCCGTTGGCCTTGGCGCGGCACATATTAATGTTCACGTGATGCCGGTTGAGCGAGGCGGTGCGCACCTTGATGCCGTTCTTGATGCCGTCCTCGCCCATGTACGTGCCCCACGACCAGGCCGCCACGATCACGTGCACCTTGAGTCCCTCGGCGCGCAGGCCCATGCCCTCGGCGCCGTAAAAGCACATCGGGCGGATATAACCGGACTCGAGCTTGTTTTCGCGCACCGCGGCGCGGGTCGCTTCATTAAGCGTTTTCTTGTCGTAGGGAATTTTCATATCGAGGATATGCGCCGAGCGGAACAGGCGGTCGGTGTGCGCTTGCAGCCGGAAGATCGCCGCGCCCTTGGGAGTTTTATACGCGCGCACGCCCTCGAACACGCCCATGCCGTAATGCAGGGTATGCGTCAGCACATGGGTGGTGGCCTCGCGCCACGGCACCAGCTTGCCGTCGTACCAGATGACTCCGTCACGATCCGCCATCGACATCGCTCAATACTCCCCGTCAGTCTTTAAAAGTTTCATCCCAGATTTGCCGCACCCTCGAAGGCCAGTCGCCGAGTTCAGTGGGGTTGGCCAGCGACCCGCGCTCCATCAGCTTGAGGCGGTGCTCCACGGAAAGGTAACGCCGGTAAGCCTCCGTCAGCAGTTGCGCCCGCGCCGGTTCCAGCAGGCCCTCGGCCTTGAGGGCTTCCAGGAGTTGGATATTTTCCGTGCGGCGGGTGAGCCCGGGATGTGCGTGCGCCCACCGCAAGACCCAGTATTGCACCATAAATTCGATATCGACGATACCACCCGGGTCATGCTTGACGTCGGCCTGGGTCGCGTCGTGATCTACTTTTTCCGCCACCATCTTGCCCCGCATCTCCCGCACGTCCGTCTTGAGCTTGGCAAGATCGCGCGGGCGGCACAGGATTTCACTGCGAATTTCGGCAAACTGCGCCGCCAGTCCCGGATGGCCGGCCACCGGCCGCGCCCGCACCAGGGCCTGATGCTCCCAGGTCCAGGCATGGTCACGCTGGTAATCGCGGAAGGCGGTCAGGCTCGTCACCAGCGGACCGCTCTTGCCGCTCGGGCGCAGGCGCATGTCCACCTCATAAAGAATGCCGCCGGGTGTGCGCGTGGTGAGTATGTGAATCAGCCGCTGCCCGAGACGCGCAAAGAACGCCTCGTTCGGAAGCGGGCGCGGTCCGCGGGTGGCGCCGTCTGCGCATCCTTCATACAGGTAAATCATGTCGAGATCGGAACCGTAACCGAGCTCACGACTTCCGAGCTTGCCGTATCCAATAACAGTAAATCCGGGTTGCGTCTCCCGATCCGGGCACTGCGGTGCGCCGTGCTTGTGCTCAAGATCGCGCGCGGCCAGTTCCAGCGCCGCCGCGACCATGCTCTCCGCTACCGCTGCCAGTGCTGCACCGGTCTGCTCCGGGGCCAGACCCGGGCC
>JANLIC010000179.1 GCA_024654125.1 Sulfuricaulis sp. | reverse complement strand
TCACGCGCGCGCCAGATGAGATCTACCATTACCCGGTACAGGCTCCCACAAACAACAAGTTGCGGCCGGTGGTCATCGGCACCGGCCCGTGCGGGATTTTCGCCGGGCTGTCGCTTGCGCGCATGGGCTTCAGGCCCGTCATTCTCGAACGCGGCAAGATCGTGCGTGAACGCACCACAGATGTATGGGACTTCTGGCGCGAGGGTCGCCTGAACCCGGAATCCAACGTGCAGTTCGGCGAGGGCGGCGCCGGCACCTTCTCCGACGGCAAACTGCATACCGGCATCAAGGATCGGGGACATCATATCCGCCAGATCCTCAGGGATTTCGTGGACGCGGGGGCGCCCGAGGAAATTCTCTACATCAGCAAGCCGCACATCGGAACACTTCGGTTGGTCAAGGTCGTGGAAAATATTCGAGGGATGATTCTCGAACTCGGTGGCGCGATCCGCTTTGATAGTCAGGTCACGGATTTCGTCATAGAAAATGGCAGCGTGCGCGGCGTAACGCTGGCCAACGGCGAATTCATCGCCACCGATCACGTCGTCCTTGCCGTCGGCCACAGTGCGCGCGACACCTTTGAGATGCTGCGTGGCCGCGGAGTGCATATCGAACCGAAGTCCTTTTCCATCGGCTTTCGCGTCGAACACCCACAGCACATGATTAACATCAGCCGTTTGGGAATACATGCGGGGAATGCAGTATTAGGCGCGGCCGATTACAACCTTGTACATCACTGCCAAAACGGTCGTGACGTTTATAGCTTCTGCATGTGCCCCGGTGGGCAGGTGGTGGCGGCCTGCTCGGAGGAAGGCCGCGTGGTCACCAACGGCATGAGCCATTACTCACGCAACGACCGTAACGCCAACGCTGGGATCGTCGTCGGCATTACCCCCGCGGATTTTGGCAGCGATGACCCGCTCGCGGGCATCGCTTTGCAGCGGCAGCTGGAAGAAAAGGCATTTCTGCTCGGTGGCGCCAATTACAATGCCCCGGCTCAGCTCGTGGGCGATTTCCTGGCTGGCCAACCTTCGACCGGGCCGGGTTCAGTGATCCCTTCGTACACACCAGGCGTAACCTGGACCGATCTGGGCCCGGCGCTGCCAGACTACGCCATCGCCGCCATTCACGAGGCGATCCCGGCATTCGAAAAATCCCTCAAGGGTTTCGCCATGAACGACGCCGTGCTCACCGCCGTGGAAACGCGCACCTCTTCGCCGATTCGCATCACGCGCGACGAGAAAAGTTTTGAAAGCGTAAACACAAGCGGCCTGTATCCCGCCGGCGAAGGAGCTGGCTATGCTGGCGGCATTGTCTCGGCGGCCGTGGATGGAATGAAGGTCGCCGAGGCAGTGGCAAGAAAGATCACACAGACACGGGTGGAATAGCGAAGCAATTCCACCGCAGATTCTATTTTGCCGCGCGCCCCGACGTTTCGCTGCCGGTCAGGCGCGTGAGCGCTTCACGATATTTTTCCGCCGTCTTCGCTATCACCTTGGGCGGGAGCTTGGGCGCCGGCGGCTTCTTGTTCCAGCCGAGCGATTCGAGGTAGTCGCGCACGTACTGTTTGTCGTAGCTCGGCGGGTTGGCACCGGGTTTATACGAATCCGCCGGCCAGAAACGTGAGGAGTCCGGCGTCAGCACTTCATCGATCAGAGTGAGCGTGCCCTTTTCATCCAGACCGAACTCAAATTTGGTATCGGCTATGATGATTCCGCGCGTGAGGGCGTACGTGGCGCATTCCTTATATATGGTCAGGCTCGCGTTCCTGACTTTTTCCGCCATGTCCCGGCCCAGCAGTTCCGCCGCCTTGTCAAAGCTGATGTTCTCGTCATGCTGTCCGATATCCGCTTTGGTGGAGGGCGTGAACAGCGGCTCGGGCAAACGATCAGCCTCCTTCAGTCCGGGGGGCAGCTTGATGCCGCAGACCGTGCCCGAGGTCTTGTATTCCTTCCAGCCGCTGCCGACGAGATAACCGCGCACGATCGCCTCCACCGGCAGCGGTTTGAGTTTCTTTACGATGATGGCGCGACCTTCCACCTGCTTGCGCTCGGCGGGATCCTTAATGACCTTGTCGAGTGACAAGTCGGTCAGCTGGTTGGGAATGGTTGCGCGCATGCGCGCGAACCAGAAATTCGACATCTCGGTCAGCACCGCGCCCTTGCCGGGAATGGGATCGGGAAGCACCACGTCGAACGCGGATAGCCGGTCGGTGGTAACGATGAGCAGGTGCTTGTCGTCGACGTCGTAAATATCGCGCACTTTCCCGCGATTTCGCAGCCGCAGGCTTTTGATGTCCGACTGAAACAAGAATTCTGGCATGATGCACTCCAAACAACGTAGCGATTTCAGATTGGTGCTATCGGCTCCGGGAAACTGACTCAACCCCGGAGATTTATTTGTATTTTATCTTAAAAAATAGAATTGTCAGCGACAATACCAGCGTCATCCCATTGGCCAGAATGATCGGCACGGCGCCAAGCTGAATGCCATACAACAACCACATTGTCACACCAAAACTAAAGATGGCGAATGTCCCCAAGGAGATATCTCGCGCGTGTTTCGATTTCCAGATTTTGATGACTTGGGGAACAAACGCCAAGGTGGTAAGCGCACCGGCGGCAAAACCGACAATATTCACGAGTTCCATCATCCGTTTCGCTCCTGCCAGCGAGCAGCAATAATCAGCAATTACCAGATCCCGCTCAACAAACTCACGCCATGGGCGCCGTGTTGCATGGCGGTTTCGAGCAAATCCGGTTTCAGGCCACCGAGTGCATAAACCGGCACGGGATAATTATTCACCAGACTGGCGAAACGATTCCAACCCAACCCTTGTTCCTCCGGGTGGCTCGGCGTCGGCAACACCGGCGACAGCACGACAAAATCGACCTCAAGTTCCGCGGCCTGCGCGAGTTCCGCGGCATCGTGACAGGAGGCGGCCCACCATTCCGTCCCCGGCCGTTTCTGGGCTTGCAACAATTGACGGTGGTTCAGGTGCACGCCGTCGGCGCCTATGCGCCGGACCAGGGATTCGTCAGTATTAATCAGTACCCGGGCATTATGCTCGTGGGCCAGCGCCACCACGCGCCGCGCCAGGGATTCGAGTTGTTCCGGTGGCATCTCAGGCTCACGCAGTTGCACGAGACGCACGCCTTGTTCCAGCGCGGCCTTAAGCCGTTGCAGGAATTCCGCTTCGCCGTATTTTTTGACATTCGAAATCGCGTAAATCGAGGGGAGGCATAAGGCGCGCAGCACCCTGTCATTGGCCGGTAGCAGCGGACCGACGTTGATAGCCGCCGGAGCCTCCCAGGACATGTGCTGGCCCTCACGCCCGTGCGGTTGGCCGCGCCATTCCGTCACGCGGTAAAAATGCAGCCGCACCCTTTTTTCCGGATACGCGTATTCCTGTGTTACCCATGGATAGGCACGGTCGGTTTCGACACCCAGTTCCTCGTGCAGCTCACGCGCCAGCGCGCGCCGGGCGTCCTCGCCGGATTCAATTTTTCCTCCGGGAAATTCCCAGTACCCTTCCCACGGTTTGCCCGCCGGGCGCTGCGCCAGCAGCACGCGGCCATCCGCGCGCTGAAGGATGGCAACGGCGACATTGAGCACCGATTGGCGTTCAGCCACCGCATTCATGTCAGCTTTGTGTCCAGCTTCCAGGCCACGGATTCGCCGGCGCGCAGCGGCACGAGCGTGTCATCGCCAAAGGCATATTCTTTCGGTACCGACCAGGATTCTTTTTTCAATGCAACGCCGTCACGATTGCGTGGCAGACGGTAAAAATCAGCGCCAAAATGACTGGCGAAACCCTCCAGCCGATTCAAGGCTTTAACGGATTCGAACACTTCTGCATACAATTCGAGCGCGGCATGCGCCGTGTAAATGCCGGCGCAGCCGCAGCCCGACTCCTTGGCGTGGCGCGTATGCGGAGCGCTGTCAGTGCCGAGAAAGAATTTCGGATTGCCGCCGGTAGCCGCCTTGACCAGCGCCGCGCGGTGTTCCTCGCGCTTCAGCACCGGCAGACAGTAGTAATGCGGCCGCACTCCGCCCTGGAACATGGCGCTGCGGTTGTGCAGCAAATGATGCACGGTGATGGTGGCCGCCACATTGGCTGGCGCCTGTGTGACGAATTCGACGGCCTGGCGCGTGGTGACATGCTCCAGCACCAAGCGCAGACCGGGGAAGTCGCGCACGAGCGGAGCCAGATGCCGCTCGATGAACACTTTTTCGCGGTCGAAAACATCCACTGCCGGATCGGTCACTTCACCATGCAATAACAGGGGCAGGTCGTGCTTTTCCATTGCGGCGAACACCGCGTGGCAGCGATTGAGATCCGTGACACCGCTATCCGAATTCGTGGTGGCGCCGGCCGGATAATATTTGACCGCGTGCACAAAACCGCTTTTTTTCGCGGTGGTGATTTCCTCCGGCGTCGTGCGATCAGTGAGGTAAAGCGTCATCAGGGGCTCGAAGCGCGCGCCGGGCGGCAACGCGGCCAGAATACGTTCCCGATATTCCAAGGCCTGGGTGACGGTGGTGACCGGCGCCCTGAGATTAGGCATGACGATGGCGCGCGCGAAACGTTGCGCCGTGTGCGGGAGTACCGCGCGCAAGGCCGCACCGTCGCGCAGGTGCAGATGCCAGTCGTCCGGGCGTGTCAACGTGAGGTGCATGGAAGGATCCTAGAATACCGCGACTCCGTCGTTTGACGAAGCCGGCACAAGCTTTCCATCAGGCGCGACGCGCGCGCAGGGTCACGAGACGTCCGGGAGCTTGGTGGCCTTGATCGCGTCTGCCTGTTTGGCGCGGAATTGTGTGAGTTTCTTGGCGAGTTCGGCGTCCTCGAGCGCGAGCATGGCCACGGCAAACAGCGCCGCGTTGCCCGCGCCGGCATCGCCGATGGCAAAGGTCGCCACCGGTATGCCCTTGGGCATCTGCACCGTCGACAGCAGCGAATCCATGCCCTGCAGATGCTTGCTCGGCATCGGCACACCCAGCACCGGCAGGGTCGTGTGTGCCGCCACCACGCCGGCCAGATGCGCGGCGCCACCGGCGGCGGCAATGATGCATTTCGTGCCGCGTGTGGGTGCGGCGCGCACGTATTCCGCGACGAGTTCGGGCGTACGATGCGCCGACATCACTTTTGCCTCGCAGCTGACACCAAAATCTTTAAGCATTTTTACGGCAGTCTGCATCACTTCCCAATCGCTCTGGGAACCCATGATTACAGACACGCGAGGATTGCTGCTCATCCGGATCTCTCCTTAATTCCTGAATTTGCCCATGACCGTTCGCCGACAGCCGTTAGAATACCATGGCCCCACGCGCTAGTCGGCGGTAATCGTTTCCAGTGTACGAGAACGCCAGTCGAGTACGGCGGTACGCACCTGCATCTTGGCCGCGAGTGCCGGGTGGCCGGCGCGAATGACATTCGCGGCGAACTTTGAAAGAAAACGCGATTTAAGTTCGGCGCGCGCGCGGTCCACGCCCACCTCGTCATAAGGCACCGAGGCCAACAGCAGAAAACCATCGTTGGGAATCCGGCCGGCGCGCATATTGTCCTCGATGATGCCACCGGCAATGCTGATCGGCTCGGCGAGATTGGGGCTGTAAGGACCGATGATCAGAGCGAGGTTGGGCATGTGCAGGAAATCGAAGCCGCGCCCGACGCAGATCATCCACTCGCGGTGCTCGACATCCAGCGTGCGCGCCATTTTCCTCACTTCAGTGATGCGCGCCTGGTTGCCGAGCACCAGCGGCTCCAGATCGAAGCGTATCTGGGCTGGCATATCCGGGAATATTTTTTCCAGCGCCGGGCGCAATCCATCCTGGTCGTGCGCGGCAAGCCGTGATACATCCATCGGCTCGCCATTGGTGCCGTGCAGCACCAGCGCGTCCTCGTCGGTTTCGAAGCCGCACACGATCGGATAGACCGTGTTGTGGCCGGCGCCGAATACATGCTCGACCTGGCGCTTGATGGCGTAGGTGTGAGCGCGCGCGGCGTCGGTGTCGAAGTTGAAACCGGCGCATCCACGCAACTTGTCACTTTTCGAATAGTGATAAGTGATCAGCAACAGCACACGCCGTCCGGTGACGACCTGGTCGTGCACGTAATTGGCCAGCACCTCCCCCAGGTGCGGCCAGCCCAAGTCGAACATGCCACCGAGATTACGGAACGGCTGGATGATGCCGAGCGGCGTGTGGGTAGCTACGGAGAGATTTATTCGCCCGTCCATGCACTTGAGCGCCGCCACGGCTGACGTATGATGCGCCAGATAGCGTTGGCGGGCGAGAAAAGCTTCGGCGCTGATGAATGCCTCAGAGTGCCGGCGTGCGTGCTCCATCAACCACTCGATGCGTTGTGCGATGGGCTTGTTGTAGGTATCCATCGTAGGCTTTATACGGGCTACGCTCCGGAACGGCAAGGGCGCCCGGTCCCGCGCAATCTTCCTCGCGCGGGTAGAATTATTTCCGGGCGGGTAGCCCTCCGATGGCTTGCAGGATTCCACGCATCAGATCCGAAGGCGTAGGCGGGCATCCGCGGATAACCGCGTCCACCGGAATGACGTTCGATACCGCGCCGCAAGAGGCATAGCTCACACCGAATTCCCCACCGTTGGCGCCGCATTCACCAACCGCAATCACAAGCTTCGGCTCCGGCGTCGCGTCATAAGTGCGACGCAACGCCGCTTCCATATGACGCGACACCGGTCCGGTGACAAGCAACATGTCAGCGTGGCGCGGGCTGGCGACGAAATGCACGCCGAAACGTTCGATTCCATAATAAGGATTGTTGAGCGCGTGTATCTCGAGCTCGCAGCCATTGCACGACCCGGCGTCCACCTCGCGAATGGCCAGGCTGCTGCTGAACATCTCGCCGATCTTTGCCTGGAGCTGCGCACCAATCTCTTCGAGCGCGGGCTCGTCATTTTTCGGCAGAGGCTCGGTGACAATGCCGATGCGCTGAATTTTTCCGAGAATCCGCAACATGTCATGCGCTCCTAGAGGTCATGGCCGGAATAGGAGCCGTTCACGGATTTGTTGCACACGGGGAAATCCGGCACGATGTTGTCGCGGACGAGCTTTTCCAGCGTGGGCCACGTTAGCCAACTGGGGTCGCGCGGGTAGTAACGTGCAATCCTTCCATTTTCCCCGAACCGAACGTAGCTAAGGATCTCGCCCCGGAATCCTTCCGTGATGCCCAGACCCTCGGCGCCCAACGGGGCGGTCGTCCAATCGGCGCGGATCGGCCCAGGAGGAAGCTCCGTGATCAATTTTTCCATAAGTCCGAATGAAGCCAGGATTTCCTGCGCCCGGACATGGACGCGCGCCGCCACGTCGCCTTGCGTCAACACAGGCACTTCAAATGTCAGGCGATCGTAGGGTGCATACGGCGCATCCTTGCGGGCGTCGAAGGCCACACCGCTGGCGCGCCCCACGTAGCCCAATGCGCCGTATGCGCTGGCCGTTTCCGGGCTGAGATAACCGGTGGTATCCAGCCGGTCCTCAAGCGACGGCAGATCATCGATGATGTTGTACAGGCCCGCCAGCTCCATGCGCTGGGAAGCTATCTGGCTTCGCATCGCGGCAATCATTTGATCACCGATATCAATCGCCACGCCACCCGGGACAACGCCATCCATCATCAAACGATGGCCGAAGACGTCACGGCTGAGGCGCTGCCAGGCCTCGCGCAGGCGTCCGAACTGGTAATACGCAAAAGTGAAGGCGACGTCGTTGCAGATCGCGCCGATATCGCCCAGATGATTGGCCACGCGTTCGCGTTCGGCCATGATCGCGCGCAACGCCACCGCGCGCGGTGGAATTTCGATACCAGCCGCTTTTTCCATGGCCATGCAGGCGGCCCAGGCATGGGCCACGGTGGAGTCGCCGGAGACACGGCCGGCAAGGCGCGCCAATCCCGTGGCGTCACGGCCCTCGGCGATTTTTTCGATGCCTTTGTGCACATACCCCAGGCGCTCCTCGAGATTGAGGATGGTTTCGCCCACGGCTTGAAAACGGAAATGTCCCGGCTCGATGATGCCCGCGTGCACCGGGCCCACGGGTATCTCGTACACCCCGGCGCCGTGCGCGAACAGAAATCGATAGTTGTCGTTGGGAGGGGTTTGGGCAGGAGGATTTCCCGCGGCCGGAAAGTCCTTGCGCAGCGGATACTCGGACTCCTTCCAGGCTCGATGCCGCGTCCAGCGACGCGCGTCGGGATGATCGGTGAAGGCGATTCCCAGCATGTCCTGAATGTGCCGCTCGGGACGATCAGCCGCAATGTAATAAGGTGTGTGCGAGGCCAGAACCGGGTTTGTTCTCGGAATTCGAGTACGCGCCACCAAATACGCGCCTTCCTTTTCAAAGCAGGCATTGGCGATTAAATCGTCTCCGCTGTCCTCTCCCCAAGCGGCCACCCAGCGACAATCCCAATTTTTCGCCTCGTGAGCGAAACGCCCCCAGTCATCGGAGTTGATTAGCAACAGGCGTGCCGGCGCGAGTCCGGTGGCCGGTACTTCCTGTGCATGAATTTCGATCAGTACGAGCTTTCCGAGAAAGGCGTTCATCCAGGCAGCGGTCCTCATAACGGAGAACTCCCGGAAATAAGTATCGTGGCTTGCTCAAACCATTTTGACAGGAAGACGGGAATGGCGATGCCGAGCCACAACACGAAAGCGAGCTGTATCATCACCGGCAGCATATTGGCGCGCACCGCTACCTGACCTTCGGGGGGATCGCCATATACCATTGGATGCAGATGCCGGAATATTCCGGCAAAAGCGACTGCCAGGCCCACGAGCAAGGGCACGGTCAGCCACGGCCAGGACTTTATGGTGGCCGACAACACCAGAAATTCACTCACAAACAAACCGAACGGCGGGAACCCGGCGATTGCCACGGTCCCCATCAACAGGCCCCAACCCACTGCTGGCTGGGTGCGGATCAAACCACGAATTTTTTCAATGGACTGGGTGCCGGCGATCTGGGCAGCGTGGCCGACCGTGACGAAGATGGCCGATTTAGTCAACGAGTGCACGGTCATGTGCAGCAACGCCCCGAAGGTCGCTAGCGGACCGCCGATTCCGAAGGCAAAGGTCATCAGGCCCATGTGCTCTATCGAGGAATAACTGTACATGCGCTTGATGTCGCGTTGGCGATGCAGAAAGAACCCCGCCACCATGAAGGAAAGTAGTCCGAAACCCATCATCAGGTGCCCGGCGAGATTTGTTTGCAACGAACCGTCGACCAGCATTTTGATACGCACCAGGGCGTACAGCGCCACGTTCAGCAGAAGCCCGGAAAGAATCGCCGACATCGGCGTCGGGCCTTCGGAATGCGCGTCCGGCAACCAATTGTGCAGCGGGACGAGTCCCACTTTGGTTCCGTAGCCCACCAGGAGGAACACGAAAGCCAAGGTGAGCACCGTGGGTTCCAGTTGACTCGCAGAACTGTAGAGCACGTTCCACAGCAGCGCATCGTCGCGGACGGGGATCACGCGCTCGGCGGCGAAGAACAGCAGCACGGTGCCGAACAGCGCCTGCGCGATACCGACACCGCAGAGAATAAAATACTTCCAGGCCGCCTCCACCGCCTCGGGTGTACGGTACAGGCTCACCAGCAGCACGGTGGCAAGCGTTGCCCCTTCCATCGCCACCCATAAAATTCCGATATTGTTGGTGGTCAAGGCGGCCAGCATGGCGAACATGAATCCCTGGTACATCGAGTGGTACAACCGCATCCGGCGCTTGCCGATGCGCCGTGATTCCACTTCGTGCTGCATGTAGGGACGGGAAAATATCGCCGTGGTCAGACCGACGAACGCCGTCAGGGCCACGAGATATACATTAAAGGCATCGATATACATCATTCGGCTCGGCGACAGCAGCGGCCCGTCGGCCAATACGGAAGTCGCCAACCAGACCGAGGCAGCAAAGGTCATTCCCGCAAACCCCACATTGATCGACCCCGCCAGGCGCAGATGGCCAATGAATGCCTGCAAGAAAATGCCGGACAACGGTATCAGCAGCATGAGCCACAGGGCGGTCATTCATCCACCTCGCGCAGCCGGTTCAGGCGATCGACGTCCAGCGAGTCGATGGAGGCGCGCATTTGGAAAAAGAACACGCCAAAAAGAATGGCGGCGACCAGTACGTCGAAGGCGATGCCCAGTTCGACCACCATCGGCATGCCATAGGTGGAGACCACTGCGGCAAAGAACAAGCCGTTTTCAATTGACATGAATCCGATCACTTGCGAGATGGCTTTCTTGCGCGTGATCATCAACAGCATCCCGAGGAGCACAACGGCGATGCTGATAGCGATAGTATTGCGCGTAACCAGCGCCGAAAGTTGAACGATGGGAATCGCGACGTAATAGCTGAACAACACCAGTCCGGCACCCGCCAGCAGTATCAGGGAGGGATAAGCCACGGTCTCAACTTCACGGTGAATATTAAGACGCACGGACAAGCGGTGCAGCATCCAGGGAATCAGCAATGCCTTGAGAAAAAAGCTTATCCCGGCCGATATATAGAGATGGGGGTGATTCGAGACATAAGCCACGAGGGAAGTCGTGACCGCGAGCAAGGTCCCTTGCCAGGCGAACGTATAAATCAACGGCGCCATGCGTGACTGCGCCAGCATGACGAATGAAGTAAACAGCGTAATCGCGGCGAAAAGCATGATGGCTTGATCGTAGAGGCTGAGCTGGGTGAATTCCATCTCAGCCTCCCGTCTCCAGCACAACATGCGTCAGCATACCGAGCAGGCTTAGCAGGAAAGCGAAGCCGAGGAACTGCGGCACGCGGAACAACCGCATCTTGGCCATGACCGTTTCCCAGGTCACCAGCACCACCCCCAGCAGGGCGAGCTTGCCCGCAATGGCGATGGCTCCGACTAACAGGTTATTCGCCGTTAATTCGGTGGCGATGCCCCACGGAAAGAAAATATTGGCAATCAACACAAAGTAGATCATGAGCTTGATTTTCCCCGCCCACTCGATGAGCGCGAGATGCCGCCCGCTGTATTCCAGAATCATGGCTTCGTGCACCATGGTCAGCTCCAGGTGCGTGGCCGGGTTATCCACCGGGACGCGGCCGGTTTCCGCCACAGCCACCATCATGAGACCCAAGGCCGCAAACACGAATGAAGGGCGCAGCACCAGACCGCTGCTCAACGTGTACTGAACGGCTCCCGAGAGATTCGTCGTGGAAGCGGTCATGGCGAGCGTGAACACCGTCATCAGCAAGACCGGTTCGGCGAGCGCGCCAATCATCATTTCGCGCGAAGAGCCCATGCCGCCGAAGGCGGTACCGATGTCCATGCCCGCCAATGCCGTGAAGAAACGCGCCAGGGCAAGAAATCCGACCAGGACGATCACGTCCGCGATGACGTACGTCGAGAGTTCAACGGCCACCAGTGGCACCATGGCGGCGGTCAGGATAGTGGCACCAAAAACAATATAAGGCGTCGAACGGAAAATCCACGAGGCATGTTCCGCGAGTACCGCGTCTTTCCGAAACAGTTTCACCAAATCCCGATAAGGTTGCAGCAGTGAGGGTGCGGCACGGTTTTGCATGTGACATTTGACGCGCCGAATCCAACCGGCCAGCAGGGGCGCCAGACAGACGAAGAGCAGCGTTTCCAATACCGCGAGCATCCAGGCGGTCATGTCACCACCCACAAGAGCAATAACAGCGTAAAGAATGAATAAGCGAGATAGGTGTGTATGCTGCCGGTCTGGATCCGGCCCACGCGCCTCGCCGCAGCGAGCACCAGACTCCCTATCGGCTCATATAACCGTGACCAGGATTTATCCTGCACATGCAGCTGATGGCGTATGGCTTCGGTGCGCAACGACTGATGGGCGTGATGCGTTTCATCGATCTGTTCGTTTATGTCCCAGACCGGAGAAAAGATGCGCCGTATCGGCATCGAGAAGGCCGTGGCCGTATATTGCATGCGCGAGTTGAGCGATCCGAAACCGCAATCCCAGGGATAACCACGACGGAAATTTACCGGGCGGAAACGCATCAGGAGATAGGCAATGAGAGCGATCAACGTCACACCGACGAATACCAGCGGTGCCGAGTAAGACGCAATCTTGGGCGATATCGGCGTCAGCCACAACCAACCGTGCGACGTGGCGCTCACGATCTGATGGCCCAAGAGCATCTGCGGGATCGAGTCGATGGCCTCGATGACGGTCGTGGGGAAAACACCGAAAATGACGCATAAAGCGGCCAGCAGGCCCATGCCGGCGCGCATGCCGATATCTACTTCGTGGGCATGGTCGACTTTGCGGCTGCGTGCCGTGCCGAGAAATGTCACACCATAAACCTTGACGAAACAGGCGGCGGCCAGCGCGGCGGCCAGCGCCAACACGGCCGCGGCGATGGGAATCAGGCTGCGCAGGACTCCGCTCTGCAATGCCGGCGCCTGCAGGGCCGCCTGAAAGGTAAGCCATTCGGAGACGAATCCATTCAGCGGGGGCAGGCCGGAAATTGCCAGGCAGCCGATCAGAAAAAAAACCGCCGTTTGCGGCAGGCGCTTGATCAACCCGCCCATGTTGTTCAAATCACTTTCGCGACTTGCTTGCAGCACCGCACCGGCGCCAAGAAAAAGCAGACCTTTGAACAATGCATGATTCAGCGTGTGATAAAGCGCGGCGATCAAACCCAACACGCCCAGTGCGGTATGGCCCGTGCTAATAAAAATCATGGACAGACCCAAGCCCATCAGAATGATGCCGATGTTTTCCACTGAGTGGTACGCCAACAGACGCTTGAGATCGTGCTGCATGAGCGCGTATAACACCCCAAGCAACGTGGAAGCCGAGCCGAAAATGAGCACCGTCAATCCCCATTGCCATTGAATATCGCCCACCAAGTCGTAGGTGAAACGGATCAGTCCGTATATCGCGACCTTGAGCATCACGCCGCTCATGAGCGCAGAGATGTGCGACGGCGCCACCGGGTGTGCCTCCGGCAGCCACGCATGCACCGGCACCATGCCGGCCTTCATGCCGAAGCCGAAGAAAGCGAAGGCAAAAGCGATCGAGGCCCAGGTCACGGAGAGATTCGCCGCGCGCATGGCTTCGAAGGTGAAACCGTTGCCAAAACCGGCCATCACCCCGAAACCAAGCAGAATCGCGAGACCGCCGACGTGCGCCATCAGCAGATACAGGAAAGCCGCGCGCCGGTTGGCGGCGTTCTGATGCTGGTAGGCCACGAGAAAATACGACGACACCGACATCAATTCCCACGCAATCATGAAGACGTAGGCGTCATCGGCCAACAGCACGAGCAGCATGCCGAAAACAAACAACCCGGTAAATAAACCCAAAACCGGAAGCGCACGGATTTTGGCGTGCGTGTACTCAAGCAAATACCCTGGCGCGTAGAGGCTCACGGCGAAAACCAGCAGGCCGATGATAATGAAAAAGAAACCTGAAAGGACGTCGAGCCGCAAGTGCCACTGAAGCCAGGGCAATCCCAGGGGCAGTTGATCGACGAGAACCAATTCACCCAGCAGCGCCCATCCGCCAGCGGACACGGCGAAGACTCCGCA
>JANLIC010000261.1 GCA_024654125.1 Sulfuricaulis sp. | reverse complement strand
TTTGCCGTGTTGCTGTTCAGCGAAGGCCGCGTGGAATACCTGGTCATCCTCTACAGCGTCAATGTGTTCCTGACTTTCTCCCTGACGCTGCTCGGCCTGTGCGTCTATTACTGGAAAAACCGGGAAACCGTGGACGGTTGGGTACCGCGACTCGGTTTGACGTTGTGGGGGCTGATGGCGACCTCCGGCATATTGATCATCACACTGAAGGAGAAGTTTTTCGAAGGCGGGATGGTGGCGGCGATCGTGACCGCCACGTTTGCCGGCCTATGCGCGCTGGTACGTGCGCATTATCGCCGGGTACGCAAACACCTGATCGCACTGGATGAAATCCTTACTCAGATTCCTGTGACCACCACCGGCAAGCCCGCACCGCCGATCCGCGAAGGCGAGCCGGCGGCCGTATTCTTCGTTTCGAGTTACCGTGGAGTGGGTATCCACACACTGCTGAACTCCCAGCGCCTGTTCCCGGAACGGTTTAAAAATTTCGTTTTCCTGAGCGTGGGCGAAGTGGATATCTCGCTCATGAAAGGCGACCATACCGTGGTTGACCTGCGGCACAACGTGGACGATTCCCTGGACAAATACGTGGAATTCTGCCAGGCCCACAACATGGCGGCGGTGGGGTATTCGGCCTACGGCACCGATCCGGTGGAGGCGGCGGTCAAACTGGCGGATCAGGTCCTGGAGCGGTTTCCGGGCAGCGTGTTTTTTGCCGGCACCTTGGTGTTCCGTGAAGAAAACTGGCTGACACGCCTGCTGCACAACCACACCGCACTCGCGCTTCAGCGCCAGCTGCACATCAAGGGCATGCCGCTGGTGATCATGCCCATGCAGGTGGATACGCGCTAGCCGGATGGCATGCGCCAAAAGGCGGTGTGATCCCACCTTCGGATTGTCCTTAGAAAACTTTCAGTTGCTGACGGCTTCCAGCCGCTGCTCTTCTTCCTTCTGCTCCTGCTGTTGCAGCGCCCACATGTGGGCGTAGACGTCGTTGCGCGTTAGCAGCTCATCGTGAGTGCCCCGTTCCACGATGCGGCCGTGTTCCATCACCAGGATCTGGTCGGCGTCCATGATGGTGGAAAGCCGGTGGGCAATGACCAGCGTCGTGTGATTGGTGGCGATTTCCTGCAACTCCGCCTGAATCGCCTTCTCCGTACGGGAATCGAGCGCCGACGTGGCCTCGTCGAACACCAGGATCGGCGGGTTTTTCAGCAGGGTGCGCGCGATGGCCACGCGCTGTTTTTCTCCGCCGGAGAGCTTGAGGCCGCGCTCGCCCACGAGCGAGTCGTATTGGTCCGGCAGCGATTCCACGAAATCGTGAATGTGTGCCGCGCGCGCCGCCTGGATAATTTCCTCGCGCGTGGCGTCGGGCTGGCCGTAGGCGATGTTGTAGTAGATGGT
>JANLIC010000210.1 GCA_024654125.1 Sulfuricaulis sp. | reverse complement strand
GCGCAGGGTGTAGATCAACGGCAAGGTGGGTTTGCCTTCGGCGAGGTCATCCCCGATGTTTTTACCGAGATCGTGATTAGTCCGTCCGTAGTCGAGCGCATCGTCCACCAGCTGAAACGCCGTGCCCAGATGCATTCCATAGGCCGCCATGTCCTGCTCGATTTGCAGACTCTGCCCGCTGATCACGGCGGCGAGCTGCGCTGCCGCCTGGAACAGCTTGGCGGTCTTGTTGCGGATGACTTCGATATAATGCTCCTCGGTGGTTTCGGGGTCATGGCAATTGAGCAGTTGCATGACCTCGCCCTTGGCGATGGTATTGGTGGTGTGGGCAAGAATCTCCATCACGCGCAGGCTGCCCACCTCGACCATCATTTCGAAGGCGCGTGAATAAAGGAAATCGCCGACCAACACGCTCGCCTCGTTGCCCCAGATGGTATTGGCCGTGGTATGGCCGCGGCGCAGCTCCGAGGCATCCACGACGTCATCGTGCAACAGGGTGGCGGTATGGATGAATTCGATAATGGCAGCCAGACGGATGTGGTCTTCGCCCTGGTAGCCGAAGGTCCGACTGCCCAGCAGAACCAAAACGGGACGCAGCCGTTTGCCGCCGCTATGGACGATGTAGGAGCCCATCTGGTTGATGAGGGCGACGTCGGACTGGAGCCGGGCCTCGATCTCGCGGTCCACGGCCCGCAGATCGTCCCGGACCAGCGCCTTGATGGCTTCGTAATCCATGAAAAGGCAGGGTAGGTGAGGTCCGGGCCGGCATGCTAGGGGGTGGGTTTCAACCCGTCAAGCCGTTTGACCTGTCGCGGCCCAATCGTTAGAATTGCCGGCCTTTTAGCGGGCAAATCATCACAAAAGGTTTTTTCTTCCAACTCCCCCTCCCCCTTTACGGGGGAGGGATGGGGTGGGGATTGGAGTCAAACTCATGTACGCGGTGATTCAGAACGGCGGCAAGCAATACCGGGTCGCGCCTGGCGATGTCATTCGGGTGGAAAAGCTGGAAGCCGAGGCAGGCCAGACTGTGGACCTTAATCCGGTACTTATGGTGAGCGACGATCAGGGCGGCGCGCGCGTCGGCAATCCCGTCCTGACGGGTGCGAGCGTGACAGCCAAGGTCAAGAGCCACGGTCGGGCGGACAAGATCAAGGTATTCAAGATGCGCCGGCGCAAGCACTATCGCAAGACCCAGGGCCACCGCCAGTACTACACTGAGATTGAAATTACGGCCATTAAATAGATAGGTTCTCACCAACTCCCCCTCTCCCCATCCCCCCGCGAGGGGGGGAGTAAGTTAAAGAGGTCTTAAACATGGCGCACAAAAAGGCAGGCGGCAGCTCACGCAACGGTCGGGATTCCCACGCGCAGCGTCTGGGCGTCAAGCGCTATGCCGGTGAACAGGTTCTGGCGGGAAACATAATTGTGCGCCAGCGTGGCACCGAATTTCATCCGGGCACGAACGTCGGTATTGGCAAGGACGACACGCTGTTCGCCAAGATCAATGGCCGGGTGCAATTCAATATCAAGGGCCCGCGGAATCGCAGAACGATAAGCATCATCCCGGGCTGACCCATACGCACGCATCGAATAACCCCGCCCTGGCAACACGGCGGGGTTTTTTATTTTGAATATCTTTTAACCGCCGATAAGCGCAAATGGTATAAATTGACGAACGCAGATAAGGCCGAGTGAAAAAAATCGTGACCCTTTTAATAAATCAGCGTTTATCGATCATAATCTGCGTCCATCCGCGGTTCCTGAAGTCATATGAAGTTTGTTGACGAAGCGACCATCCGTGTCGAAGCCGGAGCCGGCGGCAACGGCGCGCTGTCGTTTCGGCGCGAGAAATTCATCCCGCGCGGAGGACCGGACGGCGGTGACGGCGGCCATGGCGGGAGTATTTATCTGATTGGGCAGGAAGGACTCAATACGTTGGCCGATTTCCGGCAAACCCGCGTGTTCCGCGCCGAGAAGGGCGCCAAGGGCGGCGGCTCCCAATGCACCGGTAAATCCGGAAAGGAACTATATATACAGGTTCCCCTCGGAACCCGCGTAGTGGACGCCGCGGCCGAAGAACTGATCGGCGAGATTACCCGCCACGGCGAGTCGTTGCTCGTGGCCCACGGTGGCAAGAGTGGTCTTGGAAATGCGCGCTTCAAGTCGAGCACCAATCGTGCGCCGCGGCGCACGACGCCCGGCAAGCCCGGTGAGCACCGCGAATTGGCGCTGGAACTGCAAGTGCTGGCCGACGTCGGTCTGCTCGGCATGCCCAATGCCGGCAAGTCGACTTTGCTGCGGGCGGTGTCGCAAGCGCGACCCAAGGTAGCGGACTATCCGTTCACGACTTTGCATCCGCATTTGGGCGTGGTGCGTGTGGGTGAACTCCGCAGTTTCGTGATGGCCGACATCCCCGGGCTTATCGAAGGCGCGGCCGAGGGGGCCGGTTTGGGGCATCAATTCCTCCGGCATCTGTTGCGCACGCGCATACTGTTGCATCTGGTGGACATGGCACCGCTTACGCCGGACGCCGATCCGGCGGCGGGGATCAAGGCCATCGAGGCGGAGCTGAAAAAATTCAGCCCACAGCTCGCCAAGCGCGAGCGCTGGCTGGTGCTGAATAAAATGGATCTGCTGCCGGAGGACGAACGCGAGCAAATCGTTTCCCGTCTGCTCAAGAAGCTGAAATGGAAACGCCCGGTGTATAGAATCTCCGCCATCAGCGGCAAGGGCTGCCGCGAGCTGACCATGGACCTCATGCGTCACCTGGAGCAGTCCAGGAAAAAATCAAACAAACACGACAGGCATTGAACATGACCACGAATCTGCGCGAAACATTGGAAGGCAAACGGCGTCTCGTGGTGAAAATCGGCAGCGCCCTGCTGACGCGTGACGGACAAGGACTCAACACCGAGGGCATTCAGGACTGGGGCGCGCAGCTGTCACAGCTGCGTCGCCGTGGTATCGAAGTGGTGCTGGTGAGCTCGGGCGCGGTGGCCGCTGGCATGCAGCGACTGGGTCGCAAAGTTCGTCCGCACGCGCTGCATGAATTGCAGGCGATGGCGGCCGTGGGACAGATGAACCTGATCCAGGTCTATGAATCCGCGTTCCAGCGCCATAATCTTCACACCGCCCAGGTGTTGCTGACCCACGACGATCTGACTAATCGCAAGCGCTATCTCAACAGCCGCACCACGCTGCGTACCCTGTTGAGCTTCGGCGTCATTCCCGTGGTGAACGAGAATGACACGGTGGCGACGGAAGAAATCCGATTCGGCGACAACGACACCCTGGCGGCGCTGGTGGCCAATCTCATCGAGGCGGATTTATTGCTTATCCTTACCGATCAGCGGGGACTGTATGAACGCGATCCGCGTCACGACCCGGAGGCGAAGCTCCTGTCCGAAGGCACGGCCGGTGATCCGCACCTGCTATCCATGGCCGGCGGTTCCGGGGTGCTGGGGCGTGGTGGCATGCGATCCAAGTTGCTCGCAGCGGAAAAGGCGGCGCGCTCGGGTGCCTCCACCGTGATTGCCTCAGGGCGGGAGACCGATGTGATCGCGCGCGTGCTCGCGGGCGAGGCGATTGGCACTTATCTTCATGCCGCGCAGGGGCGCGTGGCGGCGCGCAAGCAGTGGCTCGCCGGCCAGGCCCGGGCGACGGGAAAACTCAAGCTCGATGCCGGCGCAGTAAAAGTAATCCGTGAAGGGGGCAAGAGCCTGCTTCCCGTCGGCGTGCAGGCTGTCGAGGGTGCCTTTACGCGCGGTGAAATCGTGTCCTGCCTCGACCCCGAGGGGCGCGAAGTGGCGCGTGGGCTGGTGAATTACGGCTCCGAGGAGGCCGCGCGCATCATCGGCAAGGCCAGCGACAAGATTGAGTCCATTCTGGGGTATGTCGATGAGCCGGAATTGATCCACCGCGACAACATGGTGGTTATCTAAATGCGCGAAGTTAGACTTTATACTTCGTTGCGGCTTGTCTGGGCCGCGCCTCGTCTAAAGACAAACTTCGCGCTGTTGGACGTAGCTTATTTAAGGCGGTACAAACATAAAGACCGGCAATGCCGGCCTTTTGTTTATCAAACGATTGGAAAATATCAGGCGAGGGCACGCAGCTGCCGGTGGAGGCCGCTCTTGTAGCGCGCCGCCGCATTCTTGTGAACCAGTCCCTTGCGTGCCATGCGATCGATGGCGGAAGCGGCATCACGGAAGGCCTGTTGTGCCGCGGATTTATCCTTGCTGGCGATGGCGGTGCGGACCTTCTTGATCTGGGTACGCAGTTCGGTGCGCTGACCGGCATTGCGTGTGCGATGCGCCTCGGCCTGGCGCGCGCGTTTCTTTGCTTGTGCTGTATTGGCCAAAAAAAATCTCCTGGAAATGCCCGAAAGGCCGGCAACTATGCTGATTCTAAGCGCTATTGTCAATCCCGCCGGCCGACCGCTTCTGGATTTTTCGCGGCTCGGCAGTAGTTTGGGCGGTCTGCCACATCCTGTATCATCGCCAACCATACGAAGTCATGCCACTAAAGCGCATTCGTGAGTCGCCAGCTCCTTAAATCCACGGCCGTCACCGGCGGCATGACCCTGCTGTCGCGGATTACTGGCCTCATCCGTGACATATTTTTTGCAAGCCTCATCGGCGCCGGGGCCGGCGTGGCCGCCGATGCCTTCTACGTCGCCTTTCGCATCCCCAATTTCCTGCGCCGCATTTTTGGTGAGGGCGCTTTCTCCCAGAGTTTCGTGCCGGTATTCGCCGAATACAAGACCCAACACACGGCGGACGAGGCCAAGGCCTTTGTCGATCACATGGCCGGCATACTCGGACTCATACTTTTCTCCATCACGCTCATCGGCGTGCTGGCCGCGCCGGTGCTGGTCATGGTGCTGGCGCCGGGTTTTCTGGATGAACCGCAAAAATACGACCTGACGGTGCAGATGCTGCGCATCACCTTCCCGTATATTTTCTTCATTTCGCTGGTGGCGATGGCAGCGGGGGTGCTGAACACGTATGGCCGTTTCGGCGCCGCCGCCTTCACGCCGGTATTGCTCAATCTCTCGCTCATCGGGGCGGCCGCGTGGCTGGCGCCACGGATGGAGGAACCGGTATTGGCGCTGGCCTGGGGCGTGTTCATCGCCGGCGTGGTGCAACTGCTGTTCCAGATCCCTTTTCTGAGGGGAATCCGCATGCTGCCACGTCCGCGGCTGCGCCTACGTGAGCGACATCAGGGCGTGACACGCGTGTTCAAGCTGATGTTGCCCGCTATCTTCGGTGTTTCGGTGGCACAGATCAACATGCTGGTGAACACTCTGCTGGCATCATTTCTGATCACCGGCAGCGTCTCCTGGCTTTATTATTCCGATCGCCTGATGGAATTTCCGCTGGGTGTGTTCGGCATTGCGCTGGCCACCGTGATTCTTCCGAGTCTGGCCCGGCGTCACGCCAATAATTCACATGAGGAATTTTCGCACCTGCTCGACTGGAGCCTGCGTTGGGTGTTCCTGATCGCCATACCGGCCACGGTGGCGCTCGTCATTCTTTCCGGGCCATTGCTGGCCACCTTCTTTCACTTCGGTGCCTTCACCGCGCATGATGTACACATGAGCGCCAACGCGCTCATGGCCTTTTCTTTTGGCCTGATGGGCTTCATTCTGATCAAGGTGCTGGCGCCGGGTTTCTACGCGCGCCAGGACACGACCACGCCGATGCGCATCGGCGTCGTGTCCATGGGCGTCAACATCGTTTTGAGCCTGCTGCTGGTAATGCCGCTCAAGCATGTCGGCCTGGCGCTGGCCATCTCGCTCGCGGCGTTTGTCAATGCCGGTTTGTTGTTCCGCAAATTGCGTCAGCTCGATGTGTATCGTCCTTCTCCCGGATGGTTGCTGTTTCTCACGCGTGTGATTCTGGCCAGTGCCGTGATGGGCGCGGTTCTTGTATGGGGCGTGGGCGATATGGGGGACTGGTTGCGGGCGCCGGCGCTGGAACGCGCGACCCGTTTGTCAATATGGGTCGTTGCCGGGGGGTTGGTGTATTTATTGACCGCGGCGGCTTTCGGAGTACGATTGGCACAGTTACTGCTTAGGAAGGGGGAGGGGGCTCCAGTCGATGAGTAGTGCAGCTCAGATATACCAGATTACGGCCTGCAACGATCCGCGCGTGTTTACGATGTCGGAGGCTGAGGAGCTGTTTCCGCTGATGTGGAAAATCACCGAAGAGGCCTACCGCGAACTCGAACCCGTGCGCCGTGCGCTCGAGGCGATGGTCCCGAGTAATCCCCAGGTACGCAAGGTGGAAAAACACTATGAAGCGGTTGTGCGCCGCTGGATGGGCAAGATGGAGCGGCTCGGACTGGTCGTGAAGGGATTGTGGCTGGCGGATTTTGACACCGGTGACGGCTACTTGTGCTGGAAATTCCCGGAACTGCGCATCGCCCATTTCCACAGTTATCATGAAGGCTTCGGCGCTCGCCGCCCGCTGCAGGACATCATCGAAGAACTCGACCCGGACTGGGCGCATCTGTAGATTTCACGCGGTACCTCGCTTGTTCTCGCGCACGCGAGACGGTAACCTTCCCTGTTTTCCAGGCTGAAACCTGAAGAGTCCCATGGAGTTCATACGCGGGTGGCATAACCTCAAACCGCGGCATCGCGGGTGCGTCGCCACGATCGGAAATTTCGACGGCGTGCATCTCGGTCACCA
>JANLIC010000197.1 GCA_024654125.1 Sulfuricaulis sp. | reverse complement strand
GGCGGCAGCGACGACAGGTCAAAAGGGCTGGTCGCAACACCCCGGGAGCAGTGGGCCCAGGCCACACGTGGTGTGACCTACCCCTGGGCTTTGCTGCTTAGTATCGCCATCGGCGTCTGGCTCACGTTCACGCGGCTCACCTTTGATAGTTCGGGCGCTATGACCGACAGCGACCACCTGGTCGGTCTGCTGGTCTTAACGTTCTCGATTCTGGCCTTGGCTGAGGTCGGGCGCGCAGTGCGCTTCATCAACATCCCGTTCGGCATCTGGTTGATCGCCGCGCCGTGGCTGCTTGACGGCATCGCCTCGCCGCTGGCGGCCTGGAACAGCGTGATCTGCGGCCTGTTGCTGATCGTCTTGGCGATCCCGCGCGGCCCGGTCAGAAATTCTTATGCAGGATGGGATCGATATGTTGTTTAGCAATCGCAAGTATCCTTGAAAACGATCCTTTCAACCTTGGGTAGCCTCGCTTGTCGGCGGTGTGCTCGCCGCATCGAGCTTTTAGCGACGTAGAGAGATAGACCCCGGACTTGACGCGAGGCGTGACACCGGGACTTCGTGACGATCCTTGCCAACCAGCAATTGTTACAACTTTAGGAATAAGGAGGCTGATCATGGAAATAAGTATGCGTGACTTGTGGACCGTGTTTCACGGGATGGGTTTTGGCGCATTGTTCATGTTGGCATTTACCGGAGCAATTGTCGGGCTGGTCCGGATGGGCGCGCCCGGTTCGTCGGCAATTCTGAATCGCAAGGATCGAATGATCCTGTGGTTTTATCTGGCCGGTATGGTCGTGCTGGCCTGGGCGACCGTTTTTTCCGGTGCGTACATCGTCTATCCATGGTATCGCGCCGTACCGCCGGCTGGGACGATCGATCTCGCGGACTATCCTCGATATTTGCTGCTCTCCAGCAAGACCACGAAGGAATGGCATGCCTTCGGTATGGAGTGGAAGGAGCATGTGGCTTGGATCGCCCCGATTGCGATGACGATGGTTGCCTACGTGTATTGGAAGTACTGCTGGTGTCTCGCCAAGCACGGTGATTTGCGCAAGGCTGCGTTGATCTTTACGCTCGCGGCCTTCGTGGCCACCGGCGTGGCGGGTGCGTTCGGCGCCTTCCTCAATAAATACGCGCCGATACGCGGCGGTGAAACGATCCAATTGACAAAGGGAGAATGATCATGGCAAACGCTAATGAGTCCTCAATGGATAAAGATCTCCAGAATGGCGCCGGGGCAGCGGCGATTCTGGCAGCGGGCATCGGATGTGCCGCGCTGGGTGTATTCACGCTGCTGGCCGATGCGTTTAACGGCATAAAGAGCTTCTTGAATTTCTACAATCCCACCGGGCCGCTCTCGGGCGTGACGACATTGGCAATCGTCGTCTGGCTGGCCGCCTGGTTCGTGCTGGCGAAGAAGTGGAATGGCCGGGACGTGGCGATGCAGCGGGTGAGCGTCGTGGCCTTCGTGCTGCTGGCGGTTGGTTTTGCGCTGACCTTCCCGCCGTTGCTGGATCTGCTGCAGGGCAAATAGTCCGCGGACCGGGTAATGGCGCCCACAGTGCACGGAAATGAGGTCAGGTCGGTTACTTAAGAGAAATCCAACCCGACACTATTTTTTGGAGAATCCGCCGGACAATGGGCGAGGAACGCCGTGATCTGCGGAGTATTGTTGATTGTATTGGCGATCCCGCGCGGGCGGATCAAGGATTCTTATGCGGGTTGGGATCGATATGTTGTTTAACCGTTTCCCAGTGGGCCGCGCCGCGATCGGAGAGGACTTTTTGGCACGAGAGAATTAATCATGGCGAATAAAATTTCAGACCACGCTGCGCTGCCTCGCGAGAATGACATGGATGAAACGCTCTCGCCCTGGTGGCGGCGCGCGAGTCTTGTCGTCATGGCACTTGGCTTTGCTGTCCTCATTCTGGTGACCTACAAGGTTTATCAGGATGCGCCGCCGATCCCCGACAAAGTACTGGTTCCCGGGGGGCTCAACGTTGTTCACTGGCGCGGAGGTCCGCGCGGGTCAGCAGGTATTTCTCAAATACGGCTTGATGGACAACGGAACAATCTGGGGACATGGGGCTTTGCTCGGGCCGGACTATTCTGCAGAATCGCTGCACACCCTGGCGGTACATTTAGCGGCAAACCTCGCACAGCAGCGCCATGGCCAGCTACCGCAACAACTGTCGCTGGAGCAGCGCGCGGCAATCGAAGCGGAAGTACGGACCGAGTTGAAGCGGAATCGCTATGACCCCCGCACCCTGGTGCTGCAAGTCAGCTCTGCCTATGGAGACTGGTTCCGGCATCAACCCAGTGTCTGGGCTGCGTATTTTACAGAGCCCGCAAGGAGCGGCGGTTTAAGCGCGCGCACCATCAGCGATCCCGATGAACTCCGGCAACTCAGTGCGTTTGTCGCCTGGACCGCGTGGGCATCGGTCACAAACCGTCCAAACGAAACTCACACGTACACGAATAATTTTCCCTACGATCCACTCGCCGGCAACCTGCCATCCGGTAGCGCACTGCTGTGGAGCGCGCTGAGCCTGATCTTTCTGTTAGGTGGAACAGCACTGGTGCTGCTTGCCTTCGGCAAATTCGATTATCTCGGCTGGAAGGCAAAACCCGGACACCTGCACACTGAGGCGCGCGGTCGTAGCGTGAGCCTAAGCCAGCGCGCGACACTCAAATACTTCGCCGTGGTTGCGCTGCTGTTAGTCGCGCAAACCCTGGTCGGGGGGGCTGGTTGCCCACTACCGCGCCGACCCGGGCAGTTTTTATGGTTTCGATCTTGCGGCGTGGCTGCCGAGTAATCTGCTGCGTACCTGGCATTTGCAGCTCGCGATTTTCTGGATCGCCACCGCGTATGTCGCCGGTGCCCTGTTTCTCGCCAGTGCGCTCGGCGGAACCGAGCCGAAAGGGCAGGCAAAAGCTATCCACGCACTGTTTTGGACGCTGATAGTTGTGGTTGTCGGCAGCTTGCTCGGTGAATGGGCCGGTATCAGGCAACTGCTTCCCAGTCTGTGGTTCTGGTTCGGCGACCAGGGATGGGAATACCTGGAGCTTGGCCGCGCATGGCAAATCCTGCTCGCCGGCGCGTTGCTATTCTGGTTTGGCTTACTGGTACGCGCGGTCGCCCCGGCATTTCGCGACCCTGAGCGGCGCGAGATCGCCGGCTTGTTTCTGTTCGCGGCGATTGCTATTCCTCTATTCTATCTGCCGGCAATGTTCTTCGATGGCGCAACCCATTACTCGGTCGTCGATGCCTGGCGTTTCTGGATCATCCATCTCTGGGTAGAAGGGTTCTTCGAGTTTTTCGTGACCGTCATGGTCGCGATCATCTTCTTTCAGTTCGGCTTCGTCACGCGCATCAACGCGACACGGATTATTTATCTTGATGCCATTCTCTATTTTGCCGGCGGGTTCATCGGTACCGGGCACCACTGGTACTGGACCGGACAAACCAGTTTCAACATGGCTCTAAGCGCGTTGTTCTCGGCGCTGGAGGTGGCGCCGCTCACGCTGATTACGCTCGACGCCTGGGATTTCGTCCGGCTGACCCGGTCCCGTTCCGATCTCGGTGGCGGAAAGATCGAGGTGCCGCACAAATGGACTTTTTATTTCCTAATGGCGGTAGGCGTTTGGAATTTTGTTGGCGCGGGGATTTTTGGGTTTCTGATCAACCTACCGATCGTCAGTTACTTCGAGACCGGTACCTTGCTCACCATCAATCATGCCCACGCGTCGATGATGGGCGTGTTCGGCATGCTGGGCATCGGCCTGGTGGTGTTTGCGATTCGAGAGACTGTCAGCGATACACTCTGGAACACCCTGGAAAAGTATGTGCGGGTCGGTTTCTGGGGTCTCAATGGCGGTCTGCTGATGATGGTAGTTATGAGCCTGTTTCCCGCCGGCGTGCTGCAATTGATCGACGTTCTGGAAAATGGCTACTGGCATGCCCGCAGTCTCGCCTATACCGGCAGTGATCAGGCGCGTTTGTTCGAACGGCTGCGCATGCCTGGCGATGTCGTGTTCATCTTGTTTGGAGCAGTGCCCATCGCAATCGTGGCGGTACGCGCCTATCTTGAGCGTGGGTACGGCCAGCCAGTCCCCGCTGCCAGGATTCCTATGGAGGATGAAAAATGAAGACTAAGCACAAAAAACTTTGCGCCTTGCTGGCGGGGGTCTTGTCCCTGATTTCAAGCGGCGCCGCCTACGCGGACACGGGACAACCCCGCCCGAAAAGCCTCCAACCCAACCTGTTGACCAACAGCAGATCATCAGCCAATTGCTGCAGCGCATCGAGGTGCTGGAGAAAAAGCTGGGCACAATGGAAACGAAACCGCCTGCGGAAGAGCGCCTCGCCAAAATCGAGAGCAAAATCGAGCAGGTGCGCGAGGAAACCAGCGCCGCCAATATCGACAATAGCTTCGCCCTGGCTGCTCGACGGCATCGCCTCGCCGCTGGCAGCCTGGAATGGAGTCATCAGCGGCGTGCTGCTGATTGTCTTGGCGATCCCGCGCGGGCGGATCAAGGATTCCTATGCGGGTTGGGACCGGGACATTGTTTAACCGGTCGCAGATGCACAGCGATTTATCGTGCGCAAGCAGCTGTGAAAACGCCATGAACGGTGGAGCTCGGCATGGAGTCGCCCGATTTTTTCCTGGCAGGTTGGATATACATTTCTGCAATGCGATTCCGGAATTCATCACCCGTTGACATGTAACCCGCACGCAAGTATTAGACTGATTCGTATTGAGGGTGACTCAGAATCGAATGCAGGTGGTAAAGAACTCTGTAACACGAGGGACTTTTATGGAATGGCTAACTGAGAACTGGTTTTGGGTATTAATCGGCGGATTGTTCGTGGGCATGCATCTTTTTGGCCACGGCGGCCATGGTGGTTGCGGCGGTGGGCATGGCTCATCGGACAATACGGGTTCGGACAAGCCGTCCGGACATCAACACACTAAGTAAGGAGTCAGCGATGAAACGACAAAGCGACGAACGCAGCTTTAAGGATCCAGTGTGTGGCATGGAGGTCAGTCACAAGACCGCTGTTGATCAATTCTTATATCAGGGTAAGACATATTACTTCTGTGCCGGGAGCTGTCGGGAGGCGTTCGAGGCGGAACCCGAGAAGTATCTTCGCCATCACCGCCAGCATGGGATGAAGCCGGGGTAAACCTTCCGCCCGCAGGTTGCCTGTCCAAATATTGATGCCCGTCAAAGCACAGGGCAGGAGTATCTTCTAGGCTCGACGTGGATTAAATTTTGTAAAACACATCTGTTATGAATCGAATGAAGGAGTATGTCATGAAGCCTGATTTTCATCGCCACCGGTCGACGTCACTTTGGCAACTGGTTCTGATCGCCTCGTTGGCGGGCGGATTGGCGGAAATCATCTGGGTCAGCCTGTACGCCTCGTTCACGTCGCTCGAAGCGGCGACCGTGGCACGCGAAGTTACCGCGAGCCTGCTGCCCGCATATGCAGCCGGCACCACCGGTGTGTGGCTCGGTATCCTGATTCACATGCTGCTCGCTGTGACACTTGGTTATGCCTTTGCCTATGTGCTGTGGAAACCATTCGCGCGTCCGCGTGGCATGGTAGCGACGCTGGCGGTCTCGGTACTGACGCTGGCCACCGTGTGGACCATGAACTTCTTTGTGGTGCTGCCGGTCTTGAATCCTGTGTTCATCACCCTCATGCCTTACCAGGTGACCTTCGTTTCGAAGATATTGTTCGCGCTGGCCATGGCGGTTACGCTCGTTTGGCCCGATCTGCGGCGCGTGACGCATGAACGCTCACGTGCGACGCATATCGCAAGTTGAGTGAATTGGATATCATCGTCTGGAGACTTAAATGAATAACACAACCGAAACACATTACTCAGTAAGTGGCATGAAGTGCGGCGGCTGCGTCGCCAAGGCCACCGAGGCGGTGTCGAAGCTGCCGGGGTTCGTCGCGGCCCAATTCGATCTGGCCGGAAAGTCCGCCGTGATCAAAGGCAGCGCGGACCCGCAAGCCGTCATCCAGGCGTTGAACGGAGTCGGTTATCCCACTGAGCTTAAAACGGACTGACCCGCAGTCGTATTGCAATCATGGACGCCGCCATGAGCGTGTCCCCTCCTGAAAATACTACGCGTCTTTCCATCTCCGGCATGACCTGCGCCGGTTGCGTGGCCACGATCGAGGATGCGCTGAAGAATGTTCCGGGCGTGACCGAGGCCGCGATCAATTTTGCCGAGCACACCGCGACGGTGCGCGGCAGTGTCGATGCCAAGGCGCTGGTGGCCGCCGTCACGGCCTCCGGTTACGGCGCGGCCGAGCTGCGCGGTGCCGAGGACGAATCGGAAAAAGAGGCCGCGGAGCTGGCGCATTACCGCGCGTTGTTACGCAAATTTATCGTCGCGGCGGTGGTCGGGTTCCCGCTCATGCTGGCCGAGCCGTTTGGTTTGATGCCAATGCTGGATACCGCTTCCGGCCGGATGTTCTGGCTTGTGATGGGCGCGGTGACGCTCGGTGTTCTGGTCTATGCCGGTGGGCATTTCTTTCGCGGCGCGTGGAAATCCTTCCGCGCCCACAACGCCAACATGGACACACTCATCGCGCTCGGTACCGGCGCCGCCTGGGTGTACTCCATGCTGGTGGTGCTGTTCCCCGCTATGGTCCCGAGCCTCGCGCGCCACGCCTATTTCGAGGCGGCGGCCGTCATCATCGCGCTGATCAATCTTGGACAGGCGCTCGAAATGCGTGCCCGCGGCAAGACTTCAGAA
>JANLIC010000184.1 GCA_024654125.1 Sulfuricaulis sp. | reverse complement strand
ACAAGCCGGGAGATGTGCTGCTCGGTCAGCACCTCTCTGCTGCAGTGCGCTCCGCTGAAATGCACTTCGGGCAGGCGGCATTTACTTTCGTTTGTCTCCCCTACGAGGCGTTCTTCTCTCTGGATGCGATTGTGCGCACGATGTGGCGGATGCTGATATCGCGCAGGCGGCTGCTTGAATGGAATCCATCGAACGACACCGGGCGTAATAACAGTACCGGCCTTGCCGCCTCCTGCCGTATAATGTGGGTTGCCCCTGCTATTGCCGCTGCCGAAGTGATCTTTATCATGATTTCTGGACCGGCTGCATTAGCAGTGGCCGGGCCTGTACTGGGTCTCTGGTTTGCCTCCCCGGCCATCGTTTGGTGGATCAGCCGGCCTCTCGCCCGCCATGAAGCAAGGCTGACGGACAAGCAGACCATCTTTCTCAGGAAGATTTCCCGAAAGACCTGGGCGTATTTTGAGACCTTCGTTGGCCCGGAAGATCATTGGCTGCCGCCGGATAACTATCAGGAGTCTCCCGTTGCCGGTGTCGCACATCGCACATCGCCGACTAACATGGGACTTACCCTGCTCGCAAATTTATCTGCTCACGACTTTGGCTACATTTCGACAGGCCAACTCATCGAACGTACGTCCAATACATTCCACACGATGAAAACAATGGAACGGAACCGGGGCCACTTCTACAACTGGTACGACACGCGATCCCTGAAACCACTGCTCCCCGCTTACATTTCAACGGTTGACAGCGGGAATCTTGCTGCCCATCTGCTGACATTGCGGCAGGGTATGCTCGCACTTCCCGATCAAAAGATACTGGGAGCGCGGGTGTTTGACGGACTCAGCGACACACTGACAATTCTTGCGGAGATTGTCGGGAATACTGAAGAAGTAACTGCTCAGGGAGTAAACACGCATGAAGCTATAGCTCACCTTCAGAAGGATATGGAGTCTGCATACAATTCCCCGCCGACTACGCTTATGGCAGCCAGGTTGTGCCTTGATCAACTGGCAGTGTCAGCCGGGGAAGTTGTTGCCGCTGTCGCAACCCAGGATACTGCTGATGATGGCGTCGGCCCCAATAATCAGATCAATAATCATAACGATAATCATAACGATAACCAGGCCGCGTGGTGGGCTCATGCCTTTGCCGGGCAATGCCGGGCCGCCCTCCATGAACTGACTTTTCATGCTCCGTGGACATTGCGGCCGGCGTCTCCTGACAGTCTCAATGACTTCCCTGGTATTAGCGGGGAGATACCGACACTGCGCCAGTTGGCCAACCTTGATACTGATAATGATGCAGTCCGGCGTGCCAGGGAAAGGATCGCTGCTATCGAACAACTTGCATCGCAATCCAGTGAGTTCGCCAGGATGGAATATGATTTCCTGTTCGACAAGGAGTGCCATCTGTTGACCATCGGGTACAACGTCTGTGAGCACAGGCGGGACACCGGTTATTACGATTTGCTTGCTTCGGAAGCGAGACTATGCAACTTTGTGGCGATTGCGCAGGGACAACTGCCGCAGGAAAGCTGGTTTGCCCTGGGACGCCTGCTCACTACTACGTGTGGAGAGCCTGTTCTCCTTTCGTGGAGTGGATCTATGTTCGAGTACCTGATGCCCCTCCTGGTTATGCCGACGTATGAGAACACGCTGCTCGACCAGACCTGTAAGGCGGCGGTGGCCAGGCAGATCGAGTATGGGGAAAAGCGCGCTGTGCCATGGGGCATTTCGGAATCCGGTTACAATGCAATTGATATTTCTCTCAGCTACCAGTACCAGGCATTCGGCGTGCCCGGACTGGGACTCAAGCGCGGACTCGCCGGGGATCTGGTGATTGCGCCCTACGCCTCGGCGCTTGCGCTTATAGTGGCGCCAGAGGAGGCGTGTGTGAATCTCGAGAGACTCTCCGCTGAAGGGTTTGAAGGAAGGTACGGTTTCTATGAAGCTATAGACTACACACCGTCACGTCTATCTAGGGGACAATCGTTCGCAGTGGTTCGCTCCTTCATGGCACATCACGTTGGAATGAGTCTGCTCTCTCTGGCCTATCTGCTCCTGGACCGTCCTATGCAGAAACGATTCGAGTCAGACCCGGTGTTCCAGGCAACCATGCTGCTGCTCCAGGAGCG
>JANLIC010000172.1 GCA_024654125.1 Sulfuricaulis sp. | reverse complement strand
GCGCACCAGGCCGGCGGCGGCCTCGTCGTCGAGCTGCTCCAGGCAGTGCGCCGCCGAGGTCGGCAACATGTGACGCAGCACCGGCGCGCCGAGCCGCGTTGGCAATAATTTCAGAAAGGCGGTGGCATCGTGGGTCGACAGGTGTTCCAGCACCCGGGCGGCATCGCCCGGATGGGCCTCGGCAAAGGCCAGCGACAATTCACGCGTGCGGGCCATCTTGACCACCCATGAGCAGCACAATGGGTTCCTCGTGGTAAATCTTGGCTGGCAGGTTGACGCGGCCATCCGCCGTTTCCAGGACAATGGCCGTGGCGGTGAATTCCAGGATGCGCCCCTCGAAGTGACCGATGCGCACCGTTTGGCCGACGCGGAATTGTCGCTGTAGATAATGTGCGCCAATGAGATTACTGACGTAAGTGCGTGATCCCAGGCTCAACGCCAGTGCCAGCCCGCCGAGCAGCGCGCTGGCCAGCACCGTGACCATGATGACGAGAAAGGTAACCTTGATGCCGATCTGGTCGGCGCCGATGACCACCGCCGTGACCAGGATCACCAGCTGCGTCACGCGGCCCAGCAGCATGCGCTGGCTCTCGCCCACGGGCGCGGTGGTGGTGACCACGTCGCGCAGCAGCGCGCTCAGCAGGAAGCCGGCGAGCACGATCAGGCCACCGGTCAACAGCGTCGGCAGATAGGCCACCACGCGATTGAGCCAACCCAGGAAGGCATCGAGCCCCAGTACCTGGGTGGCGGCGGTCAGGAAGAAAAGGATGGTGATCCAGTAAACGATGCTGCCCAACACGTCGGCCGACGCCGAGAGGATGCCCGGCCGATCGCCATAACGCGTGGACAGCCGGCGAATTGCATGATCGAGAAGGTGAATCAGGCGCACAGTCAGCGCACGCAGCAGCTTGCCCACGAGCCAGCCGGCAAAGATCAACAGCAGCGCGCCGATGAAGTTGGGTAAATTTTCGCCCAGGCGCTCCGCCAGACCGCTGAAGGCCTTGTCGAGCGTTGCACGCCATTCTGAATAGGAATTCATTTCCGTTCCTCGCGAGTGCCGTGAGGGATTGCCATTCCCGGCAGACAATCAAGGTATGCGAACCCTGTGACCGGTGCAAGCCCGCCAGCCGGTGCGAAGCGGCGCTAGAACATGGCAACAAGATTATTCAGAAAGCGCAAGCCAGTGTCCGTCGGGCGCAGGGTTTCGGTGTCCCAGGTGATCAGCCCTTTTTGCTCTGCTTCCTGCAACGGTTTGACCACGGTCGAAATCGGCAGGCCGGTGCGTTCCGCGAACAGGCGCGACGGAAAACCGCGGTTGAGTCGGAGCGCATTCATCATGAACTCGGTCACGGTATGCTGGCGTGTCAATTTCTGCTCGCCGCCGATATTTTGTATCGTTCCGGCGGTAAGTAAATAATCATTCGGTTGTTTAACCTTCCACATCCGAGTGATG
>JANLIC010000173.1 GCA_024654125.1 Sulfuricaulis sp. | reverse complement strand
CGCCGTGACCGGGCGCACTGGGGCGATAACGTTGACCTGACCAGCGCAGGCGAGAAAATCACATCCTACGCGCTCGCCTGGCCCGAAGTGAGACCGGATGATGCAGCCACGCCAGATTGAAGTCTCGCTCCCGCCGCTGCACCGCGGCCAGCTAGAAATCACCCGTGACCCGGCCCGGTTCCGCGTCGTGTCCGCAGGTCGCCGGTTCGGGAAAACCAGACTCGCTGCCGCGCTCTCCATTGCCGCCATCCTGCAACAGCAGGCGGTGATGTGGGTTGCGCCTGCGTACCCGATTGCCGACATCGGTTGGCGGATGCTCTCCCACCTGGCGAAGCAAATGCCGGGGATTGAAATCCGGCAGGGAGACCGGCGGATCACGAGCGGGCGCGGGTGGGTCCAAGTGCGCTCGGCAGACAGCGAAGGCGGTTTGCGTGGAGAGGGTCTCGACCTGCTCATCATGGATGAGGCTGCCCACATCCGAAATTTCACGAACATCTGGGAGCAGGAACTCCGCGCCACGCTCACCGACCGGCAGGGGCGCGCCCTGTTCATTTCGACGCCGAAGGGCTTCAACCATTTCTTTGACCTGTTCCGCCAGGCGGAGACCGATCCGGAGTGGGCCGCCTACCGCCATCCGTCCAGTGACAACCCCTATCTCGCCGCCGCCGAAATCGCCGCCGCCCGGGGGCAACTGCCTGCGCTTGTCTTTCGTCAGGAATTCGAGGCGGAGTTCGTCCAGCTTGCCGGCGCGTTATTCAAGCGCGAGTGGTTCGACGTTGTCGAGCAGGCCCCGCCGCTCGTCTCGCAGGCGCGGCACTGGGATTTAGCAGCGAGCACGAAAACGCAAGCCGATTATTCTGTGGGGGCACGGGTGGGGATGGACGCGAACGGCAACGCCTACATTCTCGATTGCCAGCGCGGGCGATGGGAGTGGCCGACTCTGGTGCGCATCATTTCGCAAACCGCGCTGGGAGATGGCCCTGACATCGTCCAGGCTGTTGAGATCACCGGTACGCAGCGCGGGATGCTGGACTTGCTGCTCGCCGAACCCGCGCTCGCCGCCACTCCGTTCCGCGGCGTCTCGCCTGTAGTCGACAAAATCACGCGGGTGAATACCTGGCTCGCCCGCGCCGAGCAAAGTAAAGTAAAATTGCTACGCGGCTCGTGGAACGCTGCCTGGCTCGACGAAATCTGCGCGTTCCCGGAAGCGGAATATGACGACCAGGTAGACGCCACGTCTGGCGCGTTTCTTTGCCTGGCGTACTCCGGCCCGCTGTTCTACGAGTGAGCAAAGATGCCCTACATTGCCTACCCCAACCTAAAATCCAGCACGCACATCACCGACTTCCTGTCTGGCCGGGACCTGGTGACCAGCAGCGACCCGGCCATCGTGGGGGGGCTGGACGCTGTTACCGCATACGCCCGTGTCGCCTGGCTGTCCCGCGGCATCAAGCTGCGCTCCCGGCTTATTTCCCGCTTCCCGCATGCCATCATGCGCGGCAAAACGGACGTGACCGACACCCCGGATTTTGTAGAATTCTGCAAACGTCTTAAAGCGCTCATGTTCCAGGTCGAGGCCAGCCTGTGTCTAACCGGTGCCGCCTATTGGCTGCTCGACACCAATGCCAACGGCTACAACCTGACGCCCCGCTGGGTACTCAGCGAAAGCATGACGCCCCGCATTGATAGCGAGAAAGGCTTGATTGACTTCAAGCGAAAAAATCAACTCATCCCCCTGGAGCGAGTTGTCTACTTTTGGGAGCCATCGTTCACGGCGGAAGTTGGGCCGGGCGTTGGTGCCGGGCAGACGGCATTATCAGCCGCCAGCCAACTCTACGCGATGGATGCGTTTATCAGTCAATATTTCAACCAGGGGGCGGTAAAGGTTACGGTTTTCCCTGTCCCGCCGGGCACGCCTGAAGCCGAAGTAGAACGCTTCCAATCATTTCTCAAACGCCGCTTAACTGGGGTGCGCAATGCTTTCCAGAATATCGTCATGCGGCTAAACGATAAACTCGCTCCGGTTATTATCGGGAGTGACGTGAAAGACACGCAGGCGGCGGAGTTGATTGTCATCCAGCGCGATAATGTGGCCGCTGCGCTGGAAATGCCGCCAAGCGTGATGGATGGCACATCGGCCAATTTCGCCACGGCGCAGAGCGATTACTTTGGCTTCGTCACCGGCACCATCGTACCGCGCGTAGAGTGGCTGTACGAGATTGTCAACGAGCAATACCTGTCTCGGCTCGACGCCGAACTCGTGGCGCAACCGGAGAAGCTGGAAATCATGCAGACCGCTCAGCTAGAGCAGGCCAAAACGCTCTACGCGCTGACCGACGAAGCCATCCTGACGGTCGATGAAGCGCGCGCGTATATGGAATTAGGCCCGAAACCCAAAGCGCCAGCGCCTCCCCAACTGGTCGCTCCAGCCACCGAACTTCCTGCTCGTGTTGGCGGCCCGGAATTCCCGGCTTTACCCAGTAAGGCCGTGCCCGAAACGCTATCGGCGTGGCGCAGCACGCATTTGGATGCAATCAAGCGTGGGGTTTTCTACTCGGCGCAACCGTACCGGGATGCGCTTCCGGTGGCGATCTACGAAACGATAGCCGGTGAACTTCAGACTGCAACCGGGGCCAGCGCAGCCCGAACGGTATTCGAGCGCCATTGGCCGGGGGCGAGAGAAGATAAAAGCGATAGTGCTGTGCATGTTCTGGAAGCGATTCGCTTGGGGGTGGAGGCCTTGTCCCGTGAAGAGTGAAAGGCTTCAGAATGGCGAATAGCCGCTTGCTGCTGGCCGGGCTGCGTGACGCCGGGGCATACCTGGACAGCCAGGGCGTGGAACGTCCCGCCCGGTTGGAGTGGGCACTGAAAGCCCGCCGTGACCCGAATGAACCGGGGAAGAAAGAGAAGGAAGCGCAGCAGGACAAACTTGCGTTGCAATTCCGGCGGTTGTTTGCCCGCCAGAAGAAGGACGTGGAAGCCCGTCTGGGAGTGCTGTTCCCGCTGAAAGCCTACCAACTGCCCTTCGATGCGACCATCTTCGCTGACCCGGAAGCCGAAGCGGAGATTATGAAAATTCTGCTTTACTCCACGCTGAATGGGGTGGAAATGTTTCAAGCGGCGATGACGTTGCAAATGGA
>JANLIC010000170.1 GCA_024654125.1 Sulfuricaulis sp. | reverse complement strand
GGGTTTATTGGGTTCGTCAGTTTCGCCCCTTGGTAGCTATCGTGCCTTTCAGGCTGCGATTCCACTTTCCCAGCTGTTCAGATTCAAGGGACCACCTCTAGAATCAAGGGGTCAGAGTACTTGATCTGATCATTGATAAGTTTCAAGTACTCTGACCCCTTGATTCCGAGCGCGACGTTTAGCACCATGCGCGCGAGCGCGCTGGCGGGCACACCCGCGCGCGCCGCCTGCGCGACGATGTAGAACGACGCCCCGGCCGCCGCGAGATCGCCGACCACCGGCACCAGCCCGATGAGCCCGTCGACCCCGATGCGGAAACCGCCGGGCAGACGGATCGAACTGTCCATCAGACGCGCGAGCCGGTGCACGCGCATGCGCGCGTCGACAGGCCGGCGCTGCGGCGCGTCAGCCGGCGGCATCGCCGCGCGCTGGCGCAAGCGCCATGTTCATCGCTTGGCGATGATCCACACGGCGTGAACGATGCCGTGAATGTAGCCGAGCAGCGTGAGCAGAATGTTGATCCAGAAATGCTTGCCGATGCCTTCCTGCAGGAAGACGCCGAGCGGCGGCAGAAAAATCGCGATGATGATGCGTAACAAGTCCAATGGCTGTGCTCCTGGGGGCGATGGATGAAGACGGCAGGGGCGAAAGCCTCTGCCGTTTCCATACTCGGCCGGTAAAAACCCTTTCTCAGATGCCACCTCGCGGCATCCCTCAGTGCTTGGATTTCAGCATGTCGTCGCGTTGGTTCTCCGCCCGCGCGGCGCCGATCGCAGTTTCAACCATCTTCCTTTCTTCGGGGGGCGGCAGGGCTGCCGGCAACCCGAGCGACTCGATCCACAATTCGCGGGTGAATCCCATCGTGTGGTAGAGGTGATGGTCCTCTTCCTGCTCCACCGCTTCGAACGCGATCCTCAGTGCGCCGGTTTCCTTTCCCTGGCCGTGCTCTGCCAGATGCCCGATCAGTTCCCAGTTCTGGTGGTCCTTGGTTTCCGCCAGGACCACGCACTCGGCGGCCACGAGTTGTGCGGCCGCGGCACTGCCGCGCGCCTTCGCCATTTCCATCGCGGTGACCAGGGAATCCCCGATGTGTGCCACCACTTCCCGACCGGGGGTTACGGCGTCCGGCTTCAGTCCTATTTCCTCGAACACCTTCAGCAGCACCTGCTCGTGGGTGCGCGTCTGCTCAAGGTACTCCTCCCATTCACCTTTCAGGTCCTTGTTCTGCGCACATGACAGCGCGGCTTCGTAGATCTTATACCACCGCGTTCCGTCTCGATAGCCTGATACAACAACTCGTGCAGTTGCTTCTTGATATACGGTATCTTTTTCACTGAATCCTCCTAACACTGGTAGGCGGCGCGCCGACAGGCGGGCTGCGTCATTTAATTTGGTTCACCAATCCGGCAGGTGCCGGCTGGGTTTCGTATGGTAGGTAGGGGGTCGCTGCCGGGTCTGTCCGTTTACCCACATTGCCGTCGAGCGGATCGTATCGCTGATCGGCGCGGTGCGGCTGCTCGCCATACTGAGCTTCTTCCAGCGCAGCTCCACACGCTGAGGGATGTCGCCGGCCGCTTAGTAGGAACGCGTGGCGGGCCGTTGCGCGGCCCAGGGAAAGACAGGCTCAGGGTCCGGTGGCCGGCTCGCGCCGGCGGGCGTCCCTCAGCACTTTCTTGCCAAGGCATCCTGGAACAGCTCCGAGCAGCACTAACCGGTGGGGATGATTACCGTTCGGCGGGCTCGCGGTCAACGCACTGGAGCCGGCTCTACAGTCACTCCAGGCGGCGGCGTCACGGCGTTGTCGTGACGTACTCGAGCTCCTTGCTGCTGTTGTAGGGCGTCGCTTGCGCTGGCTTGCTCTGCGACTATGTCGTTAGTTCTGGGCCCTGCACTGCCGTGGCGGACTTATCGCCTTTGCTTTTCACCCGCGACGACCGAGCAGTTTCTTTTCGTAGCCATGATTCTTCTCCGGGGAGGTGGGAAATGTGGACAATCGAGATGCCGCTCGAACCGCTAGCCTTTATCGATTCTCATGCCGCTGGCGGGATCTGTCTGTTCGATAAGGAACGCTCGCCCCGCGCTGGACCTGTCTCAGTCATCCAGTTCCGCTTTTGCGCTCAGTATGGCAACGCACCGACGCGGCTATCGTCGTCCCCCAAACTGGTGGCGAACAAATGTCTTGTCGCTCCTTCACTGCTGAAAACGCGAGTCATCTGGCGAATGGATTGAGGTGAACCTGATTGCGAGGCCGGATCCGTTTCACCGCTTGGCGACTCGACTGGGCATAAACCAGAGATAAATAGTTAGGAGTCGCTTGTGGATTTGAAAAGCGGATATCCGTACTGGGCGGTCAAGAATGGCCTGATGTATTCCTTCCCGCAGCTCGATGCCGACCTGAGCTGCGACGTGGTGGTGGTGGGCGCTGGCATCACTGGCGCGCTGATCGCTGATGAATTGGCTGGACATGGTCACGATGTCGTCGTGCTTGATCAGCGCGACGCCTGCTGGGGCAGCACATCGGCCAGCACCGCCTTGCTGCAATATGAAATCGATACCCACGCGATAGATCTCGCCAAGCGCTACGACCAGACCTCAGCGCTTCTGGCGTATCAATCCTGCTTGCGCGCGATCAGCGAGGTTGGCGCGGTAGCCCATGCGGTCGGCGATGTCGATTTCGCCAACTGTGAAAGCCTGTACTACGCCAGTAATCGCACGGATCATCCGCGCTTGGCCGACGAATTTGCCTGGCGGAAACAGCACGGCTTTCCGATTCGCTGGCTGAGCCGCGCAGCACTCAAGGACGAGTACGGACTGACTGCCCCAGCCGCTATCCTCAGCTCGGTGGCCGCTCGGGCTGATCCCTACCGGCTCGCCTCACGACTGCTGCGCAGGATGCAGCGACAGGGCACGCGCGTGTTCGATCGCACGCAGGTGAAAACCATCACGGCGACCACGCGTTCGGTACAGCTCACCACCGACAGTGACATGTCGATCAGAGCGAGGCACGCAGTGATTGCCAGCGGCTACGAAGCGCAATGCTGGTTGCGCCAGCGCGTCGCGCAGAATCGCAGCAGCTACGCCTACATCAGCGATCCCGTCGATCGTGCCGAGCTGGGCTGGTTGGCAAGCACACTGCTGTGGGAGTCCGCGCGTCCGTATCTGTATCTGCGCAGCACCGGCGATGGACGGCTGTTGGTGGGTGGCGAAGACGACGACCGCGACATCCCGGCGCGCCGGGATCGGTTGGTCGACCGCAAGGCGGCGAATCTGCAGCGTAAGGTCGCCCGGTTGTTGCCTCACCTTCAGGTGCAACCGGCGTTCGCCTGGGCAGGCACGTTCGCTGAAACCAGCGACGGGCTGCCGCTGTTCGGTCGCCATCCGCAGTACGGGCCGCGCGTGCTGTTCGCGCTGGCCTACGGTGGAAACGGCATCACTTACAGCATGCTCGGCGCTGGATTGCTGCGCGCGCAGATCGAACGCCGCCCGCATCCATTGACAGCGCTGTTCTCCTTTGCCCGGCTGGGATGCACCGTCTGTCTATAGGTTACGTGCGGTTTCGCACTGACTGGCGTCGACGAACTTCGTATCATCGGGTCGAAGCTGCTGCAAAGGAACGTGAATCCCCTGCTATCCAGCGATGACTACCCGCCACGTACTGTTTTGACTGTGCGGGCCTCACGCTCTGAGGACCCGATCAAAGGACGATTTGAGCGACAGCGTTTATCTCGACAATTGCCAGTTACACCCTATTGGAGGGCGTCTGCCATGTCGTTGACTGGGAGCCGAAAATCTATGCTCTGGGTTATCGGAATCACTGTGCTGGCCACCAGCCTGATCCTGGTAGTGTTGCAGAACTTCAAGACACCCGAGAAGGTGCTGGAGCGCAAGGTCGAGCATCGCTACGCTGTCTCCGATCCGCAGTTTCGGCGCGAGATGTCCGTCTTGCTGGGCCCGGCGAT
>JANLIC010000133.1 GCA_024654125.1 Sulfuricaulis sp. | reverse complement strand
CCGATTTTATTGAGTGTGGCGAGCACGGTGGCGGGCGACATGGCCTTGCCGTTGATGGCGACGATATCGCCCTTCTTATAAGTCAGCTCGATAGCGGCCGGCTTGTTCGGTGCTTTTTCCGGCGCCACCGTCCAGCGCCACATGGATTCCTCCGGTTCCTTCCATGGGTCTTCGAGAATCCCGCCTTCGTAGGAAATGTGCAGCAGGTTAGCGTCCATCGAGTATGGCGATTTCTTGCCGCGCTTCATCTCCACCGGGATACCGTGCTTTTCGGCATAGTCCATGAGCTTTTCGCGCGAGGACAAGCCCCACTCGCGCCACGGCGCGATGATGTTGATGTCAGGGCGCAGCGCGTAATAGCCGAGCTCGAAACGCACCTGATCATTGCCCTTGCCGGTGGCGCCATGCGCCACGGCATCGGCGCCGACCTTGTTGGCAATCTCGATCTGGCGCTTGGCGATCAGCGGCCTTGCGATGGAGGTCCCGAGCAGGTATTCGCCTTCGTACAGTGTGTTGGCGCGGAACATGGGAAACACGAAATCGCGCACGAACTCTTCCTTGAGATCGTCAACGAAGATTTCTTTCACACCCATTTTTTTCGCCTTGGCGCGTGCCGGTTCCAGTTCCTCGCCCTGACCAATGTCGGCGGTGAAGGTCACCAACTCGCAGTCATAGGTTTCTATCAGCCACGCAAGGATGACCGAGGTATCGAGGCCCCCGGAGTAGGCCAAGACGACTTTTTTGATTTTTGCCATGGATCAGCCCAGCGTATTCGTCAGGAAGTGCGGCATTGTAACGGATTTTCCGGCGCCGTACCGTCGCGTGCGCCCTGCACCCAGGATATGAACAGCGGCTTTCCCGCCGCTCTCGCGGCTATCGCCGCTTCGGCGGCATTAGATCGGTGCAGACCCCTTCGAACACCTCAGCGGCCATACCGACCGACTCGCCGAGCGTGGGATGCGGGTGGATGGTCTTGCCGATATCTTCCGGGTCGCAGCCCATTTCGATGGCGAGCGCCAGCTCGCTGATCAGCTCGCCGGCATGGGTGCCCACGATGCCGCCGCCGACCACGCGGTGCGTGTCCTCATCAATAAGTATCTTGGTGAAGCCTTCATCGCGGCCGTTGGCAATGGCGCGACCGGAGGCGACCCACGGGAACTTGGCCTTGCCGATCGCTCGACCCTGTTTCTTGGCCTCGTCCTCCGTCACGCCCACCCAGGCGATTTCGGGATCGGTGTAGGCCACCGACGGAATGACCGTGGCATCGAAGAAGGACTTCTGCCCGGCGGCCGCCTCCGCCGCCACATGGCCCTCATGCACCGCCTTGTGCGCCAGCATCGGGTGGCCGACGATATCGCCTATCGCGAATATGTGCGGCACGTTGGTGCGCATTTGCTTGTCGACTTCGATGAAACCACGATCGCTGACGGCGATACCGGCATTCCCGGCGGAAATATTCTTTCCATTCGGCGCGCGGCCGGCCGCGACCAGAACAAAGTCATAGTCCTGTGGCTTGTCGGGCGGCTGTTCGCCTTCGAACGCAACCTTGATACCGGTCGTCAATGCCTCGACCTTGGTTGTTTTGGTTTTCAGCATGATGCGATCGAAGCGCGGGCTGTTCATCTTCTCCCACACGCGCACGAGATCGCGGTCGGCCCCGAGCATGAGCCCGTCCAGCATTTCGACCACGTCGAGGCGGCAACCCAGCATCGAATACACGGTCGCCATTTCGAGCCCGATGATGCCACCGCCGATGACAAGCATCTTCTTCGGCGCGCCCCGAAGATCGAGCGCGCCGGTGGAATCGACGATACGCGGGTCTTCGGGAATGAAAGGAAGCTTCACGGCCTGGGAACCGGCGGCGATGATGGCATGGGCAAACCGGATGATTTTTTTCTCGCCGGTCGGCGCCTTGCCGTCGCCCGCCGTCAGCGAGATCCCCATATGATGCGGATCGATGAAGCGCCCAACGCCGCGTATCACCTCGACCTTGCGGCCCTTGGCCATCATGCCGATACCGCCTACCAGCTTGCCGACCACTTTATCTTTCCATGCGCGCAGCTTGGCGAGATCGAATTTCGGCGCGCCGAAACTGACGCCATGCTCGGCGAGTTTTTGCGCCTCCTCGGTCACGGCCGCGACATGCAGCAATGCCTTGGAGGGAATACAGCCGACATTGAGGCACACCCCGCCGAGCGTGGCGTAGCGCTCGACGAGCACCGTCTTCTTGCCGAGATCGGCGGCGCGAAA
>JANLIC010000121.1 GCA_024654125.1 Sulfuricaulis sp. | reverse complement strand
TGACCGGGATCCACGAGCCTGCGAGAACGCGCGTCACCGGTTCGGCCAGGATGCGCGTGTGAATATCTATCAAGGGTCGTTTTCCACGCTCGGGCGAGTGATCGATGAACTCAGTCTCCAGGGAAACATCAACGGTATTCTTTTCGACCTCGGCGTTTCTTCACCCCAGCTCGATGACCCCCATCGTGGTTTCAGCTTTCGCACCGAAGGACCGCTCGATATGCGCATGGACCCGCGCGCCGGTGAATCCGCCGCCGACTGGCTCAATCGGGCGGATGAAAATGAAATTGTGTGCGTCCTGCGCGATTACGGTGAAGAACGGTTTGCCCGGCGCATTGCACGCGCCATTCTGCGTGAACGTTCCATCGAACCCATCGTGACCACACGCCGACTGGCCGAGATCGTGGCGCGCGCCGTTCCCACGCGTGAGAAGAGCAAAGATCCGGCGACACGCACCTTTCAGGCCATTCGTATCCATATAAATCAGGAACTCGACTCTTTGAACAAGGCACTGCCACAAGCACTGAATGCTTTGGCAATCGGCGGGAGGCTGGCGGTGATCAGTTTTCACTCGCTCGAAGATAGGATGGTGAAACATTTCATGCGCAAAGAAGCAAAAGGTCGGGAACTGCCGCCGGGATTGCCGGTGCGCCATGACCAGTTTCGCTCCAGACTGAAAATTATAGGCAAGGCGATCTTTGCCGGTGAGGCGGAAGCACGACGCAACCCGCGTGCCCGTAGCGCCGTGTTGCGCGTGGCCGAGCGAATGGAGGGAGTAGCGGCATGAGACGCGCAGATGGCGACCGCGCAGCGTGGAGCAGAGGCCCCTTTGGGGATGCGACCGGCGAAGGCTGCAGGACGCTGTCAACGGGCGTGAAATTTTATTGCGAGTTTTATGGAGGCGTCAGTTATGCCTAGGCGCATCATCCTTCTATTTGCCGTTGTATTACTGGTGTCGATTGTCGTGGTGCAATTGCGGCACGAAAGCCGGCAGCGTTTTGCCGAGCTGCAGGCACAACAGGCGGAACGGGATGCCCTGAATGTCGAGTGGGGAAAGCTTCTTCTCGAGGAAGGCGCGTGGTCGCAACATCGTCGCATCGAAGATATGGCACGCAAGCGCCTTGATATGAGCTCACCCGATGCGTCCAGTATCCGTGTCGTGCGGGTGAAACCGGATTCCGCTTTATGAACCGCCGCGCCAAGACCCGCCACCCCGTGCGCAATGCCATCGTTTTGTTGATGTTGATGGGAGGCATCGCCCTGCTGGCAGCGCGCGCCGTGTATCTGCAGGTGTTCAATTCCGATTTTCTGCAAAGCCAGGGAAATCAGCGTCATATGCGCCTGGTCAAGGACAACTCGCACCGGGGGATGATCCTCGACCGTCATGGCTCGCCGCTGGCGGTCAGTACGCCGGTGGATTCAGTGTGGGCGCACCCACCGACCTTGGCAAAAGAACGCCGGAAATGGCCACACCTGGCCGCCATGCTCGAGATGAGCCCGCGCGATCTCGCCCAGCTGGTCCAAAAATATGACGACCGCGAGTTCATGTATCTCAAGCGGCACATGTCACCACCACAGGCCGAACGCGTGATGGCGCTCCAGGTGCCGGGTGTTGCGCTGCAGCGCGAATATCGCCGCTACTACCCGCTCGGTTCCGTGGCCGGTCACGTAATCGGATTCACCAACATCGACGATCTGGGCCAGGAAGGCGTGGAACTGGCGTATGACGCCAGTCTGCGTGCGGTGCCGGGCGCCAAGCGATTGTTGAGGGATCTGCTGGGAACGGCGGTGGAAGTCGCCGAGAGCGTCGTATTGCCGAAACCAGGGCGGGACCTGGTGCTTTCCATCGACCGGCGCATCCAGTATCTGGCGTATCGCGAGCTGAAAGCGGCTGTCGACGAGCACGGCGCGCGCGCCGGAAGCGCGATCGTGCTGGACGCGCGCACCGGCGAAGTACTCGCACTGGTGAATGAGCCGGATTTTAATCCCAATAACCGGACCGGCCTGCGCAGCGGCATGTTCCGCAATCGCGCCGTCACGGATATCTTCGAGCCGGGTTCCACGCTCAAGCCTTTCACCATCGCTAGTGCCTTGGAGAGCGGGAAATATTCTCCCGGCAGCATCATCGATACCACACCGGGAACGTTGCAGGTTGGAGACCGTTTGTTCCGGGATGTTCATAACTACGGTGTGCTGACGGTTGCGGGCGTCATCGAGAAATCGAGCAACGTCGGGATTTCCAAGATTGCGCTGTCACTGAACAAGAAGAACATATGGGAAATGCTGCGCAACGCCGGATTCGGACAATCCACCGGTGTGCAGCTGCCGGGTGAAGTCGCGGGACTTCTCAACCCCTATTCAAAATGGGTGCCGGTAGATCAGGCGAGCATTTCCTTCGGTTACGGTATCTCCGTCACTCCGTTGCAACTCGCGCGCGCCTATTTGGCGCTGGCAAATGATGGGGTCACGCTCCCACTTACACTGCAACATTCGGAAACCGTTCCGAAGGGCGAACGCATCATGTCCGTCGACACGGCGCGTCGTGTCCAGTCCATGCTGGAACTGGCGGTAGGGGATATCGGCACCGGGCGGGCGGCGCAGGTGGCGGATTACCGCGTGGCCGGCAAGACTGGCACCGTGCGCAAGCTGATGCCGGAAGGCTATTCGGATGACAAATATGTCGCGTGGTTCGCCGGGTTTGCGCCGGCGGTCTCACCACGCCTGGTGATGGTGGTGACGGTGGACGAGCCGGTGCGTGGCGGTTATTACGGCGGCGTGGTGGCGGCTCCCGTATTCGGACACGTAATGACCGGAGCGTTGCGTCTGCTCGATGTTGCACCGGATGCCCCGCGCCAGGATACGCGCCTCATCACGGTCAAGAGCGAGCGAGTGGTCGAATGACGCGGAAGCCCATAACCCTGCGCGACCTGCTCGAAGGGATAGTGCGCGTGCCCGGCGTGGCCAATCGCGAAGTGCGTGGCCTGCAAACTGACAGCCGGCGCGTGCAGGACGGGGATCTTTTTCTGGCGGTGCCTGGCATGCTGGTGGACGGACGGGATTTCATCGGCGATGCCGTGGCATCGGGCGCCGGCGCCATCGTTTACGAAAAGGGCGATGAATTCGACTTCCGGAGCGTGCCGGTGCCGGCATTCGGCACGAACGGTCTGCATCACAAAATCGGAATCATTGCGGACCGATTTTACGGGTCACCGTCGCGACGCCTGGTGGTGGTCGGCGTCACCGGCACGAACGGAAAAACGACCTGTACCCAGCTGCTCGCGCAGGCTCTCGACCAAGCGCCCCGGCGCTGCGCCGTGATTGGCACGCTCGGGAGTGGGTTTCCGGGAGCGCTCAACGCCTCGATCCATACCACGCCCGATGCCGTGACGATTCAGCGCCTGTTGGCGGAATATCTCGGTCAGGGTGCCGCGCAGGTATCGATGGAAGTCTCCTCGCATGCGCTGGAACAGGGGCGCGTGAACGGCGTGCAGTTCCATGTCGCGGTTTTTACCAACCTCTCGCGCGACCATCTCGATTATCACAGCGACATGACAGCCTATGGTCAGGCCAAGGCCAGGCTGTTCGCGATGGAAGGATTGAAGTACGCCGTGATCAATCATGACGACACATTCGGGTGTCAACTGCTGGCCGGGATCGGCGCGCGGATGAATTCCCTGAGCTACGGCATCGAAGGCGGCGATGTGCACGCGCGGGATATCCAACCTTCATCCGATGGGTTGTGGATGCGGGTCCGGACGCCCGATGGCGAAACCGAGCTGCGCAGCCCGCTCATCGGTCGCTTCAATGTTTATAACCTGCTGGCGGTTCTGGCGACCCTGCTGGCTTTGGGCGTGGAATTGAACGACGCCGCCGCGCGCTTGTCCCGGGCACATCCCCCGGCAGGGCGTGTCGAGCGCTTTGGTGGCACGAATGAAATCCCGCTGGTGGTAGTGGATTACGCGCATACGCCGGATGCGCTCGAAAAAGTTTTATCGGCCCTGCGCGAGCATACGCGGGGAAAGCTCTGGTGCGTCTTCGGGTGCGGTGGCGACCGTGACCGCGGCAAGCGTCCGGTAATGGGTGAGATTGCCGAGCGTCTGGCGGACGTGGTGGTGCTCACCGACGACAACCCGCGCCATGAATCGGGCGATACCATCATCTCCGATATCGTCGGCGGGATGCGCGCCACCCCGCAGGTGATACGCGACCGACGGGTCGCGACCACCACGGCGATCGAAGATGCGGGTGCCGGCGACGTTGTTCTGATTGCCGGAAAGGGGCACGAAAACTATCAGCAAGTCGGAGATGAGCGTCTGCCATACAGCGACCGCGAGACAGTTCGTGAATTATTGGGGAGGGCGGCATGAGCAGGGAGATGGCGACCGCGCAGCGCGGAGCAGGGCCCCCTTTGGGGATGCGACCGCTGCGCGGGATGCAGGCGCCTCGTTTGCGGTCGCTGGCGTCCCCTCCGCTGCGCGACGCTGGAGCGCGGAGCAGTGCCTGCCGCGCAGCGGCAGGTGCGACCGCGGAGGCGGATGCGCGCCCGTCATGGGCGTCGACCGCGCCCGACTCGCCACGGTCC
>JANLIC010000120.1 GCA_024654125.1 Sulfuricaulis sp. | reverse complement strand
GGACCGTGGCGAGTCGGGCGCGGTCGACGCCCATGACGGGCGCGCATCCGCCTCCGCGGTCGCACCTGCCGCTGCGCGGCAGGCACTGCTCCGCGCTCCGGCGTCGCGCAGCGAAGGGGATGCCAGCGACCGCATGCGGGACGCCTGCATCTCGCGCAGCGGTCGCATCCCCAGAGGGGTCCCTGCTCCGCGCTGCGCGATCGCCCGCTCTCTGCTCATGCCAGCGCCGCCTCCGTAAGTTCACGACTATGCTCGAATGCTCGCTGTCGGCGGCCGGTGGCAATTCGCGGACGGTCGCACCTGCCGCTTCGCGGCTGGCACTGCTCCCTGCTCATGCCAGCCCCACCCCAAGATAGGCATCGATTACGCGCGGGTCACATTTGACATCGGCCGGAATGCCCTCGGCGATTTTATTACCGTAATCGAGAACGGCAATGCGGTCGCACAATCCCATCACGAGTTTTACATCATGCTCTATCAGCAGCAAAGTCACACCATCGCTGCGGATTTTCTGCAAGAGATGTTGGAGTTTTCCGGTTTCGCTGGGATTCATGCCGGCGGCCGGTTCATCCAGCGCCAGAACTAGCGGGTCGGTGGCCAGGGCGCGCGCGATTTCAAGCCGTCGCTGGTCTCCGTAGGAAAGATGTTTCGCCGGCAAGTAAGCCTGTTTCAGGATGCCGACATATTCCAGCAGTTCGCGCGCGCGTTCCAAAATAGCCGCCTCCTCCGTGCGCGTAGCCGAGTCTCGCCAAACCGCGCCGACGATACCGGCGTGCGTGCGCAGATGCCGCCCGACCATGACGTTCTCAATCGCCGTCATGTTCGCAAACAGCCGGATATTCTGAAACGTGCGCGCCAAACCGTGCGCCACGACCTGATTCGTTTTTAGCCCGGAAATCCGGGCGCCTTGCAGGTGAATTTGTCCGGCATCGGTCCGGAACAGGCCGGTCAGGACGTTGAATAAAGTCGTCTTGCCGGCGCCATTCGGGCCGATCAACCCGTAAATCTCCCCGGCGTGAATCTGCAGCGATACGTCATCCAGGGCTGCCAGACCGCCAAAATATTTGGAAACGCCGCTGACAACCAGTAGTGTCTCGGGGTGCAATGCCGGTCTTAATTCAGCGCCGGGTGTCATAGAGCGAGGTCTGTTCCTGTGCCAGGACGGAGGCGTCGGAATCAAATTCATGGCGGCGGCGAACCGATGGCAGCAACCCGGCCGGACGGAAGATCATGATCAAAACCAGTGCGAGACCGAAAATCAGCATGCGCAGATCGGTTGCATCCACCAGGAGGCGGCCAAAAACAAAACTCTGGAGTTCGCCGAGGTACCGCAAAGCTTCCGGAAATACCGTCAGCAGGACCGCGCCCAGGATAACCCCGCCGATGTTGCCCATGCCGCCCAGCACAATCATGCACAACACGATGATGGATTCAAAAAGGTTGAAGCTCTCCGGACTGATGAAGCCCTGGAAGCCCGCAAACAGGCCGCCACTGATGCCGGCGAATGACGCGCCCATGGCGAACGCCAGCAACTTGATATTGCGCGTGTTGATGCCCATGGCCTCGGCGGCCACCTCATCCTCGCGGATCGCGACCCAGGCGCGACCGATGCGCGAGTTCTGTAGTCGCAAAGAAACAAAAATCACCAGCAGCGCGAGTGTCAGGAAAAGATAGTAATAGGTGTAGATTCCGGGGAAAGTAATTCCGAAAAACGTGTGCGTTTCACTGAAGGAAAAACTTCCAAACGCGACCGGATCGATCAGGTTGATGCCTTGCGGACCGTTCGTGATGTTAACGGGCGCATTGAGGTTGGTGAGGAATATCCGGATGATCTCACCAAAGCCCAGCGTCACGATCGCCAGGTAATCGCCGCGCAAGCGCAAAGTTGGCGCCCCCAGCAGAATTCCGAAAATTCCGGCAACTCCCGCGCCGATCGGCAACAGTGCCCAAAAAGGCAGATGCAAGTCGAAATGCGGCGAGGCCAGAAGCGCGTAGGTATAGGCGCCGACGGCATAAAACGCGATATATCCGAGATCGAGCAGGCCGGCATAACCCACGACGATATTGAGGCCCAGCGCCAGCATGATGTACAACAATGTAAAATCCAGGATTCGTACCCATCCGCGTCCTAGTGTTTCACCGGTGAGGAACGGCAGCAGCACCAGCAACAAACCCAGCGCAATATACGCGGCCCAGGCCGCGCGCCGGTCGTATCTCAGTTTTTGCCAGCGTTCAATCATGAAAGAAAACTGATTTTTATGATCATCTACCGCAAAGGTGCAAAGATTTCTTGGGTTCTATTGTCACGAGTTTTTCTTTGCGTCCTTCGCGTCTTTGCGGTAAAAAATTCAAAATGTATTCAGGCGCGCTCCACGACACGCTCGCCCAGCAGGCCGGAAGGACGGATCACCAGCACCAGAATCAGCACGAAGAAGGCAAAGACATCCTGATAATGGCTGCCGAGGAACCCTCCCGTGAGTGCCCCGATGTACCCCGCGCCGAAGCTCTCGATCAGGCCCAGCAACAGCCCGCCCAGCATGGCACCGGCGATATTGCCGATACCGCCCAGCACCGCCGCGGTGAACGCCTTGAGGCCGAGCATGAAGCCCATGAAGTAATGCGCCAGTCCGTAGTACGCGCTGACCATAACGCCGGCGACCGCGGCCAACGCCGCGCCGATCACGAAAGTGATCGAAATGATGGTGTTGACGTTGATGCCCATCAACCCGGCGATATCCTGAGCCTGGGCGGTGGCGCGCATGGCACGCCCCAGCCGCGTATGCCTGATGAGTAACAGCAGGCCCGCCATCAGCAGGCAGGAAAGGAGTACGATGAATATCTGCAGGTTGGTAATGACGGCGCCACCGATATCGTAACGCGCCAGCGGTAACAGCGGTGGGAAAGTGATGTATTGCTTGCCCCAGATCAGCATCGCCGCGTTTTGCAGGACGATCGACATGCCGATGGCGGTGATGAGGGCCGCCAGCCGCGGGGCGCGGCGCAGCGGTCGATAGGCGACGCGCTCGATGAGGAAACCCAGCGCCCCACACACGGCCATCGCGGCCAACAATCCGAGCGATACGATTAGCAGTCCATTGACTTCAGCGCCGCTGGACACGATGGCACCGATAACGGCGAGGCAGATCATGGCCCCAAACATCGTCACCTCGCCATGCGCGAAGTTGATGAGCTCGAGGATGCCGTACACCATGGTGTAACCCAGCGCCACCAGGGCATAGATGCTGCCGAGAACCAAACCGTTGATGAGCTGCTGGGTGAGGATGTCCATTTATTAAGATACGGGAAACGCAGATAAACGCGAATGTCTAAATAGATTTACGCAGATTTATTGTGTTTATCCGCGTCCGTCTACGCTTGCAATCTGTGTTCATCAGCGGTCCTGGCTATTTATTTCTTTGGGTCGGCGTCGCCCATGACAGTTTCCTGTACTTCCCATTTTCCGCCCTTGACCTGATAAAGCGTGATGGCACCGCCGCGGATGTCGCCCTTTTCATCAAAACTGATATTTCCGGTGACGCCGGCGCGCTGTATCCGCGGCAGCTCGGCCAGGTAACGTGCTGGCTCGGCGGAATCCGCTTGCTTCATGGCGTCCACCATCACATTGACGGCGTCATAGGCATAAGGCGCGTAGGTCTGGATCGTTCCGAAACGGTCGGTGAATTTTTGCCTGAACTCCTTGCCGCCCGGCATGCTGTCGATGGGCAGGCCGGGTGACGAGGCCGTCACGCCTTCCGCGTTATTCCCGGCGAGTTTGAGAAATTCAGCGGTCTGCACGCCATCGCCGCCCAGAAATTTCGCCTTGAGGCCAAGTGACTGCAATTGCTTCACCATTGGCGCCCCTTGCGCATCCATGCCGCCGAAAAACACCAGATCGGGCATTTTCGACTTGATGGAAGTGAGGATGGCGAGAAAGTCCGTGGAGCGGTCGGTGGTGAACTCACGCGCAATCACCTCGCCCCCTGAGGCCTTGACCGCCTTGTCCACTTCGTCCGCCAGTCCCTGACCGTAGGCGGTGCGATCGTCGATGATGGCAATGCGCTTGGCCCCCATGTTCTTCACCGCATACTCCCCCAGCACCTTTCCCTGCTGACGATCATTGGTCATCACGCGAAACGCGGTCTTGAATCCCTGGGCGGTATAGGCGATGGCGGTGGCAGAAGGGGAAATCTGGGGAATGCCGGCGTCTAAATAAATTTTAGAGGCGGGGATACTGGTACCGGAGTTCAAGTGCCCGATGACACCGGCCACGCGCTGGTCCACCAGTTTCTGCGCCACCACGGTCGCCGTTCGGGGATCGGCAATATCGTCCTGGCTTACCAGCACGAATTTTACTTTCTTGCCACCGAGCAAAACACCTGCGGCATTGATCTCATCGATGGCGAGACGCGCCCCGTTGTCATTGTCCTTGCCCAGATGAGCCTGTGGACCGGTCAGTGGAGAAATTTGTCCGATCTTGACGGTCGTTTCGCCGCCTGCCGTGCCGCTGGCGGTTTCGGCTTTCTTGTCGCAAGCGGTCATAGCGAGCGTCAGCGCCAACAACCTGAACGTCCATTTCGTCATGGGTGGACCGTTCATGAAGTGTCTCCTGGATGTTTTTTTATCGGCATGGGCACAGATCCTAACGCAAACACCCACTCGGACCTAGTTCGCCGCCAGCCCGGGTGACAAATCAGTATTTCGAGATTAACCGTCCCCCTGCCTGGCGGGGAGGCGAAGACGCAGACCGACCGGGAGATCGGCATCCGACAGGTCATTGATAAAACGCAGGGCGTCGACGTGGATGTCGTACTTGCGCGCGATCGAGACCAGCGTATCGCCCTTGCGCACGACGTATTCACGCGGTGATTCGGAAGGACCGATGACCGCCTGAACCGGCACCGGCGGTGTCTGCGGCACGCGCGCCAGGAAACGCTTAATTCCGCGGAAAATGCTGTCGGCCAGCTTTTGTTGGAACGCCGGCGTGCGTAATTTATTCTCCTCCGAGGGATTGGAGATAAAAGCGGTTTCGACCAGGATCGACGGAATATCGGGGGATTTGAGCACGGCAAATCCGGCCTGGGCCACGTTGCGCAAATGCACCGGGCCCACGCGCTGCATTTCCGCAAGAACATCCTCGCCCAGGCTGAGGCTGTCCTGCATGGTTTTGTTGTGGGAAAGATCGAGCAGGACCTGCGCCAGCATATCGTCCTTGTCATTCAGGGAAACACCACCGATCAGGTCCGAGGCATTTTCCTTGTCAGC
>JANLIC010000112.1 GCA_024654125.1 Sulfuricaulis sp. | reverse complement strand
CGCGATCAAGATGTCGCGCTCCGGCCTGGGCCATCCGGAAAAACCGGTCGGTTCCTATCTCTTTGCCGGACCCACGGGCGTCGGCAAGACCGAGGTCACCCGGCAGCTGGCGCGCATTATGGGACTGGAACTCATCCGCTTCGACATGTCGGAATACATGGAGCGGCATACCGTATCGCGCTTGATCGGCGCGCCGCCCGGATATGTCGGATTCGATCAGGGCGGACTGCTGACCGAGGCGATTGTGAAGCACCCGCATTCGGTGTTGCTGCTCGACGAGGTCGAGAAGGCGCATCCGGACGTGTTCAACCTGCTGTTGCAGGTCATGGATCACGGCACGCTGACGGACAACAACGGACGCAAGGCGGATTTCCGCAACGTCATCCTGGTGATGACGACCAACGCGGGGGCGGAACGCCTGAGCCGGTCGAGTATTGGCTTCACCAAACAAGACCACGCCGGCGACGAGCTGCAGGAAATCAAGCGCCTGTTCAGCCCGGAATTCCGTAATCGCATGGACGCGACCATCCAGTTCAAGCCGCTGGACGAGGCGACCATCGGACACGTGGTGGATAAGTTCATCCTCGAACTTGAGGCGCAACTGGCGGACAAGCATGTCACCGTTGAGATGGACAACGCTGCGCGTGCCTGGCTCGCCCGGCACGGACACGATCCGGCCATGGGAGCGCGCCCGATGGCGCGGCTGATCCAGGAGAAGGTCAAGAAACCGCTGGCCAACGAGCTGCTTTTCGGCAGTCTGGCTTCGGGCGGTCATGTGAAGGTAACGGCGGACGACAAGGGACTTTCTTTCAACTTCATTCCCTCAACAATCAAGACCCCGGCCTGATTTCCTGCTCGTAACAACAACGCCGGCGCATGCCAATGCGCCGGCGTTTTTTATTCGTTCGAAAAGTTAGAAAGCTAGAGTCAAAGCTGGCGCCCCCTCTCCCTCATTCCCTCTCCCGCTACGGCGGGAGAGGGCGCCCTCACCCCGACCCCTCTCCCGCAAGCGAGAGAGGGGACTTCTATAAGATCGGAGCCGAGGCGCGCTGCGCGCGCTTTTCTTTCTATCGGGCGCGGAAGGTGATCCGGCCCTTGGTGAGATCGTAGGGGGTAAGTTGTACCGTGACGCGGTCGCCGGTCAGGATGCGGATATAATTTTTGCGCATCTTGCCGGAGATATGCGCGGTCACGACGTGACCGTTGTCGAGCTTGACCCGGAACAGGGTGTTGGGAAGGGTTTCGGTGATCGTCCCTTCCATTTCAATGTGCTCTTCTTTCGCCACGCAATTCCTTAAAGTGAATTTTACAGGCGGCGTATGATGCCGCAGTCGCGCGTGGGCGTAAAGCTGTTTCAGGTGCGATCCG
>JANLIC010000080.1 GCA_024654125.1 Sulfuricaulis sp. | reverse complement strand
GGGAGATGGCCAAGCCGGCGACATAGGCCCAGGCCTCCGGAGCCGACTCCATGGGGCGTGTGTAATAGTGCGGAGCGTTCTGGCGGACCGGGCGGCGATCGATGGCCGGACGCGCCATGGCGATCAGGTGCAGCGGCGCCAAGCGTACGTAGCCGCTGACCATCACCCCTTCCGGATATTTCCCGGCGAGCGAATTCCATAGCTCCTGAAGCGGTGTCGAATGTTCTATAAGTCGGGACGAGTCACTCACCCGCGCCGGCGGTAGGTACAAAAATCCGTTTGATTGGAAGTACCGGTTGGCAACTGTGGCGAAATAATTCGGTGAATCGGCATGGGTGGTGCGCAACCACGCCTGGCCGCCAACCACCAGGGCATCTCCCAGGCTATTCCAGCCGCCGATAGCGGCCGAGCCCAGGCCGAATTGCATCTTTTGCGCGTCAAGGTAAATGTCTTTCAACTCATCAGGCACCCGCGACTGCGCGCGCGCCAGCATGTCGCCGGCCACGCATGGAACCGCCGGGCGCCACCACAACGGCCCGAATATGACCGCGACGGTGACGCCGATCCCGAGCAGGAGGCCGATTTCTTTTTTCAGCGGCATCGCCAATAATGACAGGACGAACGAGCGGAGCGAGTAGGGCTTCATTGCTCAAGGGGCCGTCGAGTCATCCCGCTGATTCCCGCAGAGTTGCCACAGTTCTTCGCCGATCAGTGCCTGGCGCCAGCCGCGTGTGAGGGAACCGGAGGAGTCACCGGAAAGAATCTTCAACAGCTCCCGTCGCGGCGCCAGCAGGGTCGCGCTGATATTTATTTTTTCGGCGATGGCACGCACGCGTGCCTGCAGTTGTTCGTACAACGCTTGCTGCCGGCGGTCGAGGCGCTGCGGTTCATCCCACAGCCGTTCCGGTTGCATTTTCCGGCCGCGCTCGACGGCCTGCAGGATTTTATCCCCCCCTTTGCGCGCCGGTGATCCGCGCTGGCTGGATATCTGTTCGAGCGCTTCCGGGCTTGCGGGCATGGCCAGGGCGATTTCCACCAGTGCCGTATCGGGAACAACCCAGCCGCGCGGGAGATTGTTCTGCTGTGCCGTGTGCTCGCGCCAGGCCGCCAGCTCGCGCAGAATCACCTGCGCGGCCGGTGGCAGGGATTGCCCCTGTTTCAGACGCCGATAGGCTTCGCGCGGGTCGTTGCGATAGAGCGCGGGTTGGGTGAGCGCCGCGCACTCCTCCTGGAGCCATTCGGCTCTTCCCAGCGCTTCGAGTCTTTGCGCCAGGAAATGATACACATCGCGCAGGTAACGCACGTCGTCTTCGGCGTAATGCAACTGATCCGGCGGAAGCGGGCGGGCTTCCCAATCGGCGCGCGTATGCAGCTTGGGAAGCTTGTGGCCGGTGATGGATTCCACCAGGGCGCCGTAACCGATTTGGTCATCGTAGCCGCACAGCGAGGCGGCGATCTGGGTATCGAAAACCGGTGCGGGTGGTCCGCCGCGGATGTCGGCGAACACCTCAAGGTCCTGGCGCGCCGCATGGACGACCTTGAGTATGCTGGGCAAATAAATCACCTCGAGCAGCGGCTCGATGCTTGGCAAGGCCAGGGTGTCCACGCAGGCGATGGACTCCGGGGTTGCCACCTGCACCAGGCACAGGCGCGCGTAATACGTCCGTGTCCGCATGAATTCCGTGTCCAGCGCCATCCACGGGCCAGCGCGCAGCGATTCGCAAAGCCGTGTGAGTGACGTCGTGTCCTGGATGGGCGCAGACGGCGCGTAAGAAACCCTATTCGATTCGCTCATTCGTCCTGTTCTTTCATAAAGAAGTGCGTCCACGTTGGTGCGGTCACGGAATTGAGGACGCCAGTGTATGCATTTCGTGCGCATCACCCAACGGCCGTTCGAAGCGCCGGATTTGGTTTATATTAAAGTTATGGATCGGCGCAGGAACGAAAGGAGCAGCCCAGAATTTAGGCGGTTCGCTGGATTCTGGCTGGTGTCGATCTTAGTGGCCTGCGAACCGATGTGGGCCGCGCCGGAGGCACGTGCCCCGGATTTCATCGAGGCGTTGGTCACTTCCCCGGCCGAAAAGGAACAATTGCGTGACATCGCCAATCTGGCTTCCGAGCACTACCCCGAGGAAATGCTCGACGACCTTTCTGCCCGAATCGGGTTGGATTATCTCCGTGCCATGCAGGCACGGGGCGTGCCGCTGAAATTCGTTCAGGGCGAATCACGCCGGCTTGGCGATGCACGGCGAACGGTCAAGGTCCACGTCACCTACCTACAGCCGGGAACACCCACGATGGGCGAAGTCCGGTTTCTGGTCCGAATCGAAAAAACCGGTCATGGCCGCTGGCACATTGCCCGTGTTACGGGCGATAACTGAAAGTCGTTAGTCACACCAGACCATGCTGTTGAAAATGATACTCGAACTTTGCCTGCTGCGCACGGCGCCCCAGGAACTTCCTTCCACCCGTGTTTGGATGGGAGGCGCGCTCGCCGCTTACGCCATGGCGGACGTGATCGCCGTGATCGATATGCTCACACTGGAGAACGCGCTGCTCGCGGCTGTCGTGGATACCCTGCTGCTCGCGGCCGCCACCCAGCTGGTGCTGCAATGGCGTCATTTCGAAAATCGCGCGATCCAGACACTGACGGCACTCGCTGGCAGTGGCGCGTTGCTTTCGATGCTGGCCTGGACCGGCACCGCCCTCACGCGTGGTTCACTGCCGCCGGAATGGATATGGGCGGCGTTTCTGGTGTGGTATACGCTGGTATTCGGGCATGTGTTGCGCCACGCGCTGTCGATATCATTCGCGGCCGGCGTGGGCGCGGGTATCGTTTATTTGATTCTGTCGATGGGCGTGACAGGGCTGTTCATGAATCCGGTTCCGGCGACGAACTGATAATGACAGGACGAACGAGCGAAGCGAAGTAGGGCTTCCAGGCTTAAATGAGCATGCGCGAAGCGCATCCGGCTCGCCTTCCTCTCCCGCGAAGGCGGGAGAGGGAATGAGGGAGGGGGTTGGAGATTAAATGCGCATTCACATACTTGGAATCGGGGGAACCATCATGGGCAGCGTGGCGCTGCTGGCGCGCGACCTCGGTCACGAAGTGACCGGCTCGGACGCCAAGGTTTACCCACCCATGAGCACGCAGCTGGCGGCGCAGGACATCCGGCTGATGGAAGGCTATGAGGCCGCGCATCTCGACAGCGCCAAACCCGATCTCGTCATCATCGGCAATGCGCTGTCACGCGGCAATGCGCTGGTCGAAGCGGTCCTCGACCGCGGGCTGCGCTACACCTCCGGTCCGCAATGGGTCGCGGAAAACGTTCTGCCGGGTCGCTGGGTGCTGGCAGTGGCCGGGACGCACGGCAAGACCACCACGGCCGGCATGCTAGCCTGGATATTGGACTACGCCAAGCTCAGTCCCGGTTTCTTGATCGGTGGCGTACCCGAAAATTTCGGTTTGTCGGCGCGTCTTGGTGATGTACCCTTTTTCGTCATTGAGGCCGATGAATACGACACCGCTTTTTTCGACAAGCGCTCGAAATTTGTCCATTATCGTCCGCGCACCGCCGTCCTTAACAACCTGGAATACGATCACGCGGATATTTTCCCCGATCTCGCCGCGATAACCTCGCAGTTTCACCACTTTGTCCGCACCGTTCCCCGGACGGGGTTGCTGGTGGTGAACGGACGGGATGAGAACCTGTCCAACTTGCTCGCCATGGGTTGCTGGACCCCGGTAGAGCAATTCGGGTCGGAGCACGGCTGGCAGGCGGTAGCGCGCAATCCGGAGGCCAGCCGTTTTCAGGTACTGTTCAACAAACAGGATCAGGGCGAAGTCACGTGGGACCTGTTCGGTGGCCACAACATGGCCAATGCCTTGTGCGCGATGGCCGCGGCGCGCCACGCGGGCGTGCCGGTCAAGACGGCATTAGCGGCGTTGGGGAAATTCCGCAACGTCAAGCGTCGACTGGAACTGCGCGGTACCGTTCGTGGTATCTCGGTGTACGATGACTTCGCGCATCACCCCACCGCCATCATGGCCACGTTGGAGGCCTTGCGCGCGCGCGTCGGCCAGGCCCGCATCCTGGCGGTGCTGGAATTGCGCTCTAACACCATGCGC
>JANLIC010000068.1 GCA_024654125.1 Sulfuricaulis sp. | reverse complement strand
CGGCAACCTTCGTTTGTCGTGATCGTCTCTGCGGCCGTCCACAGCGTCTCGGGAATGCCACACGCCTCATCAAGGATCACCAACACGTAGCGAGCGTGGATGCCCTGGAAGGCGTCTTCGTCGTAGTCGGCAGGCTTCCGCCCATAGGCCACGATCTCATCGTTGATCCACCACTCGGTCTGATTCACCCGACCAGGCAGGTTGGCCTTGCGGTGCGCCCTACCGATCTCGCGCCAGAGGATCGCCCGTACCTGCGCGAATGTAGGAGCAGTCGAGACGACAAACGCCTCGCCTGGCTTATGCACCGACAGCCACCACGCGGCCAGTCTCGAGGCGATGAACGACTTACCAAGGTCATGTGCCGAATGGACAGCGACGTGGCGGTGATCCCGTACGGCCTCGGCAATCTCACACTGCTTCGCCGTGAGCACCTCGCCCAGACCGGTCTGCACGAAGCCCACAGGATCATCGAGGTACCGCGTGAACCGGACTTCGCCCTGCTGCCGCGCTTTTACCCTGAGCGCGGCGAGCACTTCAGGGCGAATGGCTGCGGTGGTCACGTATGCGTGCCCTTGCGCAGGATAGACTCAGCCTCACGCAGGATTTCATCCTTCGATAGGCCCATCTGCTGCGCAAGCGACTCAATCAGTGTGATATCGACTTGCTCTCGGAACATGCCAAAATGCCGGCCCAGGAGCTCAAGCGCGCGCTGCTTGTCATGCAGCTCTACCTCACGCTGCTCGCGCTCCTGCTCGAAATCATTCTTGCCTCGCGTGATCGTCCTGGTCTGCTTCACCTTCTTGATCGCCGAAGCAGACGCTGTATCTAGCTCAGCAGACGGCTTGAGGTAGAGAGCGTCGCCGTCCCAGGTAACCACATCACGAAGATTTGCGAAGGCGATAGCGGCAAGCTCACGGATGATGCGCTCGACCGTCACGCCAGCCTGCTCACTTAGCGCTCGTTGGCCAGCAGCAATGGCGGACTGCACACCAACATGCACCAACAGACGAGGCCCCTGCTGATTCGCAGTTGCCTCGCTATACCCAGCGCGAATCGCGGCCTGGGTAGCATTCAGGTCTTTGAGGTATTCGTCAACAAACCGCTGCTGGCGCGGGTTAAGCGGCATTGGACCGATTATATCTCATCGTCTCCCAGCGACGGCCGCTCGTCAGAGATGCGCCAGACCCACCGGCATCGCTCGCACGTCACTTCGACCACGATGAGCGTCTCCGGCTCGACAGCAGGCTCGAGCCAATCGAGCGACCCACAGCGAGGGCACTTCGAGTAAGGACCAGGCTCGTC
>JANLIC010000040.1 GCA_024654125.1 Sulfuricaulis sp. | reverse complement strand
GATCAGCGTGGGAACATCGCGCTGGCGCGCCTATTCGAGCAAAACCCTGCTCTCGTCGTGGACCGGTGACTGGAAAGTGTCGTTAGTAGATGCCGCGGGTGGCACACTCAGCGTTAATACCTTCACATATTTGAATAAACCGGATGATGCGAATACACCGTCATCCGTGGCGACGAGTCCGAACCTTTGAAAGAGGGCAGTCAGCTCAAGTCCCGAGCACGAATACCCACAACACCACGGCGGAAAAAAGCGAAAGCGCGGTGATCACGCTGCCCCATACCCGGGGTTGGGCCACAACCAGTTTGTCCAGATGATAATGCGGGGTGTCGAGCGGCTTCGTCACCTGACGCGTGGATACCCAGTGGTTGGTGGCCTCGAGCCAGTGTTTGAGTTTGCCGAGCTTGAACAGCGACATCAGCCCGACCGCGACCGCCATCACCGTGCCCAAAACGATGAAGGCGATCAAGCTGATCCACAGGCTTTCCCACGCGCTGTTTGAAATACTGGTGTCACCGTAGAGACGTGCCAGCAGCCTGCCGCCATCCGCGACGCTTATACCGGCGATGAAGTTCATACCCTTGATCAGGATCAGCGCCGCACTCGCCAGCAGAATCGCGCCCAGCACGCGCGGGTAGCGCAACATGGCGAGGTCGGTCGGGCGCGGCTTCTCCAGCGGCTTGGTTATCTGGCGCGTGGAAATCCAGCGATTGGAAAACTTGAAAAGGGCGCCCAACTGCTGCGGCGCCACCAACATCAGCACGCCGATAATCAGCGCGAAGATATTGCCGAAGATCAGAAGCACAACCAGGTAGTACAGCATGCTGTCCGGGGTGATCTGCATCGTGTCGCCTCCTGTGCGCGGGTGATTCCCTGGGCAAGGTTCCTACCCTAGTGTAGACGCTGAAAACGGGGGTGCCGTCACCGCATCTTGTCCGACAAGGCTAGGCCCGACGACGGCGCAGATGAATGAGCAAGAGCGAAACGGCCGCCGGGGTCATGCCCGAAAGGCGCCCGGCCTGGCCGAGGGTGGCGGGCCGGTGCGCCGCCAGCTTCTGGCGCACCTCGACTGACAACCCGTGGACATTGTGATAATCGATATCCGACGGCAACGCGGTTTCCTCGTGGCGGCGGTGCTGCTCGATTTCCTCCGACTGGCGCTCGATATATCCGGCATATTTGGCCTGAATTTCGAGTTGTTGCGCGACTTCGGCATCGGTTATTGCATCCCCGGCGCCGGGCAGGGACAGCAGCGCCTCATAGGAAACTCCCGGGCGACGCAACAGTTCCATGAGCGTGGCCGCGCGCGTCAGCGGCTGGCCGATGACGCGTTGCGCCGCTTCCGCCGGACAGGTTTCCGGACGTAGCCAGGTTTTATTAAGTTTTTCCTGTTCGCGCGCGATGGCCTCACGCTTATCGCTGAAGCGCCGCCAGCGAGCGTCGTCAATCAAACCAAGGTTGCGACCGATCTCGGTCAGGCGCAGGTCGGCATTGTCCTCGCGCAACGCGAGACGATACTCCGCGCGCGAGGTGAACATGCGATAGGGTTCGGTCACGCCGCGCATGATGAGGTCATCAAGCATGACGCCGAGATAGGCCTGGTCGCGTCGCGGCCACCACGAATCCTTCCCTTGCACTTGCCGCGCGGCATTGATTCCGGCGAGCAGTCCTTGGGCCGCGGCTTCCTCGTAGCCGGTGGTGCCGTTGATCTGGCCGGCAAAAAACAGCCCTGGCAGGGACTTGGTTTCCAGCGTCGGCTGCAAATCACGCGGATCGAAGTAATCGTACTCGATGGCATAACCCGGCCGTGTGATCACCGCCTTCTCGAATCCTGCTATCGTGCGCACCAGCTCGTATTGAACGTCGAACGGCAGGCTGGTGGAAATGCCGTTGGGGTAAACCTCGTGCGTGTTGAGTCCCTCGGGCTCGACGAAAATCTGGTGGCGATCCTTGTCGGCGAAACGCATTATCTTGTCCTCGACCGAGGGGCAGTAGCGCGGGCCCACGCCTTCGATCACGCCGGTGTACATCGGCGAGCGGTCGAGCCCGGCACGAATGACTGCGTGCGTGCGCTCGTTCGTATAGGTAATGTGGCAGCTTACTTGGCGCGGGTGCTCCGTGCGCGAACCCATGAATGAAAACACCGGTGTCGGTTCATCGCCGGGCTGGGACGGCAACATTGAGTAATCAATGGTGCGGCCGTCGATACGCGGTGGGGTGCCGGTCTTGAGGCGGCCGACGCAAAAGGGCAGTTCGCGCAGGCGCGCGGCGAGTGCGTTCGACGACGGATCGCCGGCGCGTCCGCCCTGGTAATTTGAAAGTCCGATGTGAATCTTGCCGCCGAGGAAGGTGCCGGTCGTGAGCACCACGGCGCGCGCGCGGAACTTCACGCCCATGGCCGTCACCACACCGGAGACGCGCCCGTTCTCGACGATCAGATCTTCGACCGTCTGCTGAAATAGCGTGAGGTTTTCCTGATTTTCAAGTGCTGTGCGAACCGCGGATTTGTACAGGGCGCGGTCGGCCTGCGCACGCGTGGCGCGCACCGCCGGCCCTTTGCGCGAATTCAGAATCCGGAACTGGATCCCGGCGCAATCGGTGGCACGTGCCATCACGCCGCCGAGCGCGTCGATCTCTTTCACCAGGTGGCCCTTGCCGATTCCGCCGATGGCGGGATTGCACGACATCTGCCCGAGGGTCTCGATGTTCTGCGTCAGCAGCAGCGTGCCGGCACCGAGGCGCGCACTCGCGCAAGCGGCCTCGGTGCCGGCATGACCGCCGCCAATGACG
>JANLIC010000033.1 GCA_024654125.1 Sulfuricaulis sp. | reverse complement strand
CGTCCGGTGGCGCCGGCCTCGCCGCCGACGTGCTGACGCTCGCGAGCCTCGGCTGCCACCCGGCCGTGGTCGTTACCGCCGTCACCGCGCAGGACACCGCCGGCATCAAACAGTTCAGCTGCGTCGAAATGGAACTCGTGATCGCGCAGGCGCGCGCGGTGCTGGAAGACATGCCGGTGGCGGCCTTCAAGGTCGGCATGCTCGGCAGCAGCGAGGTGGCCACGGCCGTATCCAGCATCGTCGAGGATTATCCGGACATTCCGCTCATCCTCGACCCGATTCAGCGCTCGGGCCGCGGTGACGCGCTCGCCGACAGCATGCTCGATGGCGCGCTGCGCACCCTGCTGATCCCGCAGAGCACGCTGATTACGCCCAACAGCCTCGAGACGCGTGTGCTCGCACCCGGTGCCGACACCCTCGATGCCTGCGCCCAGGAGCTGATGTCGCTCGGATGCGAGTTCGTGCTCATCACCGGCACGCACGAGAAATCGCCCGAGGTTATCCATCGCCTGTACGGCAACATGCGCCAGCTCGAAAGCTTTGTGTTCGAGCGTCTGCCCGGCAGCTATCACGGCTCGGGTTGCACGCTGGCCTCGGCCTGCGCCGCCTCGCTGGCGCATGGGCTCGACCCGGTCAATGCCGTGGGCGAAGCGTTGCGTTACACCTGGGAAACGCTGAAGCACGGCTTTCGCCTGGGCATGGGCCAGACGCTGCCGAACCGGCTATATTGGGCCTGGGAGATGGATGAGCCGGAAAATGGCGGGGAAAATTAACGCCGCGTTGAGCCGTGCGGGGCACGGACACAATAGGAAACGATGTGCTGTTTCACCGCGTTAGCCTCGAATGCGGTGTAATGTACTTATTTTGATGTCGCAGAAAACTGAGCAAAGACCTCTGCTCCAGTCATGTTCTTTGTTTCATTTGCGAAGGAATAGAATGAAGGTTTTTCCTCAATAAATATCTGATGATCGAAAACGACTGTTTCGGAATTTTCGAAAAGACCGACAGGCACGATGTACTGATTTTGCTCCTTTAGCCTGTAAAAAAGATGACTTCCACACTTGTTACAAAACCCACGCTCCGCCCATTCAGACGAATCAAAAGTGGATATATTTTCTTTGCCTTTAAAAGAAACATCGCTGCCACAATCGACTGCTAATAAAGGTCCGCCGGCCCATTTTCTGCACATACTGCAATGGCAAGCGACCACATGGCTACTCATCGTCTTTGCGGAAATATGGATTGCGCCACAAAGACAACTCCCTTTACTTTCGTTCAAGTCAGACATACTAGTCTCCTGAAGCTACCGGATATGAAGAAACTATACATAACGTCTGCTACAACCGCCGGCGCAGCCGGTTGGCTGCAAGCGGATGTTACCGACCACTCATCACGATTATTTCATCCACGGGCTCAATCGAGGAACCCAACGCGGTACATGAGTGGAGTAATCCTCCCGCTCGGGACCGAACTGCTTGGCGAGCCACGGTTCTTCTTGAAACAGCACCCGAAGGTGAAAGGCCACCGCAAGGCATAAAACGTAAACGGCAAGCAGCGGAGATCCCGCGACAATCGCCCAGCCCGCAACCATTGTCAACACGTTCAGATACATCGGATTTCTGGTAAATCGATACAGCCCCACCACTACCAATTGTTTTGGCGGTTCCCACGGTGCGAGCGTTCCTTTACCGGATGCGTAGAAATCACGAATGCACCACAGAAGGCCAAATATCGCACCAACCAAAACGATGAGCCCGGACATCAAGCCATTTTTCCGCCACGGATCTACGCCAACCAAAATGTAAGGAACCAACCCAGCAAAGACTCCCGGTAACGCAAGAAAAGCAAGAATCGACCTCCACAACATCTTTGCCCTAACGCGGCGCGAGTTGAGCGGCGCCCCTTGACGGAGGAGAAATCCGCAGGGTTTCGGCGATGTTACCGGGGCGAAGCCGCGCGGCACGTGCGCTGGCGGCTTGAAGAAGAGTGGAACAATTCCCCATAGCAATTTCTTGGATTTCCGAATTGCCTTATAGGTTGGCATACTACACCGTATAATTTTAGTGATCAAAAAATGGTCAATAAATCAAGCATCGCCGGACTCTACGCCATCGCCGACACCCACTATCTCGATGATGCAGGCCTGCCCGCGGCCGTCAGCGAGGCCATCATCGGCGGGGCGCGATTGATCCAGTACCGGGATAAAAAACACGATGCCGAGTCGCGTCTCGAGCAAGCCCGGGAAATCGCCAAACTCTGCCGGCAACACAACGTGCTGTTCCTCGTCAACGACGACATCGAGCTGGCGAAGCAGGCCTGGGCCAGCGGCGTGCACCTGGGGCGGGAGGACGCGGCGATCGCCAAGGGGCGCGAACTGCTCGGCCCGCAGGCGATCATCGGCGTGTCCTGCTACAACGAACTGGCGCGCGCGGAGCTGGCGCAGACGCAGGGCGCGGACTACGTCGCTTTCGGCAGTTTCCATTCCTCGCGCACCAAGCCGCAGGCGGTGCGTGCCGGGCTCGAACTTTTGAGCGCCGCGAAACAGAAACTGCGCCTCCCCGTGGTTGCCATCGGCGGCATCACCCCGGAAAATGGCACCCGCCTCGTCGCCGCCGGCGCCGACGCGCTGGCCGTGATTGAAGGCGTGTTCGGGCAGGACGATGTCCGTGCCGCCGCGCAGCGCTATGCGAGATTGTTCACAAAACTAAAATCGCAGGATTAACCCTGTCTATCCAGAATCTCTCAAAACCATGACCACTTCCTCCGACCTCTTCAAGCGTGCGCAGAAACACATCCCCGGCGGCGTCAATTCGCCGGTGCGCGCGTTCAAGGGCGTGGGTGGCGAGCCGGTGTTCCTGGCGCGTGGCCTGGGGGCGCATGTCATCGACGAAGACGGCAAGCGTTACATTGATTACGTCGGTTCCTGGGGACCGATGATTCTGGGCCACGCCCATCCCAAGGTAATGGCGGCAGTGAAGGAAACCATGGAGTATGGCCTCGGCTTCGGCGCGCCGACCCGCATCGAGGTCGAAGTGGCGGAACTGATCTGCCGCCTCGTGCCCTCGATCAAAAAAGTACGCATGGTCAGCTCCGGCACCGAGGCCACCATGAGCGCGATTCGCCTGGCGCGCGGATTCACCGGGCGCGACGTAATTATGAAATTCGAGGGCTGCTACCACGGCCACGCCGATTCGCTGCTGGTCAAGGCCGGCTCCGGCGCGCTCACGCTCGGCGTGCCGACCTCGCCCGGCGTGCCGGCCGACCTCGCGCGCCACACGCTTACCTTGGAATATAACAACGCCACGCAAGTGCACGAGGTCTTCGGCCAGCTTGGGAAAGAAATCGCCTGCGTGATCGTCGAGCCGGTCGCGGGAAACATGAACTGCGTCCTACCGGTGCCGGGCTTCCTCGAAGCCCTGCGCGAGCAGTGCACGGAACATGGTGCGGTGCTGATTTTCGACGAGGTCATGACCGGTTTTCGTGTAGCGCTGGGCGGGGCGCAGGCGCGCTACGGAATAAAACCCGACCTCACCACGCTCGGCAAAATCATCGGCGGCGGGCTGCCGGTCGGGGCCTTCGGCGGGCGCGCCGACATCATGGGGCATCTCGCGCCGGAGGGGCCGGTGTATCAGGCCGGGACGCTGTCGGGCAATCCGGTGTCGCTCGCGGCCGGGCTCGCCACCCTCAAGGAGATTTCACAACGGGGTTTCTTTGAAGCGCTGACAGCGAAGACCGCCCTGCTGGCGCAGGGCTTCGCCGATCGCGCCCAACGCGCGGGTGTGCCGCTGACCGCTCAGGGCGTCGGTGGGATGTTCGGGATATTCTTCACGCCGGAAAAGGCCGTGACCCGGTTTGCGCAGGTCATGGCCTGCGATGTCGAACGGTTCAAAAAATTCTTCCACGGGATGTTGCGGGAGGGTGTGTATCTCGCGCCGTCCGCTTTCGAGGCGGGGTTCGTCTCGGCGGCGCATACTGAATCTGATATAGATGAAACCCTGGACAAGGCAGAAAAGGTTTTTAAGAATTTATAAGAAAATTGAAACCGCTGATGGACGCAGATTGAAAATAAAATTTTTGATTCCCTGATTCTTATCCGCGTTAATCCGCGTTTATCTGCGGTTCCATAAATAATAAAACCTTACAAAAACAAAACGGGCCGGTTTCCCGGCCCGTGAGTGCACCCCGCACAACAGTTCTATTCTATTAGCTTGACGACAAGCAGTTCCCTCTGCCGTCGCTTAGCTGACCAGTATATTCTCGGAAGCAAACCGCACGGTGGCGACCTGCGGACGGATGGCCTCATCGCTGAGGGCGATGTCCACCCCGAGGATGGCGACCAGGTTGTCATGGTCGCGCACGCCCGGCAGTTCTTCGCGCAGGTAGCCGTAATGGGTTTCGTTCATGTACACGAGGTTCGGCCGCGCGCCGTGGATGACCTCATAATCGTTCACCAAGTTTACGATGTGGCTCAACATGGTTTGCTCCTTTAATTAGCCCGTTTGGGCTGTCTGGAATCCCGGCTTACCCCGCTCGTGATTCCGCGTATCTCTGTACTCGCTAGAGCAATACTCATGCCATGCTGGTATCCAGCTTAACTTGTTGATATAGGTTAATAATCTTAGAGTCCGCCATTGCCGCGTGGGGGCAGGGAGTTGGGAACCGGCCAAACGAAGGCCGGCACCTGACGCCGCACGGCAGAAAACTTTTCGCCGTGCCATCAGGTGACACGGGATAAACGGTAAGAAGGGTATTTTTTAGGATCAGTGCAGCCCGGCCATGTATTCCGAGACCGCCTTGATTTCCTGCTCCGCCATACGGAAAGCGATGCGGGTCATAATATCGCCATCGTTAGCCCGGGTGCCGGCCTTGAAGGCCAGCAGTTGCTTTTTGGTATAGGCGGCGTGCTGACCGGAAACCTTGGGGAAGCGCGGCGGGATGCCGTGGCCCGTGGGGCCGTGACAACTGATGCAAGCGGAAACGCCCATTTTGGCATTCCCGCCGCGGTAGATTTTCTCGCCCAACTTGGCAAGCGGCGCGTCACGCGCAGCGCCCGACTTGACCTTGAGGCTGGCATAGAAGGCGCCGAGGTTTTTCATGTCGGTCTTGCTGAGATTCGCGACCATCCCGGCCATGATGGGATCCTTGCGTCGGCCTTCTTTGAAATCGGCCAGTTGCTTGGTAATGTAGTCCGCGTCCTGGCCGGCGAGCTTGGGCCACAGGGGATCGGCCCCGCCGTTGCCATCCGCCCCGTGACAACCCGCGCACACCGCCGCCTTGGCCTGGCCGGCCGCGACATTGCCCCCGGCGGCCTGAACCGGCGCGATGAGTAGCAGCCACGAACCCGCCACCACGGCAACAGACAATATACTCTTCATAAGACCCCCATGTATCTCAGAAACTGAACCCGATTGATTTTCGAATCGCGCATCGGCGCGGGCGTTGGGCGGGCTTTATATACCACAGGCCGCTTCCCGGTCAATTTCCAAGGTCAAATCCATGTATATGTTTTTTGCGGGCCTAACTCAGGGTACGTACATAAAATCGTCAGGAACGATTTTGGACTGGCGGAGCAGGCCCACAACACGAAGTGCTGCGGGCTAACCTCTATTTTTATGGAGCATAGCCAATTTCGCTGTAAGCACAATTCTGCCGGGAGCAGAATTGGACTCTCGCAGTCCGCCCCGGAGGGGCGAGTCGCATGGATGTGGCGAGTCAAAATCGAGCTGCTGAGTCAAGCCCGAGCCGCGTCAGCGGCGAGGGTGAGGCGCAGGGACGCGCCGAGCACAAATCCGCCGGAAGCGGATTTGGACAGCGGAGCGTAGCGACGCTGGCCCCGAAGCACGAAGTGCTGAGGGGTGACCTCCAGGGATGGAGGTCACACAATTTTGCCGGGAGCAAAATTGGACGGCCGAAGGCCGGTCCGAAGCGCGAATGCAGTGAGGATATGCGCCAGGGATGGCGCATACAAAAAAAGCCCCGGAGACAAGGGGAGAGTGTCCGGGGCCGAACATGTCCCGGATGATGTGCATCCGGAACGTACCCCGCTCAGGGAGGTGGAGCGGGGCAAGACGAAATTGAAATCGCCCGTGCCATTATAGACACAATGCACCCAAATTAGTTCAAGCCTTTTCGTTTCGAATTGTAAAAAAATGTTACGTTTCCTTCCGCAAATTCAGTGTATGTACAACCTCAATGGGCCTCGTCCCAATTTCCGCCCAGCCCGATATCCACCACCAGCGGTACGGATAATGTTGCCACCCCGCCCATGGCCGCACGCACGTGTTCCCGCGCTTTCTCCACCACGGAGTCGGCCACTTCAAACACCAGTTCATCGTGCACTTGCATAATCATGCGAATGTCCACTTTGGAATTGGAAATCCACCGGTCCACCGCGATCATCGCCCACTTGATGAGATCCGCGGCGGTGCCCTGCATCGGCGCGTTGATGGCGGCGCGCTCGGCGGCTTGGCGCCGGTTCATGTTGGCGGCGTTGATCTCGGAGGTATGCAGCCGCCGGCCGAACAGCGTCTCGACATAGCCCTGGCGGCGCGCGGTCGCGCGCGTGCGTTCCATGAAATCGCGCACGCCGGGGTAGCGCGTGAAATAACGCTCGACATATTCCTGCGCCGCTACGCGCTCGATGTGCAACTGCTTCGCCAGTCCGAAGGCCGACATCCCATAGATGAGGCCAAAGTTGATGGCCTTGGCAGCGCGGCGCATGTCATCGCTGACGCTGTCCGGCGCCACGCCGAATACCTCCGCGGCGGTGGCGCGGTGCACGTCGCGATTCTCGGCAAAGGCCTGGATCAGGCCCTTGTCGCCGGACAGATGCGCCATGATGCGCAGCTCGATCTGAGAGTAATCCGCCGACATGATTCGGTAACCGGGCGCAGCGATGAACGCCTGGCGGATGCGCCGCCCCTCGGTCGTGCGCACCGGGATGTTTTGCAAATTGGGATCGGTCGAGGACAGCCGCCCGGTGGCCGCCACCGCCTGGTGATACGAGGTGTGCACGCGCCCGGTCTTCGGGTCGATCATCTCCGGCAGCTTGTCGGTGTAGGTCGACTTGAGTTTGGACAGGCTGCGGAATTCGAGGATCAACTGCGGCAGCGGGTAGTCGAGCGCCAGCTCCTGCAACACCTCTTCCGCCGTGGACGGCTGGCCGGTGGGGGTTTTCTTGAGCACCGGCAGCTGGTGCTTGTCGTACAGGATTTCCTGGATCTGCTTGGGCGAGCCCATGTTGAACGGCTGGCCCGCGAGCTGGTGCGCCTCGCCTTCGATCTCGAGCACGCGCTTGCCGAGCTCGTGGCCCTGCGCGCGCAACATGGCGACGTCGATCAGCACGCCATGCCGCTCCATGCGCGCCAGTACCGGCACCAGCGGCATTTCGATTTCGTCGAAGAGTTTCACCAGCGATGGCGTTTCGTTCAGTCTTGGCCACAGATGTTCGTGCAGGCGCAATGTGATGTCGGCATCCTCGGCGGCATAGGCCGTGGCCGTGTCCAGCGGCACCTGGCTGAAACTGATCTGGTGCTTGCCCTTGCCCGCGACCTCTTCGTATTTGACGGTTTTGTATCCGAGATACTTGAGCGCCAGCGAATCCATGTCGTGGCGCGAGGCGGTCGAATCCAGCACGTAGGATTCGAGCATGGTGTCGTAGCGCATGCCGGCCAGCCGGATGCCGTAATTGGCCAGCACGCTCATGTCATATTTGAAATTCTGCCCGATCTTGAGACGGCCTTCGTCTTGCAGCAGCGGTTTCAGCTTTTCGAGCACGGCATCGCGTGACAGTTGATCCGGCGCCCCGGGGTAGTCGTGCGCCAGCGGCACGTAGGCGCCCTCCCCGGCGCGGTCGGTGAAAGACACGCCGACAATCTCGGCCTGGAGCGCGTCGAGACTGGTGGTCTCGGTGTCGAAGGCGAACAATTTCGCCTGCGCCAGCCGCGCCAGCCAGGCGTCCAGCGCCTTCATGTCGGTGATCATTTGATACTGGGCGTTCATCGCCGCCGGCGTGGCCGTGGCCGCGGGGGCATTGGCGCCGCCCAGCTCGGCCAGCCAGGTCTTCAATTCCAGACGCGCGAACAATTCGCGCAGGCGCGCGTTATCCGGCTCAGTGCGCTTGAGATCGGCAGGCTGGAGTTTCAACTCCACGTCGCACTTAATGGTGGCCAACTGGTGCGACATCGGCAGGTGCCCGATGGCTCCGCGCAGGCTCTCGCCCACGCGGCCTTCAATGTCGTTCACGTGCGCCACGATGTTTTCGAGCGAACCATATTCTTGCAACCACTTGGCCGCGGTCTTGGGGCCAACGCCGGGCACGCCGGGGATGTTGTCGGAGGTGTCGCCGACGAGCGTGAGATAATCCACTATCTGCTCCGGCGTCACGCCGAATTTCGCCACCACCGCGTCGCGGTCGTAGACCGCGTCTTTCATGGTGTCCACCAGTTGGACGTGCCCATCCACCAGCTGCGCCATGTCCTTGTCGCCGGTGGAGATCACGGCATCGCGCCCCTCAGCGGCCGCGGCGCGCGCCAGCGTGCCGATTACGTCGTCGGCCTCCACGCCCCCGACCTGGAGCAGCGGCAGGCCGAGCGCGCGCACGATGGCGTGGATGGATTCGATCTGGGTCACGAGCTCGTCCGGCATCGGCGGGCGGTTGGCCTTGTACTCGGGATAGATGTCGTCGCGGAAGGTCTTGCCCTTGGCGTCGAACACCACCGCCATGTATTCGGTGTCGTAGTCCGAGAGCAGGCGGCGCAGCATGTTGGTCACGCCGTACACCGCTCCGGTCGGCTCGCCGCGCGAATTGGCGAGCGCCGGCATGGCGTGGAAGGCGCGGTAGAGATAGGATGAGCCATCCACCAGGATCAGTGGGCTCAGTTTTTTGCCGCGTGCCGGCGCCTTCCGGGCAGGTTTTTTCTTGTTTCCAGTCTTAGGGCTCATGGCGGTACAGGGGTTTTGGCTGGTGGTCGATGGTTGGCGTCCTTGGCTCCGTAACCGGCACATCTCTGTGCCACTTCTGTGCTAAAAGTCTCTTATGACAAGACGAACGAAGTAGGTCTTCATTATCATGAATGACGGAAATCCCCACGATAAAAAACCACCGTACCCCAAACCCAACGGAGCCGACTCCCAATTCCGCGTCGAGGTCGCGCCCTCGGGGACCATGTCGCGCGAATCCTGGAAGATATTCCAGATCATGGCCGAGTTCGTGGCGGGTTTCGAGCGGCTGACTCAGATCCAGCCTTCGGTCAGTATCTTCGGCTCGGCGCGCACGCCGCCGGATCATCCTTATTATGCCCTGACCGAGGACATCGCGCGCAAACTTTCCGACGCCGGATTTTCCGTGGTGAGTGGCGGCGGACCGGGATTAATGGAAGCCGCCAACAAGGGTGCCTACGCCGGCAAGTCCCCGAGCGTCGGCCTGAACATCCGCCTGCCGCACGAGCAGCACGCCAATCCATTCCAGAACATCACGCTCACCTTCCAGCACTTCTTCGCGCGCAAGGTCATGTTCGTGAAATACGCCAAGGCCTACGTCTGCATGCCCGGCGGCTTCGGCACGCTCGACGAGCTAGTTGAGGCGCTCACCCTGATCCAGACCGGCAAGAGCACGCGCATCCCCATCATCTTGGTGCACGCACCGTTCTGGTCCGGGCTGCTGGACTGGTTCCGGGAAACGCTGATCCGCGAGGGTGTCATCGACAAGAACGACCTGGACCTGCTGAGCGTGGTGAACAGCGCCGAGGAGGTGCTGGACGTAATCTTCCGGTATTATGAGGAAAGCGGCTTCGAGACCTCGGAAGCGGAACAAGAAATCAAACTCAATCTCTGACACCACAGCCCATGCGCCTTGCCTGCTTTCTCATTCTGGCTTTGCTCAGTGCGCCGGCCCTGTCGGCCGAGCCGGCCGCGAGCGCGGCCAAGACCGAGCCTCTCTCCGCCGTGCCGAGCCCTCCGGCACCGCCGGAAAACTATAATCCGCCCGCCATGCCCGACCTTCCCAGCGGCGAGCCGGAACCGGAAATCACGATCACCACCAAGGGTACGGAGATTCACGAAGAGTATCGGCTGAACGGGCGGCTCTACATGATCAAGGTGGTCCCGAAGAAGGGCAAGCCTTACTACCTCATCGACCAGGAAGGCAGCGGCCAGTTCCGCCGCAGCGATTTCGAAACGCGCCTCGCCATCCCGACCTGGGTGATCAAGCGCTTCTGACCGTCGTGCCACCCCCGGGACAAAGACGACATCCGCCATGCACACCGTCAAAACGAAAGCATGAACGAGCCTCTCTCACCGGTTGAGGAGCCGCGCCGGGGAAACTCCGTCTTGCGTCAGGCGGGATCCTGGATCGCGTGCGGCGCGCGGCTGGTGCTGGCGCAAAAATCGCTCTGGTTCGGCATGACCCTGGTTTATTTTGCCCTCGGGTTTCTGCTGACGCTGATTCCCTTCATGGGCCATTTGCTGCTGATTCTCGTCTCGCCCATGCTGGTGGCCAGCGTGTTCTGGGGCCGCGCGCAGGAGCCGCAAGGCCCGTCGCCAGCGCCGATGGCTCAGCCCGTTTCCTTCCCGTCCGTGCTGCAGACGTGGATCGCCCAGCCGGCGCAGGAACTGATGCGCATCTTTACCCAAGAGAACAAAATGTTCGGCGCGGTGCTGCTCGGCATCGTCACCCTGGGGCTCGTCGTCCTGGTGAAGATCTTCAGCTATCTCCTCATCGGCGGCTCGGTGGTCTCGGGACTGACGGCGGCCCAGAGCGGATTCACTCAATTCACCACGCTGCTCGGCATGCTGCTGGTCGCGGGGCTGTCGGTGCTGCTGGCCATGGGCCTGCTTTACAGCGTCCCCCTCACGGTCCTGGGAAATCGTCAGCCGCTGGACGCGATCGCCGAAAGCTTCACCACCTGCCGGGAAAACGCCCAAACGCAACTGGCCCTCGTGCTTCCGTTTTTTCTTTTCTACCTCATCATCATGGTGGCGTTTGCCAAATCTGTCTGGCTTGGTTACCTGCTTCTGATCAGCCTGGGCTTCCCGGCGCTGCCGCTGTTCATCGCGGCGATTTATTGCAGTTACCGCAAGCTTTACCCTCCCGAATTTCCCACGATTCACCCTTGATCGTATTCCGCGCGTGAGTCGCGCGGCGACGGGGACTTATAATCCGCGTTATGCCGATGTTGACCTATTATGGAGAATCCCTAGCGAGCTACGGCTTCGGCCGCGGGCATCCCTTCGGGCCGGACCGCCTGGACGCCTTCTGGCGCGAGATGACCAGGCAGGGGCTTGATCGCAAGACCGGCCTTGGCACCCCGGTCTCCTGCGCGGAACAGGATCTGGCGCGCTTTCACACCGGTGACTACATCGCGCGCGTCCAACACCAGTCGCAAACCGGCGAGGGTTTTCTCGACCACGGCGACACACCCGCCTTTCCCGGCGTATTTGAGGCAGGCTCAGTGGTGGTGGGTTCGGTGCTGGACGGCCTCAAAAATATTCTCGCCGGCCGGTGCCAGCGCGTGTTCGTGCCGATTGCCGGCCTGCATCACGCGCGCCGTGATAGCGCCGCTGGCTTCTGCGTATTCAACGACATCGGCGTGCTGATCGAGGCGCTGCGACAACGCCATGGCATACAGCGCGTAGCCTACGTGGACATCGACGCGCATCACGGCGATGGCGTGTTCTATTCCTTCGAGGACGATCCCGATCTGATCTTCGCCGACATCCACGAGGACGGGCGTTATCTCTACCCCGGCACCGGCGCGGCATCCGAAACCGGCAAGGGGAAAGCCAAGGGCACCAAGCTCAATCTCCCGCTTGAACCCGGCGCGGACGATGCCGCGTTTCACCGGGTGTGGCCGCGGGTCGAAGAATTCGTGCGCGCCAGCAAACCGGAATTTATCATCCTGCAGGCCGGGGCCGATTCCATCGCCGGCGATCCCATCACCCACATGCGCTTCACGCCCGCGGCGCACGCGCATGCCGCGACGCGCCTGTGCGCGCTGGCCGATGAGTTCTGTCAGGGGCGGATCATTGCCATGGGCGGCGGGGGCTATAATCGCGCCAATCTCGCCGCCGCCTGGAGCGGTGTCGTGGAAGCGATGCTGGCGGCGTGAGACGCGGCTTCAGCCTTTGTTCCGATCCCGGTAGTCTTAGCCGTTATTTCCAAAAATAACGATCCATGAAATTCCTTAACGCCATCGCCCGGGCTATCGACACCGCGAATGACCATATTGGCCGCGTGGTGCTTTGGCTGGTCGGCGCGGCGACTCTTATATCGGCGCTGAACGCGCTGGCGCGCTACGGGTTGGGGCGCTCCTCCAATGCCTGGCTCGAAATCCAGTGGTACCTGTTCGCTGCCATCATCCTGCTGGCCGCCGGTTATACCCTGAAGCACAACGGCCACGTGCGCATCGATGTCATCTACGGCCACTTCAGCGCGCGCACGCGCGCCTGGATCGATCTCCTCGGCACGCTGCTATTCCTGCTGCCATTGTGCGGGCTCATGGTGTGGTTCGCCGTCCCCGGTTTCGTCGATTCGTTTCAAAGCGGCGAGATCTCGCCCGATGCCGGCGGGTTGATCCGCTGGCCGGTGCGGCTGCTCATCCCGCTCGGTTTCGCGCTGCTCGCGCTACAGGGCGTGGCTGAAATTATCAAACGCATCGCCTTTCTTCGCGGTAAAGGAAAACTTACGCGCGAGCTGCCGCGGGAGGAAGTATGAGTTTCGCCGTCATGGCGCCGCTCATGTTCGCCGGGCTGGTGCTGTTCCTGCTGCTCGGCTACCCGGTGGCATTCGCGCTCGCGGCCAATGGATTGCTGTTCGCCATCATCGGCATCCAGTTGGGGTTCTTCGATTTCTATCTCCTGCAGGCGCTGCCCGAGCGTGTCTACGGCATCGTCACCAATCAGGCGTTGCTGGCGATTCCGTTTTTCACGTTCATGGGGCTGGTGTTGGAGCGCAGTGGCATGGCCGAAGAGCTACTCGACACCGTCGGCCAGCTGTTCGGCCGGGTGCGCGGCGGATTGGCCTTCGCCGTCGTGCTTGTGGGCGCGCTGCTGGCCGCCACCACCGGCGTGATGGCGGCGACGGTCATCGCCATGGGCCTGATTTCGCTGCCCATCATGCTGCGCTACGGCTACGACAAGCGCCTCGCCAGCGGCGTCATCGCCGCCTCCGGGACGCTGGCGCAGATCGTGCCGCCGTCGATCGTGCTGATCGTGCTCGCCGACCAGCTCGGCGCCTCAGTCGGCGACATGTACGCCGGCGCCTTGGCCCCGGGCCTGGCGCTGGCCGGACTGTATCTGTGTTACGTGTTCGGCGTCACGTTGTTTAAGCCCGACGCCGCCCCGGCGTTGCCGGCCTCGGCCCGAACCCTGCGCGGGGCGGCCCTGGCGCGGCGGGCAATGGTCTCGCTTATTCCGCCGCTGGTGCTGATTTTTCTGGTGCTGGGGACGATTTTTCTCGGCATCGCCACGCCCACCGAGGGCGGCGCGCTGGGCGCGAGCGGTGCCTTGGTGCTGGCGGCGCTGCGCCGGCGCCTGACGCTGGATGTCGCGCGGCAGGCCATGGACTCAACCGCACGCCTGACCAGCTTCGTGATTTTCATCCTCATCGGCTCGACCGTGTTCAGCCTCGTGTTCCGCGGCATGGACGGCGATCTCTGGGTCGAGAGCCTGCTGACGGGTCTGCCCGGCGGTGCGATCGGATTTCTGATAGTGGTGAATTTGCTGGTGTTCGCTCTCGCGTTCTTTCTGGATTTCTTCGAGATCGCGTTCATCGTGGTGCCACTGCTGGCGCCAGTCGCGGCCGCGCTCGGCATCGACCCGATCTGGTTCGGCGTGCTGCTCGGCATCAACATGCAGACCTCGTTCCTGCACCCGCCCTTCGGCTTCGCGCTGTTTTACCTGCGTAGTGTCGCGCCCAAGAGCGTGCGCACCGCCGACATCTACTGGGGCGCGGTGCCGTTCGTGCTGTTGCAGCTGTTGATGGTGGCGATCGTGATTATTTTTCCGGAAATCGTGGGCCATGCACCCATCGCCGCCGAAAGCGGAATCGTGGATGTCCCGGTGGAGTCCGATCCTGGTGCCAGTTACCTGCTGCCGCCAGAGTGGAGGTGAAGCTCTGGCTGAGCCGCATCGCCGCAGAGGCAGCAGGAAACATGGCGCGCCGTAATCGGCGTCGACTCGAAGGGCTTGTTGGGCATGCACTTTTTAGGTGAAACCATAATCGCGAATCTCCTGCGCCCTGAGCGCCTTATTAGGATCTCGCCATTCATTACCCTGTGGTGTCAGCCAAGCACCCTTTATCTCAATGTGCGTTCCGACTGGCGCGAGCACTCCAACCGACGCACTAGCTCTTGCCGCTTGATCAGCTAGCCCACCTTTTGTTGAGGCTTCGGCTTTAGCCACCCACGGACCGAAATTGATATGTACTTCGTCAACATCGGGTAAGTCGTTTTCAGTAATCCAAACTTTGACATCGATACCCAGAAGGGACGCCAGGACCTTTTCGGTTGGGAATTCGTGCTGTTCGTTTCTCTTGCTATATTCAAGGCACATCGGTGTGATCGCCTCGATTAGTCGACGGTTCTGTTCTTCTCCATTTTCGGTGCTGAGACAGTATTGAGCCCGGTAGCCGTTTGGTGAGTTAAAAAATGCATCGTAGTCGGGTTCGCTTACATGGACTCTAAAGAAAGCGCGGGAATTACCCTGCCATGATTGGGCCACAAAGTAGTCAATAGTGCCGCGGGCTATGCCTTGGATTATTTCTTCAAAGCTCGTTACGGCAAGCAGCCTCTGACGCCTCTCCAACGGCACAAGCGCAGTGAAGTTCCAGAGTGAGGTGTCAGAATTCACGGCTATGTCCAACGCCATCTTGAGCGGCACGGGCCACAAATACAACAGAAAACACAGCTCCGTCTCACCGCGTTCGCATCCAAGCGCTTGTTAGACCAAGTTTTGGTACTTTATTCCTACTTCTTTAATTGGTAAGCAGGACAACCGTCGTATGACCAGCGCTCTACCTTACCATCGGTACCAATCGTGAACGATTTCCGACATGTATACAGATTGCCTGAGTCATTCCAAAGAGTCTTCCACGTTAGCACTCTCTTCCCGTCACCAGCTTGAGCACTCGAATCTGGCGCGCCCCAACGAGACAAGAGATCCGACTCGCTTGCTCCCACCCAAGCTCTCATTATCTCATCTGTTGAGACACAGCCCGCAACAGAAACAACAAGTAGCATTGCAATAACAGCGCGGGTTAAGTTTCGATATGTCATAAAGAATCCTCGTGCCTAGTTATCGTTCTCCACTTCACGAAGTGTGATCGGACTGGTCGTATTGTTGATTGCGATCTGGCGCTTCCGCAAAGCGCTGAGGCGTTCATTTTTATAGCCTACGCGCGGTCACTTCACATAGTGCATGAAATTCGCGTACGACGACTCGGCCACCTTGAACCACTGGTCGCTGGCGGCGGCGAATTTTTTCCATTCGACATAGATGCGCCGGAAGGTCGCATTCTTGCGCGCCTCTTCCTCGTACATCTCGAAGGCGATTTTGCGCGCTGCGAGCATGACGTCCTTGGGAAAGGCGTGCAGCTTCACGCCCTGCTTCAGCAGGCGCTGTAACGCCGCCGGATTTTTAGCATCGTATTCGGCGAGCATGTAGAGATTGGCCTCGGCCGTCGCGGCCTCGAAGGCGGCGCGATAGGCCGGCGGCAACTCTTGCCATTTCTTGAGATTCACATAGAAAGAAATTTGCGGGCCCGGCTCCCACCAACCGGGGTAGTAATAATGTTTCGCGACCTTGTGAAAACCGAGCTTCTCGTCGTCGTAGGGCCCGACCCATTCGGTGGCGTCGAGCGCGCCGCTTTCGAGTGCCGGGTAAATATCGCCACCGGCCAGCGTCTGCGGCACCGCGCCGAGGCGCGCCATGATCTGGCCGCCGATGCCGGGGATGCGCATCTTGAGGCCCTTCAGGTCGGCGATAGATTTGATCTCGCGCCGGAACCAGCCGCCCATTTGCACCCCGGTGTTGCCGCCCGGGAACATTTGCACCCCGTGGCTTTTATAAAGGTCGCGCATCAGCTCGCGTCCGCCGCCGGCATACATCCAGGCAATCTGCTGGCGTGCGTTGAGGCCGAAGGGCAGCGTGGTTTCGAAGGCAAAGGCCATGTTCTTGCCGACGTAGTAATAACCGGCGGTATGACCACACTCGACCGTACCCTGCCCCACGGCGTCCAGCACCTGCAGGCCCGGCACGATCTCACCCCCGGCGAATACCCGAATTTGGAATTTGCCGTCCGTGATCTCGCCGACGCGCCGCGCCACGCGCTCGGCCGCGCCGTAGATGGTATCCAGGCTCTTGGGAAAGCTTGAGGTTAGGCGCCAGCGGATGGCGGGCGCTTCGTCGGCACGCACGGCGACGGCCACGCCCATCAACCCGAGGCCGGCGCCCTTGAGAACATCGCGTCGTTTCATGATTGTTTTTCTCCGCGTGGGACGAACGGGGATTCTGCGCGCCGCAAAACGGCGGCGCAAGTCTGACAGGCTTATCAATTACAAATAGCGAGAAAGGAGAACGGAGAAAGAACTAGCGATCCTTGCTGGCCACAACCTTATTGCGGCCGCCTTGCTTGGCTTGCTGCAAGGCCTTGCTGGCATGCGACATCAGTTGTTCGAGATCTTCACCGATCTTGTAGTGGGTGACGCCGATGCTGATGGTCAGACGGATCTTCTTCGAGCCCACGTCAAAGTCCCACTTGCTGACCGAGCTGCGGATGCGCTCAACAATCTTCTTGCCCTGAACCAAGCTGGTGTGCGGCAGCACGATCAGAAATTCCTCGCCGCCGTAGCGCCCGAGCTTGTCCGGCATGCGCAGGGCGTCGGCCATCACGCCGGCCGCGTCCTTGAGCACGCGGTCGCCACCACCACGGCCGTAACTGGCGTTGATCTCTTTCAGCAGGTCGATGTCGGCCATGGCCACCGTCAGCGGCGTGCGGTAACGCTCGGCCTGGGCCATGGCGTCGAGCAGCCCGACGGTGATGCCGCGGCGATTCATGATGTGCGTGAGCGGGTCGGTGATGGCCATGAGACTCAGGTCATCGTTATTGCCTTCGCCGCGCAGACGTGTGATGTATTCCTGACGAATAGGGCTAAGCACCAGCCAGTAGATCGGCGGCGCCGTGATGACGGCGGTGAGAATCCCGACAAGGAGGATGAAATCGGTGTTGTTCTGTGTGCCCAGGTAGAGCAGGCCGTACATAATCAGCACCGCGGCAATGAAAATAATCACCACGATGGCCAGCATGGCCTTCAACGTCGTACTGCCCTCGCTCCTCGTTTCCTTCAAGAGAATCCCCGTTGTTATCTCTACCCGGTTGTACCGGTGTTTACTGGGTTTTTCTTACTTTTAACTATAGTTCATCTCCCGGGGATGCAAGGGAAGGTGGGCTCAGAGGGATTGGAGCTTGGCGTAGCCAATGACGAGCCATTTGGTGCCGGCGGCCTCGAAATTGACCTGCACCCGTGCATGCGCCCCCTGGCCTTCGTAACGTAATACCACCCCTTCGCCGAAGGTCCCGTGGCGCACCCGGCTGCCGAGGCGCATGCCGCCGGCCGGGGCTTCCTGGGTCGGCAGACCAGTAGCGAGCTTGGCGCTGGGGTAGCTCGAAACCGCAGGCTTGGCGCGGATTTCCTGGATTAATTCTTCCGGGATCTCGCCCAGAAATCGTGACGGGCTGGTGTAGTGCTCGTTGCCGTGCAGGCGCCGCAGCTCGGCCTGGGTCAAAATCAACTGCTGGCGCGCCCGGGTCATGCCGACGTAGCACAGCCGCCGTTCCTCCTCGAGCCGGGTCGGGTCTTCGAGCGAGTGCTGGTGTGGAAACAGGCCTTCTTCCAGGCCGGTCAGAAACACCAGCGGGAATTCCAGCCCCTTAGCCGAGTGCAGGCTCATGAGCTGCACGCAGTCCTCCCAGGCCTCGGCCTGGCCCTCGCCGGCCTCCAGCGCCGCGTGCGCCAGAAACGAGGACAGCGGGTCGAGGCCTTCGGCCTCGTCGTGCTCATAGCCGCGCGCGGCGTTGATCAATTCCTCCAGGTTTTCCACGCGCGACTCGGCCTTTTCGCCCTTTTCCTTCTTGTAGTGCTCGATCAGGCCACTGCCGGCCAGCATATGCTCCATGATCTCGCCGAGGGCGAGCCCGGCCGTTTCGGCCGCCATGCGCTCGATCAATTGCAGGAAACCATGCAAGGCCTCGCGCGCCCGTGCCGGCAAAGCTGTGTCGGAGAGCAGCTTTTGCGCCGCCTGCCACAGGGAAATTTTTTCCGCCTTGACCAGTTCACGCAGCGCGTCCACGGTCTTGGCGCCGATGCCGCGCGTGGGCAGGTTCACCACCCGCTCGAACGAGGGGTCGTCGTGGCGGCTGGCGATCAGCCGCAGGTAGGCGAGCGCATCCTTGATCTCGGCGCGCTCGAAAAAGCGCAGCCCGCCGTAGACGCGATAGGGGATGCCCTCGTTGATCAGGCGTTCCTCGAACAGCCGCGACTGGGCGTTAGAGCGATACAACACCGCGCACTCGGCACGCGCATGCCCGCGCGCCACCCAATCCTGGATGCGGTCGATCACAAAGCGCGCCTCGTCGTAATCGGTATAGCCGGTGTAGAACTGCACCAGCTCGCCTTCCTCGCCCGCGGTCCACAGGTTCTTGCCGAGACGCCCGGTGTTGTTACCGATGACGGCGTTGGCGGCCTTGAGGATGGTGGCGGTCGAGCGGTAGTTCTGTTCGAGGCGGATGGTGCGCGTGCCGGGGTGGTCGTTTTCGAACTTGAGAATATTTTCCACCTTGGCGCCGCGCCAGCCGTAGATGGACTGGTCGTCGTCGCCGACCACGAACAGGTTGCGTTCGGGCCCGACGAACATTTGCAGCCAGGCGTATTGAATCCGGTTGGTGTCCTGAAACTCGTCTACCAGCACGTGGCGGAACCGCGCCTGGTAGTGGTCGCGCATGGTCTGGTTGTCGCGCAGCAGTTCCCAGGCACGCAGCAGCAGCTCGGCGAAGTCCACCAGCCCGGTACGCTGACAGGTCTCCTCGTATGCGACGTACACGCGCCGCAACTCGCGCTGGGTCGGGTCGTTGGTCTCGCCGATGTCCTTCGGACGCCGGCCTTCCTCCTTGTGACCGTTGATGAACCACATGGCCTGCTTCGGCGGCCAGTAGGCCTCATCCATGTTCATCGATTTCATGATCCGCTTGATGACTCTGAGTTGGTCTTCACTATCGAGAATCGCAAATGTCTGCGTCAGATTGGCTTCTTTCCAGTGCGAACGCAGCAATCGGTGCGACAGGCCGTGGAAGGTCCCGATCCACATGCCGCCGAGCGGCGCCTGCAACATGGATTCGATGCGCCCGCGCATCTCGTGGGCGGCCTTGTTGGTGAAGGTCACCGCCAGGATCGAATGCGGCGACACGCCCTCCACGCCGACCAGCCAGGCCACGCGGTGGGTCAACACGCGCGTCTTGCCGCTGCCGGCCCCGGCCAGAATCAGCAGCGGCCCCGGCGGGGCGCCCACGGCCTCGCGCTGCACATCGTTGAGATCGTCCATCAGGGGGGAGACATCCATTGCCGGATTTTACCAGAGACGGCGCGCCGTTCGGGGATATTCAGCCGGGGCGGGGCACTTCCCCCGCATTTGCGATAGGCACGAGTTCAGCGAACCAAAACATCTTCCGGGACTGTGTCGGCACGGGGAAGTGACTAAAGTTTAACCCCTACGTCCCTTTTTTGAGTGTTTCAAACTAACTCGGTTTCGATTTCGACCGTGTTGGCCGCCGTTTCACGGCCAGTGGTGCGTTTGTCCGTTTTCGATCCGGCCGGAGAAGGAGAAAAAGGCGCCAGGCCCAACGTCCCGGTTCCGATGATCAGGCGGATGAGTTCGCAGTGATCCCGGATGCGCATGATTTCAGCCGGCAAAATCAGGTTGTTGTGCGAGGCCAGGTGACGGATGGAATTGAGGTATTCGATTTTCTGCAGCAGGACCGCGCGCACCTGATTATCCGCTACAAACTCCTCGTTGGCGTCAATGATCCGCTTCAGATCGCTGAGGTGGGCGAACTCCAGGTCACCGCGAAGGGGGTCGATGACATAGTTGTGATGGCGCAACTTCTCGTGCTCGATCCGGTCCCGGACATGTGTCGGCAAATGAAAAACAAAATTCGGGCCGTATTTATCCTGCAACTTCTGATGCAGGAAAAAACGCACTCGGTTTTCCGCATCGTATATCTGTGCGTAAACATCGAGCATCGCCGGCAACTCCGACCGGATGCGATCATCGATAGTGAAACTGAACGAGAGGGAAGTTTGATGGGAACCGATCCCGAAATACTCGCGCTCCAAAACCTTGAAAATTGTGCCGGTCAGTCGCCCGGTTCCCAGGTGATGAAAGTAGTCAAAAGCCTCCCGGACCGGCCAGTGTGCGGTGTTCTTAGGGTTTCGGGCGCCGGGGATATGCCCGAAGGTTTCCAGATCGATGGTGTCGGAGGAGAAGACTTCGCAATGCAGCTTGATTTGCTGTTGAATTTTTGTAATCAGTGTTTCTGACAGAGGAAGCTTGCGTACAGCTGCCATGGATTCCTTCTCCTGATCCTGGGCTGAATACTACGCAACCACTACGATACCACTCCGCTGACTTCTCTTTCAGGAGCGAAACTTACATGTTCTTTTCGGTTTTGTACAGTCTGATTTCACTGGCGAGTTTGCCTCCGACGTTGGGCCAGGCTTTGCACTTTCTTGGGAAATCAACGAGGCCAGAATTGCTTAAGCTTTAAGCATTCTGAACTTACCCGTTGGTTTTGTTCTTTTACCGCTAATTTGAACTGGAACAGCCCGCCAAATATTTGGCGCATCTTTTCCGGCAGGTTTGCACCTTGGCTTGGCAGGCTTTTACATAGTTTTTATTGGGATTACCGGAGCACTGTTCTTCAAGTGACTGACATGACGCGTTGCAGGATTTATACACGTCTTGGCAAGCAGAATTGGCAGCCAACCACGGAATATTGCCTTGATCGATGGTGATACGCTCAGCGAGTATGCTAGTAGATACCGTGGCGGCCCAAAGGCCAATGAGGAAAATTGTATTTTTCATTGAAGTCCCTTTCATTACCTACTCCAGGGTAACTGAATTCTTCCGCGCCGACGTGCCGCTGACGATTCTCATGCTCGCGACCTATACCTTCCTGTTGCCGAATTTTTCCGTTCTGAGGCCAAGCCACTATGGTAACAACAATCAATATCATCAAGCTGTGGATTTACGCTAATTTAACTAACATATTAGCTTAATGGTTGACAATATATTTTATAGAGTTGACAATAATAGTCATTAAGGTTGACAATATTTCAAAGGTGGTTGCAAATGCCTAGAGTTCGCACGCGGGGTGAGGATGTTCGAAATTTTATCCTGGAGCATGTTGAAAAGCATCCGACCGATATAAGCAGGTTCACGTCTGACCACTTTGGAATAACCCGCCAAGCCGTCAATAAACATCTACAAAATCTGACTGCTGAACACGCGATATCAGAGACAGGAAAGACTAGAAGTCGATCTTATAAATTATGTCCTCTCTTGGAATGGAAAGAACGTTTTGAAATATCAAGCGAGACTGCCGAAGACTTGGTTTGGAGAAACGATGTAACAGCTGTGCTTGGACAAATGCCAGAAAACGTTATAGAAATTTGGCACTACGGTTTCACAGAAATGTTCAACAATGCCATAGATCATTCTGGCGGCTCTGTAATAAATGTTCGAATTCGAAAAACTGCAGCAAACACTGAAATGCTTCTTTGGGATAATGGGGTAGGAATATTTAAGAAAATCCAGACAGAATTGAATCTTTTAGATGAACGACATGCCATTCTTGAGCTCGCTAAAGGGAAGCTTACTACTGACCCTAAAAATCATACCGGTGAAGGCATCTTTTTCTCATCTAGAATGTTTGACGACTTCGATATCCTATCCGGAGGTGTGTTTTTTTCTCACAAATTTGGTGATCAGGAAGACTGGATTTTAGAACGTGACAAACCTGGAGATGGAACGATTGTCTGGATGAAACTAAATAACCATACAGCACGCACTACAAAGAAAATATTTGATCGTTTTTCATCTGGAGATGACTACGGATTTAATAAAACAGTAGTGCCAGTAAAATTAGCACAATATGGAAATGACAAGCTCATATCTCGCTCACAGGCAAAAAGGCTTCTTGCAAGAGTTGAGCTATTCAAAATAGCTATGTTTGACTTTAGTGGGGTAGAAGCTATCGGACAAGCCTTTGCAGATGAAATCTTCAGAGTGTTCCCACAAAGACATCCCGAGATAGATTTATTTGCTATTAAAGCTAATTCAGCAATAAAGCGAATGATTGCGAGAGCAAAAGCAGGAAAAGGACATCTTGGTTAAGCATTCCTGGCTTTTTTCCTGTAGAAAGAATTATTCCACCGTCACCGACTTTGCCAGATTCCGCGGTTGATCCACATCTGTCCCTTTTGCCAAGGCAACGTAATAGGCCAACAGTTGCAGCGGTACGGTGTAGAGGATCGGCGAGGTGGTCTCGCCCACCTCGGGCAGGCGGATCTTGGTGGTGTTGTCGGCGCGCACATTGGTGCCCTTGACCGAGAACACGTACAACTCGCCGCCGCGGGCGCGGACTTCCTGTAAATTCGATTTCAGTTTTTCCAAAAGCTCATCGTTCGGCGCCACCGCGATGACCGGCATGTTGGCGTCCACCAGTGCCAGCGGACCATGCTTCAATTCGCCGGCGGCGTAGGCCTCGGCGTGGATGTAGGAGATTTCCTTGAGCTTCAGCGCCCCTTCCATGGCGATGGGATAGTGCACGCCGCGTCCGAGGAACAGCGCGTGCTGCTTGTCCACGAAACGTTCCGAGAGCTGGCGAATTTCCTCGCTCAGTTCCAGCACCTTCTGGATGCGTCCCGGGAGTTGTTCCAGTTCCTCCACCAGCTGCTTTTCCTTCTCGGGCGTCAGGCCGTGCCGACGCGCGAGCGCGATGGTGAGCAGCAGCAGGGCGGTGAGCTGGGTGGTGAAGGCCTTGGTCGAGGCGACACCGATCTCCGGACCGGCGCGGGTGAGTAGAGTGAGCTCCGATTCGCGCACTAAAGAGGATTCCGGCACGTTGCAGATGGCGAGCGAGTGGCCGTAACCGAGCTTCTTGGTTTGCTGCAGCGCTGCGAGCGTGTCGGCGGTTTCACCCGACTGCGAGATGGCCACCACCAGCGTCCCCGGCAACACCACGTGCTTGCGGTAGCGGTATTCGCTGGCAATCTCAACGTCGCACGGCAGCCCGGCGAGGCTTTCAATCCAGTAGCGCGCCACGGAGCCGGCATGAAAGCTGGTGCCGCAGGCGATGATTTGCACCGCTTGGGTCTCATCGAAGACTTGTCCCGCGGTAACGCCGAAGGCCTCTTCCAGGATGCGGTGCTTGCCGAGACGGCCCTCGAGCGTGTCAGCCACGGCTTTGGGCTGCTCGAAGATTTCCTTCTCGGTAAAGCTGCGGTACTGGCCGCGGTCGACCGAATCGGCCGAAGCCTCGGACACGCGCACCGGTCGCTCGACCTTCTTGCCGCTCGCATTGTAGATCATGTACTGAGCGCAGCGCAGGTCAGCGATGTCGCCTTCTTCAAGATAAATCACGTTATGCGTCACTGGCGCCAGCGCCAGCACGTCCGAGCCGATGAAGTGCTCCTCGATGCCAACACCAACCACCAGCGGACTGCCCTTGCGCGCCGCGATCAGGCGGTGCGGCTGGTCGCGGCTAATGATGCCGAGCGCATACGCGCCCTCAAGTTCGCCAATCGCGGCCATCGCCGCCTTGCATAAGTCTTTCTGTTTCTTCAGATGATGATGCACCAGATGCGCCACCACCTCGGTATCAGTCTGGGAGCTGAATTCATAACCCAGTTCTTGCAGTTTTTTGCGCAGTTTTTCGTGGTTTTCGATGATGCCGTTGTGCACCACGGCGACGACACCGTGGCTCACGTGCGGATGCGCGTTGTCCTCGCTCGGCACGCCATGCGTGGCCCAGCGGGTGTGGGCAATGCCGGTTTGGCCCTCGGTCTTGAGCTGCTGGATGGAGTCTTCGAGCACCTTGACCTTGCCGACCGCGCGCACGCGATCAAGGCGCTCGGTGCCGGAGTCGCCGAGGACGGCGAGCCCGGCCGAGTCGTAACCGCGGTATTCGAGACGCTTCAGTCCCTCGACCAGAATCGGGACCACGTTACGCTGCGCGACCGCGCCGACAATGCCACACATAGGGAATTCAGTCTTTAGTGTTTAGTGTTTAGTGATAAGTGTTAAGTAATTATAAGTATTCAGTGCTGATAGCTAAGGTTAGCATTTTGGAAACTTAACACTCACCACTAAACACTATTCTTTCTTCGCCGGCCGCTTCCAGCCGGGCTTGGTCACCTGCGGCGCACGTGACAGCGTCAGCTCGCCGGCCGGGGCCTGGTTCGTGATCACCGAGCCGGCGCCGATGGTGGCATTCGCGCCCACGGTTACCGGGGCTACCAGCGCCGTGTTCGAGCCGACGAAAACGTTATCGCCGATCACGGTGCGATGCTTGTTGGCGCCGTCATAATTACAGGTGATGGTACCGGCGCCGATGTTGACGTTGCGCCCCACGGTGGTATCGCCGATGTAGCTCAGATGATTCATCTTGCTGCCTTCAGCCACTTCGGATTTTTTCACCTCGACGAAGTTGCCGACATGCACGTGCGCGGCCAATTTGGTCTCCGGGCGCAACCGCGCGAACGGGCCGATGCGGCAGTCGGCGCCGATGTCGGTCTGCTCGATGACGCAATTCGGGTGGATGACGGTGCCGTCACCCACGGTGCTGTCGCGGATGACGTTGTTCGGGCCGACCTGCACGCGGTCGCCGAGCGAGACCTTGCCCTCGAAGATGACGTTCACGTCGATTACCACGTCGCGCCCACAGGTCAGCTCGCCGCGCACATCGAGGCGCGCGGGGTCGCGCAGGGTCACGCCCTGTTGCATGAGCTTCTCGGCCTGCTGTTTTTGATGCATGCGCTCCACTTGGGCAAGTTCCGGTTTACTGTTGACCCCGAGGATTTCGGCGATGTCGCCGGGGGCATGTGTGACGATCGTCACTTTTTCTGCCACCGCCATGGAAATTATATCAGTCAGATAGTATTCGCCCTGGGCGTTGTGATTCTTAAGGCCTGCCAGCCATTTTTTGAGTTTTCCTGCCGGGGCTGCCAGAAAACCGGTATTCACCTCGCGTACTTTGGCCTCTTCCGGGCTGGCGTCCTTGCTTTCCACGATGCGGATCACCCGTCCGGATGCATTGCGCAGGATACGTCCGTAAGGCCCGGGATGGTCCAGTTCCGCGGTAAGCAGGGCAATCCCGTTGCCAGCGGCGGAAAGCAATTCCTGGAGGGTCTGCGGGCGGATCAGGGGCACATCGCCATAGAGCACGAGCACGGTGGCCTGATCGGTGACCTGAGGCATGGCCTGGGCCACGGCATGACCGGTGCCCTTTTGCTCGGTCTGGTGCGTCCAGTTGATGTCAGCCTGAGGAAAAGCCGCGCGCACTTGTTCGCCGCCATGACCGTAAACCACGTGGATCGCGGTTGGCTTGAGAACACGCGCGGTGTCGAGCACATGCCCCAACAGCGGCTTACCCGCCAGGCCGTGCAGCACCTTGGGCATGTCGGAATACATGCGCTTGCCCTGACCGGCGGCGAGGATGACGATTTCGAGAGGGGCGGACATGGTCAGGACGAGGCCTTCATCATATCCGTTAACTATAGGAAATAACGGGGGCGCGGGTTATTGCAGTGTCGGCAGGTCGCTGGCGGGGCGGCCGTCGCGGATTTCCTCGGGAGTGGCGTCGCGAATATCCTTCACCGTTACCTCAAAACTGATGGTCTGGCCGGCCTGCGGGTGGTTGGCGTCCACCGTGATCTTGTCGCCCTCGATGCGCGTCACCGTCAGCAGCATGCTCTCGCCCTTGGCGTTCTGCGCCTCGAACTCGGCGCCGATACGGCGCAGCTCCGGCGGAGCGTTTTCAATGTCGTCGGTGAAAGCGAGCTTGGGATCACGGTCACCGAAGGCATCGGCCGGGGTCAGTTGCACCGCGACCCGATCGCCGACCGCGCGTCCTTCCAGGGCTTGTTCGATCTTGGGAAAAAGATCGGCGCCAGAACCGTGCACGTAGGCGATCGGCAGATCACGATACTCGAACATTTCCCCCTTCTCATTGCGTACCACGTAATTGAGAGAAATGACTTTGTTTTTGGCAACGACAGCGGTCATAAACGGAAAATGAAAAAGGGGTGAACGGACACCGCTTACTTGCGGGTACGCTCGCGCAGTTTCTGGATGGCACGCAGCTGCGCGATGGCTTCGGCCAGCTCGGCCTGGGCCTTGGCGTAATCGATATCGGTCTTGCGATTGCGCATCGCTTCCTCGGCGCGCTCCTTGGCCTTGAGCGCGGCGGCTTCGTCAAGGTCGCGGGCGCGCTGCGCCGTGTCAGCCAACACGGTAACGACGTGCGGCTGCACTTCCAGCAAACCGCCGGAGACATAGAACGACAAATCCTCGTTGCCACTGCGCACACGCACTTCGCCCGGCTTCATGCGCGCCAGCAGCGGCGCGTGCCGCGGCAGAATGCCGACCTCACCGGTGACGAGCGGGGCGAACACCATTTCCGCCGTGCCAGAGTAGATCTCCTTCTCGGCGGAAACGATATCGACGTGTATTGTCATAGCCATAACTATTAAAAACTCAACGCAAAGGCGCAAAGGCGCAAAGGGAAAGAATTACCAATCAATTCTGCTTTTCGATTTCTAATCATCTTCGCGTTCTTTGCGTCTCTGCGTTGGGCTGTTCTCTTAGAGAGTTTTCGCTTTCTCAGCCACTTCGTCGATGGAACCAACCATATAGAAGGCCTGCTCCGGATAGCTGTCGTATTCGCCGTCGACGATGCCGCGGAAGCCGCGGATGGTGTCCTTGAGCGACACGAACTTGCCGGGCGTGCCGGTGAACACCTCGGCCACGAAAAACGGCTGCGACAGGAAGCGCTG
>JANLIC010000012.1 GCA_024654125.1 Sulfuricaulis sp. | reverse complement strand
TTGCTTGCTCGATATGCGTTATATCCGCACATTTTCTGAATTGGGGATGGACGATGTCCCCATGGTCGGAGGAAAAAATGCCTCGCTTGGCGAGATGTTTCGCCATCTGAGTGCCGAGGGGGTGCGAGTCCCGGACGGATTCGCCACCACGGCCGAGGCCTATCGGCATTTCCTCGAACACAATCATCTCACTGAGCGAATTCAGCAACGTTTGCAAGGCGTGAGTTCTAACGATCTTGCGCAGCTGGAGCGGGTGGGAGCCGAGATTCGTGGATGGATTTTCGACGCCCATTTGCCACCGGATCTGATCGAAGAGATCACGGCGGCTTACCGGAATCTGGCGGGAGGAAACGGATCGGAACCGGAAGTGGCCGTGCGCAGTTCAGCCACGGCCGAGGATCTGCCGAATGCGTCCTTCGCCGGCCAGCAGGACACCTTCCTCAATATCCGCGGTACCGAAAACCTGCTCACCGTCTGCCGGCGCGTCTTTGCCTCCTTGTACAACGACCGGGCGATATCCTATCGCGTGCACCAGGGATTTGCCCATGAGCAGGTCGCCCTCTCGATTGGCGTCCAGAAAATGGTGCGCTCCGACATCGCTTCATCCGGCGTGATGTTTACACTGGATACCGAGACCGGCTTCCGTAATGTGGTCTTCATCAACGCCGCTTACGGTCTCGGCGAGAACGTCGTGCAGGGGGCGGTCAATCCGGACGAGTTTTATGTTTTCAAACCGACGTTGCTGGCCGGCAAGCGGCCCATTCTCAAGCGCCACCTCGGCAGCAAGGCGATCAGAATGATCTATGCGCAGAATTCCACCGGCGGGAATCCGACACAGAATATTCCGGTCGAGGAGGCGGAGCGTCAGCGCTTTTCCCTGACAGACGACGAAGTGCTGGAGCTCGCGCGGTTTGCCGTGAAGATTGAGCAGCATTATTCCCGGATCGCGGGCCAGGACCGGCCCATGGATATCGAATGGGCCAAGGATGGCGTGGATGGCAAGCTCTATATCGTTCAAGCCCGTCCCGAGACGGTGCGCTCGCGCGAGGCACGCGATGTCTATGAAGTCTATTCCCTGGAAACGCGCGGCAAGGTGCTCGCCTCCGGGAAAAGCGTCGGCCGCCGTATCGCCAGCGGGGTGGTACACGTGATTGAGCAGGCGTCGGACATGGCGCAGCTTCGCCCCGGTGAAATCCTAGTGACGGACATGACCGATCCCGACTGGGAGCCGGTGATGAAAACCGCCGCCGCTATCGTTACTAATCGTGGCGGGCGCACCTGCCATGCTGCCATCGTTGCGCGAGAATTGGGAATTCCGGCCATCGTCGGGTGTGGCGATGCTACCGAGGCGATTGGCAACGGCGCGCCGGTGACGGTGAGCTGTGCCGAAGGCGATACCGGTAACGTGTTCGAAGGCGAACAAAAGTTCCGTGTGGATCGAATCGCTTTGGATTCCGCACAACGGCCACGCACGAAAATCATGATGAACCTCGGTAATCCCGACCAGGCTTTCGAGCACTCTTTTCTCCCGAGTGACGGTATCGGACTGGCGCGCCTGGAGTTCATCATCAATCACAGCATTCAGGCACATCCTCGCGCGCTGCTGGAATACGACAAGCTCGGCAAAGCTGAGCAAAGGAAGATTGACCGCCTGACGGCCGGTTATGCCGACCGCCGAACTTACTTCATCAATCGTCTGGCCGAAGGAATCGGCACGATCGCCGCCGCGTTTCATCCCAAACCGGTCATCGTGCGTCTCAGCGATTTCAAATCCAACGAGTATGCCTCACTGTTCGGCGGCGCCGGCTTCGAGCCTAAGGAAGAAAATCCCATGCTCGGACTGCGTGGGGCGTCACGCTATTACTCTGAATCTTTTCACGAAAGTTTTGCCATGGAATGCGCCGCCCTCAAACAGGTGCGCGAGGATATGGGGCTTGTGAATGTCGCCGTCATGATTCCTTTCGCGCGCAGCGTGGATGAGGTCAATAAGGTGCTGGGGGCAATGCGCGGGCTCGGGCTCGAACGCGGGAAAGCCGGGCTCAAGGTCTATCTCATGTGCGAGATTCCAGCGAACGCCTTGTTGGCCGAGGAGTTCCTGCAACACCTCGATGGATTTTCCATCGGTTCTAATGACCTGACCCAATTGACCCTCGGGGTCGACCGCGACTCGGGGCTGGTCACCGGTTTCGACGAGCGTCACCCGGCAGTCCTGAAGCTCATGGAGATGGCGATTCAGGCGGCCCGCAAGCTTGGCAAATACGTAGGGATTTGCGGACAAGCGCCATCGGATTACCCCGAAATCACTACCTGGCTGGTGCGTCAGGGAATCGAGTCCATTTCGCTCAATCCCGACAGCATCATTCCCATGACGCGCGTGGTTCATGAAGCGGAACGGGCGATGAAATGAGACGAACCGAAATCATTCGTGGCCGTCTAACGCTGGCAGCGGGCGCTGACGACCAGTATGATCATGACCGGCTGAGACGTGGCCGTTAACTTCTAGAACAGCGAGAACCTATCAATGTTAAGAATTTTCCTCTTTTTCATTACCAGTCTGAGCATTTCCGTTTCTGCCGCCGACAATGAACAGGAAATGAAGCAGATCAAAGCGAACCTTCTGCGCTCTCTCCCTGAGTTCAGTTCGGCTACGATCAAGCCCTCACCCGTTTCCGGGATGTATGAAATCGAATACAACTCGAAAGTTTTTTACACAACGAGTGATGGCAAGTATCTGATTATGGGCGACGTGGTGGAAGTAAAATCGCGGAGCAACCTGACGGAGCAGCGACGTGGGGTAATTCGCACACGCCTGCTTGACAACATGGGCGAAAAAAACATGATTGTGATCGGACCCGACAAACCGCGTCGGACGCTCACGGTATTTACCGACGTGGACTGTCCGTATTGCGCCAAGTTTCATCTCGACGTCCCGGCACTCAATAAACAGGGCGTTAAAGTGCGATATCTTATGTATCCGCAGACTGGTCCCAACGGTGAGAGTTACCGACGTGCCGTGGCGGTATGGTGCGCCGAGGATCGCGTTAAGGCGATCGGCATTGCCAAGGCTGGCGGCAAGCTCAGCATGAAAACCTGCGAAAATCCGGTGGAATCCCATCACCGGCTGGGCCAGCGCCTGGAAATCGGCGGAACTCCCACAATCTTCGTCGATGATGGTAAAGTGTTTCCCGGTTATATCCCGGCGCAGCGGCTCTTAGGCATGCTAGGCCTCCAAGGCTGATCGCCGGGCCACGCCGGGTGAGCGAGTGACGAGACGGAGACATGGAACAGGAAACCACAACTCTGGATCGGGAATGGGCGAGGCTTGACAAACAATTGCGCGACAACGAGCGCATCTGGTCGGGTTTTCGCCAGATCGAAGTTCGAATGATCGGGGCACAATCGTTTCCCGAATTAATTAAAATCATCAGTGAAGGTATACCCGAGACATTCCCCGGCATTGATTGCGTTACCGTGGCGTGTGCCGACCCCGAATACGAACTAACGCGACTCATCGAGGATGGCCTCGAACCGGGAACCCGTTCGCAGAACTTCATTGCGTTGCCGCGTCCGGGGCTGGATGAATTGTTTACTCGTCCTTGGCGCCCCCGCCTCGGACCGGTGGATGAGCGTCTCCATGCACTGCTTTTTTCCGAGCATCCCTGTGCTTCGGGTTCGGTGGCCATTGCCCCGCTGGTCCGGCGAGGGGATTTGATCGGTAGCCTGAATCAGGGCAGCCGGGATCCCCGCCATTTCATGTCAGGCATCGCCACGGACCTGCTGGAACATCTGGCGGCGGTGTCGGCCATGTGTGTCGACAGCGCCATCAATCATGAGAGATTGAAACTCGACGGTCTTACCGACCCCCTGACCGGAATTTCCAATCGCCGGTTTTTCGAACGCCGTCTGGCGGAAGAGGTGGAGCGTTGGGCACGCCAGTCCGGTCCGCTGGTTTGCATGCTGGTGGATGTGGACTTCTTCAAACAGGTAAACGACCAGTACGGCCACCAGGTCGGCGATCGCGTTTTACGTCAGATAGCCAGCATCCTCGGGCAGGACCTGCGCGGCAGTGACGTGCTGGCGCGCTACGGGGGCGAGGAGTTCGTATTGCTCCTGCCGGGCACCACGGTTGCCCACGGAGCAGCCATCGCCGAGCGCTTGCGTGCCAGCGTCGAACACAGCGCTTTCGTGATTCCGGAAGGGATCGACCTCGATGTCACTGTTAGCGTCGGTCTCGGCTGTCTTTTGCCGGGCGGGGAATCCTACGGTCCCGATCCGGCCTACTGGATGTTCCAGCAGGTGGACAACGCGCTGTATCAGGCCAAGGAGACAGGCCGCAATCGCGTGGTGCAGGCCGCGCTGACCTGACTCATGCCGACAGTTCCACGATCCCGCCGCACGCCGTAAAAAACAGCAGCATCCGCAGTTTCTTTTCCGGCCACAGGCGCCGCACCCCTGCAGCGTAAAAACGCATTTGTTCCGAGTAACCCTGCGCGAGCTGCGCCATGTTTTCTTGGGTGGCGCACGCATGGGTCTTGTAATCGATGAGCAGGACTTCATTTTCCCGGATGATGAGCCGGTCGATGACGCCATAGACATCCTGTCCGCTCTCGCGGTACAGAATCGGCATTTCGTTGTGCGCTTCCTGATAACGCGCAGGATCGTAAAAATCGCGGAAGGACGGCTGGTCGATGAAGCGGCAGGCCTCCCGCCACCAGGAATTGAATTCACTTTCCTCCAGACGTTCACCCAGCTCGCGTCTCAGCGCATCCTCGATTATAACCCGGGGCTGGCCACTGGCGAGCCGTTCCAGCATGCGGTGCATGACCACGCCTCGGCGAAGCACGTCCGAACCTGATCCCGCCGTCCAGGCGTTTTCATATGGGAGGTCGTCTGCCTCTGTCACCATGCTGCTGGGATGGCGTATGCCGGATGCCGCCATGTC
>JANLIC010000339.1 GCA_024654125.1 Sulfuricaulis sp. | reverse complement strand
CATCAGGATATAGGCCACGTTCGGGTCGGAAATGACCGCCAGCAAGCGGTTGCGCCAGTCGGGCTCGTAGGCCTGGAGCTGCACGCCCTGCGTCTTCAGTGTGATCTCGCGGCCCTGCAGCGTGAGCTTGCGGCCGTCGAGCTTTTTCAGCAGGTCGGGCAGGTCGGCGGCGATCAGGTCGGCCACGTTCTGCTTCACCGCCTCTTCGGCGGAAATGGAATCAGCCTCGCGCACCGCCTTCTCGGCCCATTCCACGTTGCGCCCGCGCATCTGCGCCAGGCCGCGGATGTAGGCGATGGCGTCGTTCAGCGCCTTTTCCTCCATGCCCGGCTTGTCGGCCTTGGCTGGTTTGTCCTTTTTGTCTTTGTCGTTTTTTCCCTTGTCCTGCTTGTCATCCTTCTGCTTTTCCGGTGGCTTGGAACCGCCGCCCGGGTCGGGCACTCCGCCAATGTGCACTGGCGTGGCGGCGCCTACGTTGGTCGCGGGCGCCATGGCGGCGACGTGCGAGGCGAGCAATATGTAAGCGCCGGCGCTGGCGGCGCGCGCGCCCGATGGAGAAACGAAAGTCACGACCGGGACCGGCGAGCCGATAATGTCCTGGATGATCTTGCGCATGGCGGTATCGAGCCCGCCGGGGGTGTCCATGCGCAACACCACCAGCACGGCGCCCGCGTCCTTGGCCTTTTCCAGGCCACGGTGGATGTAGTCGCTGGTCGCCGGTCCGATGGCGCCGCTGATATTAAGCATCATCACGCTCCCCGCCACGGCGGCGGGCTGATCGGGCGACAAGGCCTCCTTGCCGAGCATCAACAACGGCCAGGCGGTCAGCAACAGGAATATCAGGATGCGCCAACGTTTCATATAGCGACACCATACCAGACTGTGGCCCGGGGATAGAACAGAAGCCGGCTTGCGGTTAATCAGCGCCGGGACAGCACTTGATAATGCAGGAGGTATTCCAGAATTTCGAAGCGGTTATATGCCTCCTGCAGGTTGTTACCCCAAACGGTCGGGCCGTGGGCGCGGATCATGAGCGCCGTGACAGCGGGCCTGACCTTCTTGAAACGTGCCTCGATGTCCCGGGCGATTTTCGCGACATCGAGGTGATTCTCAAACAGTGGCAGGTCCGCCTTCGGGTGCTGCTGCCAGATGTCGAAGCCCTTGATCATCTCGATGGCCGGGAGACGCAGGCCCTTCGCGCCTTTCTGCGCGCGGTCGGCGGCGATGGCGGCGTTAACGATATGGCCGTGCAGACAGGTGCGCGCCTCCGGAAACAGTGCATAAATCGCGCGATGGATGGACGTCTCGGCCGAGGGCTTGTTGTCCCGGTGTACGCGCTCAACGACCTCACCGTCCTGGATGCGCACCAGCAGAAAATCGGTTTCCTCCAGCCGCCCTTTCGGCTTGCCGCTGGCCGTGATCCAGAAATGCCCATCGTCCTCGCGCGCGGAAAGATTCCCCGCCGTGCCCACCATCCAGCCGCGCGCGTGAAAGTCACGGGCGATTTCCACCAGCGCCGCGCG
>JANLIC010000329.1 GCA_024654125.1 Sulfuricaulis sp. | reverse complement strand
ATTTTCAGCGCGCACGGCGTTTCACGCGCCGTGCAGGTAGAGGCGGCGCAGCGCGGGCTGCGTGTTTTCGACGCGACCTGTCCGCTGGTCACCAAGGTGCACATGGAAGTGGTGCGCTACCGGAGCCATGGAACGGAGTGCATTCTGATCGGTCATGCCGGTCATCCCGAGGTCGAGGGCACGATGGGGCAGGCCGACGGCGGGATTTATCTTGTCGAATCGATCGAGGATATCACTGGGATGCGGGTAAAGGATGAAACCAACCTGGCCTATGTGACCCAGACCACTCTGTCCATGGATGATACCGCAAAGATCGTCAATGCCTTGCGCGCGCGATTTCCCCATATCAAGGGACCGAAAAAGGATGATATCTGCTACGCCACGCAGAACCGTCAGGATGCTGTAATGGCTTTGGCGAAATCGGTGGATGTCATGTTGGTGGTTGGCTCAAGCAACAGTTCCAATTCAAACCGTCTGCGTGAAGTGGCGGAAGGACAGGGTGTGCGCGGCTATATGATAGACGGACCGCAGGACATCCGCCGGGAGTGGCTGGAGGGGGCGCAACGGGTCGGGCTGACGGCCGGTGCTTCGGCGCCGGAGCAACTGGTGCAACAGGTGATAACGCGGTTGCGCGAATGGGGCGCGGAAATTATCGAGGAACAGCATGGGAAGGTTGAGAACATCTCTTTTCCGGTGCCTAAACTATTGCGCGCCGGAATCGCTGATTGAATATTCGAACAAGCGGACTTAATTATTTGTCAGTCCACTTTTTCGAATAACTGTCATCGTTAGCCTTGTCCCAATCCTTTCTCCCGGTGGTGTCAATCTGAAACTTTCCGTCGCCCGCCTGCCGGCCGGTGACACCGGCGCCGTTTGGATTGGCGATCAATGTGTAGCCGCAGGTGATCGTTGAGCAGCTGGCGGCATTGATCAGGCCGGGGCTGATCGACAAGGCATAGTGCACATCCGGCGATGTAGCCGGGAGATTGATCTTGCCGCCGGAGAAGGAGGGGGCGTCGCCGGAAACGCCGCATGCCCGCGGACCCGTCAGGGAGGTGGCGTAATGATTGCACTCGGTGAAAAACCTTTCCTGCATATTCGCCAATTGGGTCAGCGCAATCTTGGCATCTGCGCGCCGCGCCTGGGTCGCGTAACTCCGGTAACCGGGATAGGCAATACTGGCGAGGATGCCGAGGATGACCACGGTTATCATCAACTCTATTAGGGTAAACCCCCGCTCGCGCAGTTTCCTGGTGTAGACGGTGCCGTAGGGGAATTTCCGGTTATGTGTGTTCATGTTGTAATCCTCGTAGGATGTCCAGCCGCTGCGGCGGATTACATGGCTGTAACGGGTTCATCCCCAGACGGGATGCACCAGCGCTGCCCCCATCCTTCCCGGCGACACGCCAATCCGTTGCCGAGAAGGAGGTTGAAACAGGTCCGATGTCGCGTCTCAACATTGCCACAGGATATCACTTGAGCTGACGCCACGACCGGCGGCCGGTGGACGATGCCGTGGGCCCCGGGTTGTTGGCGACGGCCTGCACCAGACCCGAAGAGCCCGTCAGGATCTTGATCTCACGGCCCTTGGCCGGGTCGTCAATGAAGGTTGGATCCGGCATCACGCCGAGGGCGGTTTTCATGCCGGAGATCACGTCCGATTGGCCGGCGCGGTCCGAGCTGTTGAAGACACCGTCGTTGTTGATGTCGAAGACGTCGAATGGCAGACGGCCGCCATTCTCGTAGCTGAGCTCCATCAGGAACCCGCTGCCGCCGAACGAGCACGCCACGCTTTCCGGGATCAGCGTGGTGAAGATGATGCGCGTGCTGCGCAGCTTCGGTTTGAACACCACCATCTCGCCGAGGCTGGCCGCCTGAGCGGTCAGCAGGTCGACGCGCCAGCCCTTGTGCGTGCCGCCGGCGACACCGTCCCACAGAATGGCATTTGATGTAATTTTGCGATAAGTTGCCGTACCCGCGGTGAACTCGGTGATGGTCTGTGCCAGCAAATCACCGTTTCGGTCAGTGATTGGCGTGTTCAGACTGCCGCTCGTGGGGTCCTTGTCCCACAGCCCGTAGAAGGTATGTACCGGCGTGGCGCTGGGCGTATTGTCATTCACTTCGATGTACTTGCCGGTGCCGAAGTAGACCATGAATCCCGCCTGCCCGCTGGG
>JANLIC010000324.1 GCA_024654125.1 Sulfuricaulis sp. | reverse complement strand
TGTGAATGTGTGTCATTGTCGCAATCGCATCAACTGGTCGGCGGACAGTGCCAGCACGCCGAACATCAAGTGCTCCATCACCTTGGCCTCGCCCTTGACTAGGATGGTTTTGCCGCCGAACTCGTCCTTGAGCCGTGCATTGCTGCGCTCGGCGACGGTGCGTTCGTTGTATCTGACCGCTTCAGCGGGAGCGAATTCGATCTTCTCGCCGCGTCGCGGATTGTGGTCGATCAGGGGAACGTGGCCCAGACTGCGGCTATGGTCGCGCAACTCTGTGCTGCAATAGGCGGCGTCCATGACATCATAGAGGTTGGTCACGCGCTGCGCGCTGATCAACGACAAGGGAATGGCGGCCAGGCTGTCGTGCATCGATGCGGAAGACAGCAACGCGGCGATGGGCACGCCGCAGTCAGCGGTGTCGAGATGAAGTTTATAGCCGTTCCAACTCACCTTGTATCCCTGGGCATTGCACTTCGTCCCACGGTCGCACCCCGTGGGGATGTCCTCGAGCATTTGCGCCAACGTCTGCTGCCTTTGATGATGGACGGGAGATTCCTTGGCCGGCAGGCGGACCTCGCCGCGCCGGGGACGGCCACGCTTTCTCACCGGTACCGCGAAGGCTTCTGCCGTACTTGTTTCCGCCGTACCCTCGACCACAGGAGCAATGGTGGATTGCGCTGGGGCGGCTGGCGTCGCCGTCGCGAACTGGGGATAGACCGGCCGCTCGCGCGCTTCGATGGCGGTGCCGTCGCGACTGATGTGCCCGATCAGTTCATCCCCAAGGTGCTCCTTGATGAGCGCCTCATGCACACGTTCCGCCAAGCGCCCTTCAGCAAACGCCTCGAAAGCGCGCGAGAAGGTTGCTTCGGAGGGCAACCTCTTGCACAGCGGAAAACCGCAGATGCGCTTCAGGGCGCGGTCGATCGTCAGGCGCTCGATCAGTCCTACCGTGGTCGTCAGCCCCAACACCGCCTTGGCCACGAAGGCATTTGCCAGCCAACCCCGCTCGTGCGGCGGTCGGCCTACGCCACTCCAAGTCGATTCGGTGAATTCCTCGATCCGAACCCACTCCAGAACGTAGATCACTTTCTCAAGTTTCGGCGTCAGCGTACCAACGTCGTTCCTCAGTTCCGGCAGCAGTTCGTGCTGGATCATGTTCCATCGTTGCATGATCAGTTCGCGTCGGGTAGCATTCATTTTGCGGGCGTTATGGTGTTGGCGTGAGAACCTCATCATGCCAGAAATGGCCGCCCGCACCCTCCGCTTCTCGCCTCCCGCCGCGAAAATATTCAAGCTCGCAATCGCCTTTTTGCAAGAGGCTCTTTGAGCAACGTCCGCCCACGCCACTATCCGCCCTCTGAAACAATGACATTCGCCTTAACGAGGTCAGCCCCATGAAATAAGCGGGTTAGCGAGGTCTGACCCGAAAGAGGACAGCGTTAAACGATGCTGTCAAACAGTCCTGGTCAGAACGTATAGCCCGCGCCAACCAGAAGCACGTCGGTATCCCGATCGTAATCGGTGAGTACGCGGTCCCAGGTTACCCGCACATGCCATTGCGGCGTGAAGCGATAGCGGGCGCTCAGCGAGATCATGCCCGCGAGGCGCTCACTATCATCTGCTGGCCCCGCATTCCGGCGATCAACCGCCAGGTACGGACCTAAGCCGATCCCGAAGCTGATCCGATCGTCCAGTGCCCGTTGCGTGAGCCAGCCTTGACCCGTGATTCCTTTCCGGCGCACGAGGTTCCCGTCGCCTTCCTTCAGTAATCCCACGGTCCATTCAACGTGGCGGGAAAACGCCCGCCGGTATTCGATGCCGGCCGCTAAGCCGCGTTCGGATTCGAAGCTGTTGACGATCGTCTGTCCGGCAAAGATCGTGACCTCGTTCGGCCGGGGGGCCGGGTATAAAGCAGTAGCGGACGAACGCGCAGGTGCGCCATCGAGCTGGTAGCCTATGCCGAGGAGCGCCACATTGGTATCAAATTGCCTGCGCGCGTCAACACGATTGAGCCGCAATTGAAGCGACCAGTGGTCGGCGACCTGCATCGCCGCGGCGAGGCTGTAGATGAGGCCGAGCCCGTGATCATTTGCGTAATCCGCCTGACCCCGGCGAGTG